>CADCTW010000240.1 GCA_902805735.1 uncultured Gemmatimonadota bacterium | reverse complement strand
GGCACCTCCTCGCCGGTGCGAATCTCCAGCCGCAGGTCGTCCAGCCCCTCCACGGCGGGCGCCAGCTCCTGCAGCGCGCGCGGCGTGGTCACCGGCAGCGAGGCGCGCCCGGAGAGGAGGGCCTCCAGCGCTTCCACGCGGGTGCCGCCGATCTCCAGGTGCGGCTCGCCGTCTTCGTACGGGAGCGACTCGCGTTGCGGGTACAGGAAGACGGCGCCCTCGCCCAGGAGCGCTTCCAGGTCCGCGGTGGCCTGCTCGGCGGCCTCGGGGCCCGCGGCCACCAGCGTCCAGATGCGCTCGGGCCGGGCGCGGTGAAGCGCCGCCACCAGCACGAGCGGGGCGGAGCCGGCGAGCCCCAGGGCAAGCGCGCTCCCGCCCGCGCGCGGCAGGCTGCCCGCCAGCGCCTGGAACGCGGGGACGGTGCGGAACGAATCGATCAGCAGCGGGTGCGGCACAGCACGGTGGGTCGGGTCAGCTCCGCGGCGGTACGGAAGTTCTTCGGGATAACCCAGGATTTTACCGCCTCAAGGTGTGGCTCGTCAACTGGGGAACGGGAAACGGCGGGATGGACTGGAGCGTGCCGAGAGGGCCCTCACCCCCCGACCCCCTCTCCCGATAACGGGAGAGGGGGCGATTTCCACGCGCCGATGCGACGAAGTGGCCCCTCCCAACCCGTGCCTTTCGCGGTGCCCGGCGTGGCTGGGTGGCCGGAGTGCGCCCCCCTCTCCCAGCAGTTTGGGAGAGGGGGGTCGGGGGGGTGAGGGCCCCCTTTCAGCACGCCACCAGATGCCTCCCCCCATTCCCCGTTCCCCCTCCGTTTCTTCACGCGCGGCTTGCCAGGGGGCTCGCGGCGCCCATATTTGATGCACACCCTCTACCCCGCACCCCTTGCACGCACACCCGGCCGCGCCGGACGTCTGGCGCATCACCACGCCGCTCCCGTTCCGGCCGGGCGAGGTGCACGCGTACCTGGTGCGCGTGGAGGAGGGCCGGTGGATGCTGGTGGACGGGGGGATCGGCACCGAGCAGGCGTGGGCGGCGCTGGCAGCCGGCGTCGCCGAAGCCGCGGGCGGATGGGGCGGGGTGGCGCTGCACCTGGTCACGCACATGCACCTGGACCACGTGGGGCTCGCCGCCCGCGCGCTGGGCGCCGCGCCGGCGCCGCTGGCCATGGGGGCGCTGGACGCGGAGCGGATGGCTTCCGCCGCGGCCGATCCGGCGGGCGAGGCCGCGTACCGGGCCGGCCTGCTGCGCCGCGCCGGGGCCCCGGCGGAGATGGTGCGCCTGGTGGAGGCAGCCCAGAGTGACGCGCAGGGGCTGGCCCCCACCGTCGCCGCCGACGTGCCGCTGCACGGCGAGGGCGGCGAGCTGCCGGGGGCGCGGGGGTGGCGGTGGATCTGGACGCCGGGGCACACCGCCGGCCACGTCTCCCTCTTCCGCCCCGCGGATGGGGTGCTGATCGCGGGCGACGCGGTGCTCCCCCGCATCACCCCCACGCTCGGAGTGAACCGCCAGCGCGCGGACCCGGTTGGGGACTACGTGGCCGCTCTGGACCGGCTGGCGGCGCTCGCGCCCGCCGCCATCCTCCCCGGCCACGGCGCTCCCGTGGGGCCGGAGCGCATCCGCGAGCTGCGCGCGGCGGCGGAGGCCGAAACCGAGGCGGTGGCCGCTTGCGTGGAAGCGGGGCCCGCCACCACCTGGGAAGTGGTGGGGCGGCGCTACCCCGGGCGCGAGCTGGCCACGTCCACGCGCATGCTTGCCCTGCGCGAGACGCGGGCGCACCTGGACCGCCTGGCGGCATCCGGGCGCCTGGAGCTCGTGCCCGGGCCCGACGGCGCGGACCACTTCGTCCGCTCCGCCTGATCATTCCCCTCCGCGGCGCGCCGACGGTCCCCCGCGCGGCCGCATCCAACCCCGGAGTCTCCCCATGACCAAGCTGCTCGGCTTCCTCCTCCTGGCCATCGGCGCCATAGTCCTGGTGCCGGCGCTGCGGGAGCGCGCGATGCCGCACGTGGCGCCCGCGCTGGACCCGTTCTACAGCTGGTCGGCGCGCAACCGGGTGACCGAGATCGTGGACCTGCTGCACGAGGAGGAGACGCTGGGGCGCAGCATCCCCGCGCCGCGCGACTTCGCCGCGTTCGTGGACCGCCGCGACGTGAAGAAGGGCGCCTCGCTGGACCCCTGGGGCACGCCGTTCTACCTGCAGGTGAACCGGCGCACCTACATCGTGGGCTCCGCGGGGAAGGACCGCCGCCCCCGCACGCCCGACGACATCGTCTCCCCGCCCCAGCCGCGCACCGGCGGCACCCGCCGGTGAGCGCGCAGATGCTGAAGGTGGGCCTCACGGGGAACATCGCCTCCGGGAAGTCGACCGTGGCGCGCATCTGGCGCTCGCTGGACGCCACGGTGGTGGACGCCGACCTGCTGGCGCGGCAGGCGGTGGAGCCCGGGACGCCTGCGCACGCCAGCATCGCCCGCGAGTGGGGCGGGAAAGTGCTGGACGAGGAGGGCGGGCTGGACCGCGCCGCGCTGCGCCGCATCGTCTTCGCGGACCCCGGCGCGCGCGAGCGGCTGGAGGCCATCGTGCACCCCGCCGTGGCCGAGCTGCGCGACGAGGCGTACCGCGCGGCCGCCGGCCGCGGCGAGCCGCTGGTGGTGGGCGACATCCCCCTCCTCTTCGAGGCGGGGCTGGTGGACGACTTCGACGCGGTGGTGCTGGTGGAGGCGCCGGAAGAGGTGCGCCTGGCCCGCCTGGTGGCCGACCGGGGGCTGGACCCGGCCGAAGCGCGCCAGATGATCGCCGCGCAGATGCCCTCGGAGCTGAAGCGCGCCCGCGCCGACTACGTGATCCCCAACCACGGCTCGCTGATGGACTTGGAGCGGCGCGCCCGCGAGGTGTGGGTGGAGCTGAAGCGGCGGGCGCGTGGCTGACCTCGTCCGCGTGGACATGCACGTCCACACCCGCCACTCGCCCGACTCGCTCAACTCGCCCGAGGGCATCCTGGCCGCCATGGACGCGCGGGGGATCGGCCGCGTGGTCATCGCGGACCACGACCGTCTCGAAGGCGCCCTGCGCCTGCGCGACCGGGCGCCGGAGCGCATCCTGGTGGGCGAGGAGGTGAAGACGCGCGAAGGGCCGGACGTCATCGGCATCTTCCTGGCGGAGGAGATCCCGCGCGGCACCCCCATCCGCGAGACCTGCGAGCGCATCCGCGCGCAGGGCGGCATCGTCTACATCCCCCACCCCTTCGACACGCGGCGCAACGGGGCCGGGGATTTGCTGGACGAGCTGGCGGAGCTGGTGGACGTGGTGGAGGCCCACAACGCACGCACCTTCCGCCGCGAGCTGAACGAGCGGGGCGAGGCGTGGGCGATCGGGGCCGGCAAGCGCCTGGGCGCCGGCAGCGACGCGCACACCCTGGCCGAGATCGGCGCCGCCTACGTGGAGGTGCCGCCCTTCCAGCCCACGCGCGACGGCTTCCTGGCCGCGCTGGACGCCGGGCGGGTGGCGGGGCGGGGGACCTCGTCGCGGGTGGTGACGCTGGGCTCCAGCTTCGCGCGGGCCCGCAAGATGATCCTTCCCGACTGAACCGGAGCGACGATGCGATACACGATCCTGGCCCTGCTGCTCTGCGCGGCGTGCGCACGCCACGAGCCCGGCGCCGACGGCGCCCCCGCCTCGGCCGAGCAGGCCGCGCCCACCAATCCCGCCGTGCAGGCGGACAGCGCCAGATCCGACGTCACGGGCCCCAACGGTCCGCGCACGGGCGGGTGAACCACGGGGCTCACACAGAGGCACAGAGACACAGAGAATGAGTGACTATGTCGGCGGTTACCGGCGCGAGGCTCCCCTGGACCTCGCGTCCATCTTTTTGGGGCCCAAGGGGGAGAACGCGGACGTCTTCGAGCGGCTGCTGCTGGAGGCGTTCCGCGACCACGTGTTCTGGCGGCGCAACTTCCACCCGGAAGACGGCTTCCAGGTGATGGAGATGGAGAAGCACACGCCGGAGTACGAGCGGTCGCTCTCCACCCTCTCCACGGAGCTGATGGGGCTGCTGGGCGAGCTCAAGGCGGGGGTGCCGTTCTTCAGCCCGCGCTACATCGGGCACATGTCCAGCGACCTCACCATGGCGAGCCTGATCGGCTACTTCGCCACCATGCTGTACAACCCCAACAACGTGGCGGCCGAGGCCTCGCCGGTCACCACGCGGATGGAGCTGGAGGTGGCGGAGCAGCTCGCGCGGATGATCGGCTACGACACGGCGCGGCAGTGGGGGCACCTGACCTCGGGCGGCACCGTGGCCAACTTCGAGGCGCTCTGGGTGGCCCGCAACGTCAAGTACCTCCCCGTGGCCGTGCGCTGGGCCGCGGAGGAATGCGGCGTCGCGGGGCTCACCGTGGCGACCCCCACCGGCGAGCGCATGCCGCTGGACGGCATGGACCTGTGGCAGCTCCTCAACGTGGGCCCCGGCGAGTCCATGGACCTGGCGGACGCCTTTCGCGAGCGGCTGGGCGACGACGAACGGGTGGTGGAGGCGCTGGCGAAGCACTCGCTGGCGGGGCTGGGCTACCAGGAGTTCGGGCGCCGCCTCTCCACGCAGTTCGGCGACGCGCTGCAGGACGGGGCGGTGCTCGTCCCCTCCACGGCGCACTACTCGTGGGAAAAGATCTGCCGCGCGCTGGGGATCGGCGGGGCGCAGCTGATCCACGTGCCGGTGGACCGGCGCTTCCGCATGGACCCGGCGGCGCTGGAGGAGACGATCCACGCCCTGGCCGACCGCCGGCAGCCCGTGATCGCCTGCGTCTCGGTGATCGGCACCACGGAGGAGAGCGCGGTGGACCGGCTGGACCTGATCGCCGACGTGCGCGACCGGGTGGGGCGCGAGCGCGGCATCGCCTTCCACCTGCACGCGGATGCGGCGTGGGGCGGCTACGCGGCCTCCATCACCCGCTCCCCCGACGGCCGCCGCCGCTCGTACGAGGACGCGCTCGCGGACTACGCGCCCGAGGCGTGGCCGGAGGAGGGAGTGTACCGTGGCCTCTGCGCCATGGAGCGCACGGACACGGTGACGATCGACCCGCACAAGCTGGGGTTCATCCCCTACCCGGCGGGCGCCGTGTCATTCCGCGACATGCGGGTGCGCGAGCTGGTGGCGGTGGATGCGCCGTACCTCTTCCACCGGGGCGCGTCGGAGTGGGGGTACATCGGGCGCTTCATCTTCGAGGGCTCCAAGCCGGGCGCGGCGGCGGCGGGGGTGTGGATGTCGCACAAGGTGCTCCCGCTGGACTCCAGCGGCTACGGCCGCCTGATCGGCGAGACGGCGCGCGGCGCCCTCCTGCTGCACCGCCGCATCGGCAGCGGCGACTGGGGCCCCTTCACCCTGATCCCGCTCCCCCTGCCGGACCTCAACATCGTCTGCTTCGCCATCGGCCACCCCGCCCTGGCGACGCTGGAGGAGACCAACGACTTCGCGGGCCGCGTCTACGCCGCCATGAGCGTTTCCGGCGACCGCACGGCGCGCCAGCTCGACTACTTCGTCACCAAGACGGTGCTCCGCGCGCGCGAGTACGGCCACGCCGCCGACCCGATTCTCCAGTCCCTCGGCTTCTCGTACGACGACTACGAGCGCGCCGGCGGCGTCAGCGTCATCCGCTGCACGGTGATGGACCCCTTCCTGGGCTCCCGCCGCGGCCGCATGGACTTCATCGGGGGCTTCGCCAAGACGCTGAGGTCGGTCCTCGAGTCCGTTCTTTAGGGTCACACAGAGACACAGAGGCACAGAGAAAACCTTATCTCTGTGCCTCTGTGTCTCTGTGTGACCCCTGCTTCTATTCGTCGCCCGCGTTGTACTCTTCGCGCGCCACGCGCAGGTACTCGCGCAGGGAGGCCTCGGGGATCTGGCTGAGCTGGCGGAGGATGGCCTGCGTCTGCTCGGCGAGGGGGGCGTCTTCGGCGCGGGTGAGCTCGTCGTCGAAGTCGAAGGGGTACGCCTGGCGGTCGTCGTCGCCCTCGTCCGTGGTCGGGTCGATCCCGGAGAGCGGGTGGAAGACCATCGTCACGCCGAGCGCGTTGGAGTCGTCCACGTACGGGCTGATCTCGGCTTCGGCCAGGTACAGCTCGCCTTCGTCCTCGAAGATGCGGAAGCCGACCAGCAGCCCGAGCCCGTCCTCGGCGTGAGGGGTGTGCTCGTGGTGCGGATGGTCGTGTTCGTGACTCGGCATATCTCCTCCGGCGTGGGGTTCGGTGTCGGTGCGCGGGTGTGCCGCGGCGCGGCAAGATACGCACCCGCCCGTCCCGGTGACAGGGCGCCCCGCGAACCCCCGCGCCCCCGGGGTGTACGCCCGCCGTCGGTTGCGACCGGTCCGGCCCCCCGTCGCGGGGAGCACGGGCCGGATCTTTTTTCCCGTCCGTGAGGTCCCGCTTTGAAGACGCGGTCCGTATACGCTGCCCTGATCGCCGTGCAGGTGCTGTTCGCCACCCTCCCCATCGCGGTGAAGGTGGCGCTTCGCGAGATGTCGAGCCCTTCCCTGGCGCTGCTGCGCGTGTCGCTGGCGGCGATCCTGTTCGTGATCCTGCAGCGCATCATCGTCGGCGAGCGCGTCCGTTCGCGGCGCGACTACGTGGAGCTTGCCGTCTACTCCGTCTTCGGAGTGATCCTCAACCAGCTCCTCTACATCACCGCCCTTACCCTGACCACGGCCACGGCGGCGCAGACCTTCGTGGCGGCCGGCCCCGCGCTCACGCTGCTCATCGCCATCCTGCTGCGCCGCGAGACGGCCACGCCGCTCAAGTGGGCGGGGATCGGGCTGGCCGCGCTGGGCGCGCTGTACCTGGTGGGGGTGGGCGTGTCCACGGGCGCGGCGCTGGGCAACCTGCTGGCGCTGGCCAACGTCACCTGCTTCTCCGTGTACCTGGTGATCTCGCGCGGGCTGCTCCAGCGCTACCACCCCCTCACCGTCATCACCTGGACCTTTGTCTTCGGCGTCCCCGGGATGCTCCCCTGGGGCATCGGCAGCGTGCTGGCCGAGGCGGGCGGCGCGTCGCCCCTGGCCTGGCTGGCGCTGGCGTGGATCGTCGTGGGCCCCACGGTGGGCGCCTACTACCTGAACGTCTATGCGCTGAACCACGTGGAGAGCAGCGTCGTCAGCGTCTTCGTCTACCTGCAGCCCGTGCTGACCGGCGCGCTCGCCACCTGGCTCCTCCACGAGCGCCCCTCCGCCCGCCTGATCCCCGCCGGCGCCCTCATCTTCGCGGGCGTGGCGGTGACCGTGTGGGCCGGCCGCCGCGCGCGCGCCCGGCGCCAGGCGCAGGACGTCCAGGAGATGCTGGAGGAATAAAGGAGGCGCGTGGGCGACGGGGTTGCGGCGCACGCAAGGCCCTCACCCCCCCGACCCCCGCTCTCCCGATAACGGGAGAGGGGGGCGCACTCCGGCCATCCAGCCGCACCCACGCACCCCGAGGGCTGCGGGTTGGGGAAGCCGCAGCTCCGCATGGCCACATCGCCGCGCAGACACAGAAGATGCGCCCCCCTCTCCCGTTATCGCGGGACGGGGGGGTGAGGGCCCCCTTTCGGCGCGCCGCGGCCACCGCCGCACTCACGCGCTTCGTTCCAGCCGGTCCAGGATGGCATCCGTCACCGCGCCCCCGGCGGCCCGGTCGAACGTCGCGAACATCGGCGACGAGTTGATCTCCAGGAAGACAAGCGCGCCCGTGGCGGGCGAGCTCTTGAAGTCGGCGGCGGCGAAGTCCATCTCCAGCGCGTGCATCAGGCGGCGCAGCGCGGCGAGGAGTGCGGGGTCGATGCGCTCCACGGGGAGCGGCTCCACCGTGGTCTGCTTCGAGGTGCGGTAGTCCAGCGCGTCGGAGCGAACTTCGAAGGGTAGGAAGCGGTTTCCGATCCCGAAGATGCGCACCTCCGGCACCACCAGCCGCTCCTGCACGATGGCGGGAGCCGCCGCCAGTCCGTCGCGGCGCTCGGTGGCGGCCAGCAGGTCGGCGAGCGGCTGGCAGTAGCCGCCGCCGGGGACGGGTTTGGCGACCCGGTCGCCGCCCTCGCGCTCCAGGGCGTCCAGCGCGTTGGTGATGCGCGTGGCGGGGACGGGGAGGCCGCAGCGCGCCGCCAGGCTCAGCATGTACGGCTTGTTGGTCTGCCCGCGGTAGCCGCGGTTGAGGAGGCGCACCTCGTCGTGCGCCAGCGCCCAGCCGTGCAGCGCCGCGTGCCACGCCCGCGCCCGGAACGAGGTGGCCGGCCGCGGGTCGGCCAGGTTCTGGAAGACGTCGTGGCGCAGGAAGACGGCGCGGGGCGACACCGGGCGGCCATCGAGTGCCAGGACGTCGGCCGCCACGTCCCAGTCCAGCCACGGGTTGGCCCCGGCCCCGGTGCGCGCCTCGCGAAGCTCCATCCCCCGCGCCCGCGCCCCCTGCACGACCGCCTCCACATTGGGGTCCGCGTCGCCCCCCGCGATCAGGATCATGCCTACTCCGGAAGAAAGGGCGATCTCACACAGAGACACAGAGACACAGAGACACAGAGACACAGAGACACAGCACTCCTCCGTGTCTCTGTGCCTCCGGGTGAGACCGTTGTTGTCAGAACTCGCCGAACGCGCTCGCCTCGACGGCTTCGTAGCCGCCCCACGGATCTTCTTCGCCTTCCGCGTGCGTGGTCATGGGGGGCTCTTCTTCGCCGAAGAACTTGGTAGTGTCCATGGGAATCTCCTGGAGGTAGGTTGCATAGCGTTTCCGGCCATACTTAATCTTAATGGAACGGGGCCGCACCGGACACCCCCGCGGCGGAGGAGGCACTTTACCGGCGCCGCGCGAAGCGGTTAGCTTACGATCTCCAGCGGAGATCCCGTCCACACGCCTCACCTGAGCTTCCATGTACCCGGTTCTGTTCCAGATCGGCGGATTCACCGTCACGTCCTTTGGCGTGATGATGGCGCTGGCGTTCCTCGCCGCCGGGTGGGTGGCCGCGCGGGAGCTGGCGCGGGCGGGCCAGGACCCCGAGCAGGCGTGGGACATGGTGGGGTACGCCGCCGTGTTCGGCATCCTGGGCTCCAAGATCTACTACATGATCCTGCGCTGGGAAGACACGGTGGCCGATCCCATGGGCGCCCTCCTCTCGCGCTCCGGGCTGGTGTGGTACGGCGGGCTGATCCTGGCGGCGGCGGTCATCGCGTGGCGCGTGGTGAAGCAGAAGCTGCCGCTGGGCATCATGGCGGACGCGTCCGCGCTGGCGCTGGCGGTGGGGTACGCCATCGGGCGGATGGGGTGCTTCCTGGTGGGCGACGACTACGGCCGCCCCACCGACCTCCCCTGGGCCGTCGCCTTCCCGCAGGGCGCGCCACCCTCCACGGCCGACAACCTGCGCGACTTCGGCGCCAACATCCCCGCCGGCGTGCCGGGCGACACGGTGCTCGCAGTGCATCCCACGCAGCTCTACGAGGTGGGGATGTCGCTCATCATCTTCGTGATCCTCAAGCGCTTGCAGCCGCGCTTCGCCACACCGGGGATGCTCTTCTGCGCGTGGGTGGCGCTGGCCGGCATCGAGCGCTTCATCGTGGAGATATTCCGCGCCAAGGACGACCGCTTCCTGGGCTACTTCACCGTGGCGCAGCTCATCAGCGTCCTCCTGCTGGTGCTGGGCGTGGCCGGCGCGGCGCACCTGGCGCGGCGCGCCCCGGCCCCCAAGCTCGCGGGCCGCACCGCCGCCGCATGACGGCAACTGGAACGGCAGGGCTCACACAGAGACACGGAGACACAGAGGGAGCATTGCTCCGGGTCTCCGTGTCTCTGTGTGAGTCGGTGCTAATGGGAGCCGCCATGATCCTGTCTCCCGCGCGCCGTTTCTCCGCGATCGTGCTTCTCGCGCTCACCGCCGCGTGCGCGGACGACGCGCCCGGTCCGCTTCTCCCCGAACTGCCCGTGCCCACCAGGCCGCGGCCCCACCCGGATCGCGCGCTTTTCCTGGAGGCGGCGCGTGGCGCGTGGACGTACGCCGCCGCCGAGTACCAGCCGGCCACGGGGCTGATCAACTCCGTGGCGGGTTATCCGTACGCGACCGTCTGGGACATCGCCAGCGGGCTGGCGGCGATCCACTGCGCCGGCGAGCTGGGCCTCATCCGCGCGGGCGACGCGGACGCGCGCCTGGGGCGGGCGCTGGCGACGCTGGAGTCGATGCGGCTGTTCGACGGGATCGCGCCCAACAAGAACTACTCGACGGCCACCGGCGCGATCGCCGGGCGCGACGACCGGGAACCGGCCACGGAGCGCGGCTACGGGTGGTCGTCCACGGACATCGGGCGGCTCCTGGTCTGGCTCCGGATCATCGCCGTGCAGCGCCCGGAGCACGCCGCGACGGTGCGGCGCATCGTCGCGCGCATGGACCTATCGCAGATCGTGCGCGACGGCTACCTGCAGGGCCGGGAGGTGAGCCCCACGGGCGAGCTGCTCCGCTACCAGGAAGGACGCCTGGGATACGAGCAGTACGCGGCGTACGGCTTCGCGCTCTGGGGCCACCGCGCGGAGTCGGCGCTGCGCCTGCGCGAGAACGCGGTGCCGGTCCAGGCGCTCGGCATCCCCCTCCTCGCCGACCGCCGGGGCGACGACTTCCTCACCAGCGAGCCGTTCATCCTGGCCGGGCTGGAGCTGGGGTGGAACCGGGAGATGGCGGAGCTGGCGAACGGTGTGCTGGCGGCGCAGCAGGTGCGATTCCAGCGGACGGGGCAGCCCACCTTCGTGAGCGAGGACGCCATCCCGCGCGCGCCGTACTACTTCTACTACTACGCGGTCAGCTACCGCGGCCAGCCGTTCGTCGTGGGCGTGCAGGGGACGAACGTGATCCTGGACGAGCCGCGCTGGATCAGCGCCAAGGCCGCCGTCGCCTGGCACGCACTCCTCCCCAGCCCCTACACCCGGCTCGGCATCGACGCGGTCGCACCCGCGCGCCACCCCACGAAGGGCTGGAGCTCGGGTGTCTACGAGTCGACGCGCGCCCCCACCGGTAGCGAGAACATCAACACTGCCGCCGTGGTCCTGCAGGCGGCGCTGTTCGCGGAGTCCGGGCGTCCGCTGGTCCAGTGAAACGGCTGGGCTCACGCAGAGACACAGAGGCACAGAGAAGAAGCGGGCTGGCCTGGGGGCTGGCGGCGCTCGCCGTGGTACTGGCAGCCGCGTGCTCCGGACAGGACTCATCCGCCCCCGCGGCGTGGGCCGATCGTTTTCCGCTCTTCCAGCAGCCCGATCCGCCGCGCGACACGCTCACGCCCCCGCCCGCGACCGGCAGGTACGGCGTGGAGGTGGGGCTCGGTCCGATCCCGCACGGAGGCGCCGCGTGGACGTACCAGGCGACCGTAGGGGCGCTCGGGCTGGATGGCTACGCGGCGCGGCCGCGGCAGCTCTGCCTGCTGGGCGCGCGTGTCTGGCCGCAGACGCGCGGGATCGCCGGGCCGCCGGTGTGGAGCTCCATGGGACGGGGCGAGCGATGCGCCACACCCGCCGAGCCGGCGCTGGCGGCGGGCGGACCCGCGCACAGCGCACCCGCGGCGGCGCTCCTGGGCGACTCGCTCGCCGAGGGATGGTACCTCCCCGTCGTGCGTGTGCGGGCGGACGGCCGCGTGGCCGACCTTCCCGGCCGCCCGGTGTGGGTGACGGCGGTGCGCGATACGGCGCCCCCCGTGGCGGACCTCACTCTCCTGCGCTACCGCGCGTCCACCGAAGTCTCGGGCAGCACCCCTCCGACGCTGCGCACCACCGTGCACCTCTCGGTCGCGGGGGCGCGCAACGTGAAGGCGGAGCAGGGCGGATGCGCCGTGAGCCTGCGCGCGTACCGCACGCCGCGACGCACCGGCGCGCCCGTGTGGGACTCGCGGCGCCGTGACCACGTCTGTGGCCTCACGCTGATCGAGTACGTCATCGGGCGCGGAATGCCTCGCGACCGCCTGCTCTACGAGGTACCCGTCCCCGAGATGATGGGTGATTCGCTGCCGGACGGCCGCTATTACTTCACCGCGCGCGTCCGCTGGCCCGCCGCGCCTCCGCTGGAGGGCCAGCCCGCCACGCGCGAAAGCGCCGTGGACATCCCGGCCGGCGACGCCGAGCTGACGAGCCGCATCCCGCCCCTCCCGGCCGAAGGCGCGGCGGGCTCGTTCGCCATCCGCGCGCGGACGCGTCCGGTCGCCGGGCGCCCCGGGATGTTCCTCACCACGGTCACGGTGACCAACCGCACCGCCGGCGCCGCGTACCTGGGCACCGAGCTCCGCTCCATCTGCGCCCCGTTCGTCGCGTACCGCTCGCGCCGCGACCGTGACGACGTGAGCGGGTACCCGTCGCTTCGCGCCACGTGGGAGCCGCGCGCGTGCGTCATCCCCATCCCCGACCAGTGGCTCGCCCCCCGCCAGTCCCGCACCTTCGGCGGCCGCTTCACCGCCCGCGCGATTCTTGGCGACACGCTGCCGCCGGGCCGCTACTTCTTCAAGACCGGCCTGTTTCCTGGCTTCCCGCAGTTGAGCACCACCCTCGCCGCCGGCGACGCCGTCCTCACGCGCCGCTGACCCAACAGCTTGGCTCGCACAGAGGCACAGAGATGACTTCATCTCTGTGCCTCTGTTCGCCCGGTGGCGAAGGTGTGGCGATGTGTTGGAGGGGCCGCGATTTCCGTGTACTATTCGCAATCAGCTGGGACTCACCCGCGGCGCAGATATGGGAGCATCGGATGGTCTGGCAACTCGTTCAGAGCCACCTCAAGCTGATCATCCAGACCCTCATGCCTTTCGGTTTCCTCATTGTCGACAGTCTACTCAAGTGGACGAGCGGCAAAAGGGACTTCAAGGACACGGGCGCTGATGTATGCCTCGTCGGATACTCGCTCTACGTAGGCACGCTCCTGGGATTGCTCTACGACGGCACGATCCAGCATGCGCGCGACGTGGTGACTGCCCTCGTGATCCTATTCTTCGGTTCGGTCGCGTGGTGGCTCTGCATCGTGCTGAGCTATAGCAGAATTCCACTGCTTCGCCGCCGCGTCGGCGTACGTTCTGGCGTGGGCCCTGGATGGGTGCAGCCTGCCGTCGCGATGATCATCGGAACCATGACGACGTACTACCTGGCCGGACTGTCGTGGGAGCTGACGTCCAGGACCCCGTGAGGGAGGCAGCAATGGAAGATTTTGTTGGGCTCGTGATCGCGGTCTGTCTAACCCTTCTCTGCGTCCCCGTCCTGCAGTGGCTTGAGCGACGTGAGCCGGGCGGGCCAGGTATGCCCGCCGAGGCCGCGGAGCGATTCACAGGCGCCGAAACCGTGGTGGTGCTCGATCCCGATCTGGCGGAGGTTTTTCCCGACTCCGAGTCGGTCAATCGCGCGTTGCGCGCACTGTGCGAGCAGCAGTCGCACGGTCCGGTAGCGTAGGCATAGAGGCACAGAGACGACTTCATCTGGGGGAATCCAATCTCTGTGCCTCTGTGTCTCTGTGTGAGCCCCGCGGTTATCTGGGCGTCAGCGTGAGCCGCGCCACGATGCGCGCCTCCGCCTTGCGGCGGTCCAGGGGGATGCGCCAGAGGCGGCCGGTGCGCCACAGCGGGGTCTGGTCGCGGTAGTGTCGGGAGGTGGGGATGCCGGACTGGCCCGTGGGGAGGATGAAGCCACCCTCGTCGTCCACGCGCGCGAGATCCACGACGTGGCGCTGGCTGGGGCCGTAGCCGTTGGTGTAGGGCGCCTGGCCGCGGCCCAGCCCCAGCGCGTTCACGGTGTTGGCGGTGCCGGGGGAGGGGAAGGGGCCGATGTTGAGCCCGAAGGCGCGGTCCAGCGCGCCGACCACGCCCAGCGGGTGCTCCATGCGCGTGGCGTGAAGCTCGCCCCAGGTGCGGCCGGCGACGGTGCGCGCGGCGTCGCGCATGGCGGCGGCGGCGAGCTGGTCCAGCGTCTCGCGTTCAGGCGTGCGGATGTCGTCCACCCACGCGCCGCCGCCGCGCTCCAGCAGGCGGCCCAGCGTGGCGCGGGTGAAGTACACCGTGCGGCCGCGGAACTCGTCGTCGCCCATGCGCTTGCGCAGGGCGTCGAACCAGGCGTAGAAGAGAGGGGCCGCGCGCGAGTCCGCGGTGGCCGCGCCGTCCCACGACCGGAGGGCGCGCAGGGCGGCGGTGTCGTCGGCGAGCCGGGCGGCGTGGGCGGCGCGCGGCAGGTGGCGCAGCGCGAACAGGTCGCGCACGTCCATCTGCTGGCGCGCCACGTCGTCGGCGGTCAGGCGGCCGCCCGCGAGCACCATCTCGCGGATGCGGGCTGCGCGGGCGGGATCGGCGTACTCGCTCCCGATCTTCGCGGGGAAGCCGCGCGCCTGCAGGTTGTTGGCGGTGACGACGTACCCCCGCGGCGGGTTCAGAAGGTGCGGGTGCCGCGACATCTCCAGGTACCCCGTCCACTCGCCCTCGCCCGTCCAGCCGGGCACGGGCAGGATGCCGTCGCCGGCGCGCCGCAGGGGGACGCGACCCGCCATCCAGTACCCGAACGCGCCGTCCGCGTCCGCGAAGACGACGTTCTGGTGCGGCGTGCGGAAGTCGTTCATCGCCGCGAGGAACTCGGCGGCGGTGCGCGCGCGGTTCATCCCAAAGAACGCCGCCACCTCGCGCGAAGGGTCGAGCGCCGTCCAGCGCATCGCCATCACCCGCCCGCTGGAGCGCTTCTCCACGTCGGAGAGCACGGGCCCGTGCCGGGTGGCGCGGACGCGGTGGACGACGGGCGGGGCCCCTTTGACGCGGATCGTGTCGTGGCGCACCCGGAACGGCTGCGTTCCGCCGGGCGTGCGGTAGCGGGCGCTGTCGGCCGCGTCCACCTCTTCCACGAAGAAGTCGACGTCGTCCACCATCGCGTTGGTGAAGCCCCACGCCACGCGCTCGCTGTGCCCGGCGATCACGACGGGCACTCCGGGGAGCGTCATCCCCGCCACGTCGAAGCCGCCGCCGTGCAGCGCCGCCAGGTACCAGAGCGACGGCGCCCGCAGCGCCAGGTGCATGTCGTTGGCGAGGATGGGCTTCCCCGACCTCGTACGCGACCCGCCGACCACCCACGCGTTGGAGGCCCGCGCCGCCGACACTCCGTCCAGCAGCGCCGCGGCGAGCGGCGGGATCGTGGGGACAGGCGTGCCGAGGACCCGCGGCGCGGGAGGCGCGGGGCGGGTGGCCGCGGGGGCGTCTTCCTGGATGGTGACGCCGGAGTCGGGGTACGCCGGGAACAGGTCGCGCCCCAGCTCCGGACCCACGGCGTCCACGGCGCGCTGGAGGTCCAGCCCCAGGTTCCAGTCCGCGAGGTCCCAGGCCATGATCTTGGCGATGGAGAGGGTGTTGCGGATCGTCCACGGCTCCGGCTGGAAGCGCAGGACCATGAACTCGGGCGGCAGCGGCCCCGGATTCTCGCGCAGCCAGGCGTTGACGCCGTCCGCGTAGGCCTGCAGGAGGGCGCGCGTGGAGGGGTCGAGGAGGCGCTCGTTCTCCCCCGCGGCACGGCCCATCCCCACGGTGCGCAGGAAGCGGTCGGTGTCCACCAGGTCGGGCCCCAGGATCTCGGCCATGCGCCCGTCGGCCACCCGCCGGAAGAGCTCCATCTGCCACAGCCGGTCCTGCGCATGGACGTACCCCATGGCGCGGAACAGGTCCGCCTCGCCGCGCGCCCACAGGTGCGGCACCCCCAACGAGTCGCGCCACACCTCCACCGGCGCGCCCAGCCCCGCCAGCGCCGCCCCCCGCCCCGGGTCCGGCTCCGCGCGCCCAATGTACCAGCGCGCCCCCGCCGCCCCCAGCACGACGAGCGCGACGAGCCCCAGCAGCGCGTACCAAAGCTTCTTCATGGCGGAATGAAGTTCTCTCTGTGTCTCTGTGCCTCTGTGTGAGATTGCTTTTAATACTCCTCGGACGGCGGCGCCAGCGCCTCGTCGAGCACGGGCATGATGGCGTCGGCGCCGAAGCCGCGGCGGGCGAGGAAGGCGTACAGGCGGCGGCGGGCGCCCTGCGGATCCTCGCCGGGGCGGGGGCGCCAGCGGGCTGCGGCCTGGCGGGCGAGGTCGGTCTCGGTGGCGTTCTCGCGCTCCATCACCTCGTCGATGGCGGCCTGCGCCATCTCGCCCTCCACGCCGCGCACGCGCAGCTCCTGGGCGAGGACGCGCTTTCCCTTGGGGCGCAGCCGCACCCGGTCGCGCACGAACATCTCGGCGAACGAGGAGTCGTCCACCATCCCCAGCTCCCCCAGCCGCTCCACGCAGGCGTCCGCCACCTCGGGCGCGTACCCTTTTTCGCGCAGCCGCCGGCGCAGCTCGGCCGCGGTGCGCGGGCGGAAGGCCAGGAGGGCGAGCGCCGCCTCGCGCGCCTTCCACGCCCCGTCCATCCCCTCCAGCTCCGCGATGCGCGCCTCCGACAGCTCGTCGCCCACGCGCAGGTGCTCCGAGAGCGCGATCTCCGCGGCGAGCGCGAAGCGGAAGGCGCCGTCCACGTGCACGTTGAGGCGCTCCGCGTGGTTCTTTTGCGGCTGGATGGAGGTGATCTTCACGGGTCCGCGGGCGGGTGAGCGTGGCTCATCGTGCTTGAGGGGGTGGCCGGAAAGCTGCGTGGCCTGGCTGCGGATGGTACACCGGCCGGGCGGGGTCGTGCCCGGCCGCAGCCTTGTCGCGGGGGGCGCGGGCGTATATCGTTGCGCCTCACCCCCGAGGAGACCGACCCGTTGTCCCCTTCCGCGCAGACCCTGGCGCCGTTCGACGTGCACACCCTCCGCGAGCGGGAGTTCCCCTCCGCGACGCGCGCGCCGTACCTCAACGCCGCCGCCGTGGCCCCGCTCCCCGAGCGCGCCGTACGCGCCGTGGATGCCTACAACCGGCGCCGCGCATCGGCGCACGACCTTGCCGGCGACGACTTCGAGCCCACGCTCGCCCGCGCCCGCCAGGCCGCCGCGCGGCTGGTGGGGGCGCACGCGGACGAGATCGCGCTCCTTCCCAACACCAGCTTCGGCATCAACCTGGCGGCGCACGTGCTGCCGCTGCACCCGGGCCGCCGCGTGGTGGTGAGCGACCGCGAGTTCCCGGCCAACGTGTACCCGTGGATGCAGCTCGCGCGCAACGGGGGCGCCGCGCTCGACCTGGTCCCCGCGGACGAGCACGGCCGGCCGGACGAGGCGCGCCTCCTTGCCGAGATCGAGCGCGGCGACGTGGGGATCTTTGCGCTTTCGGCGGTGCAGTTCGCGTCCGGCTACAACGCGGTGCTGGAGCGCTTCGGGCAGGCCTGCCGCGAGCACGGGACGTTCTTCGTGGTGGACGCCATCCAGGCGCTGGGGCAGGTGCCGGTCGACGTGCGCGCGGCGCGGGTGGACGTACTGGCGACGGGCGGCCACAAGTGGCTGTGCGGCCCCTTCGGCACCGGCTTCGCCTACGTGCGGCGCGAGCTGGCGGCGGAGCTGGAGCCGCGCGTGGTGGGGTGGACGGCGATGGCGGGGACGCTGGACTACAGCCGCCTCCTGGATTATCGCTACGAGTTCTGGGATACGGCGCGGCGCTTCGAGGTGGCGACGCTCCCCTTCCAGGACGTCGCGGGGCTCACCGAGTCGATGACGATGCTGGACGAGGTGGGGCCGGCGCGCATCCGCGAGCACCTGCTGGGGCTGCTGGACCCGCTCGTCGGGTGGATCCAGGAAACGGAGTCGGCGGAGATCGTGAGCGACCTGCGCCCCGAGCACCGCAGCGGCATCTTCTGCTTCCGGCCGCGCGATGCGGAGCGCGCGTTCCAGGCGCTCACGCGCGCGGGGGTGGCCTGCGTGCTGCGCGAGGGCGCCATCCGCGTCTCGCCGCACCTCTACAACACCGAAAACGACATCGCCGTGGTCATGGAAGTGCTTTCGGAGGGCTGGTGAGGAGCGCCGTGGACGAGACCACCGCGCTGGTGGAGCGGGTGCGCGAGGAGTTCGCGCCCGACCCGCGCACCGCCGTCTTCGACGTGTCGGTGGAGGTGGACGGCGACGCGGTTGCGCTGGTGGGCGTCACCTCGGAGGCCGCCGCCGCGGACGAGCTCAGGCTCCGCATCGCCGGGCTTACCGGGTGGCGCGAGGTGCGCGACCAGGTGCAGCGCCTGCCCGAGACGGAGCACGACGAGATGGTGCACGCCCTGGTGACCTCGGCCGTCGCGCCGATGCTCTCCGGGCCCGCCGTGCGCGAGACGCAGATCTCGCAGACGGTGCTGGGCAACCGCCTCGTGGTGCTGCGGCACGGCGGGCGGTGGATGCAGTGCCGGTCGTACGACGGCTACATCGGGTGGGTGCACGCCGGCTACCTGGCGCTGCAGGGCGAGCAGGAGGCGCGCGCCTGGGAGATGGGCGGCGACGGCGAGATCTGGATCTCGATGGGCGCCGAGGTAGTGGGCCACGACGGCGAGCGCATCATCTTCCTCCCCTGGGGCGCCCGCGTGGTGCGCGAGGCGGACGGCCTGGTGCGCCTTCCCGACGGCCGCATGGGCATCCCCCACGGCGACCTGGTGCCGGCCGCCCTGCGCCCGCTCTCCTTCCCCGCCGTGGGCGAGGCGATGTGCGAGACGGCGGCGCGCTGGATGGGCGCTCCGTACCTGTGGGGCGGCGTCACGCTGGGCGGCATCGACTGCTCGGGCTTCGTGCAGGCCGTCCACCGCCTCCACGGCGTCACCATCCCCCGCGACTCCGACCAGCAGTCGAAGACGGGCCTCCGCGTGGACCCCGGCGAGGACTTCTCCAGCCTCCGCCCCGGCGACCTCCTCTTCTTCGCGGAAGACGAGGGCGGCCGCGTCACGCACGTCACCATGTCCACGGGCGGCTCCGGCATCATCCACTCGTCCCTGGGCAACGGCGGCGTCGCCCGCAACGACATGATGGGCCGCCGCAACTACGAGCGGGAGCTGCGCCGCATCTTCGTCGGCGCCCGGCGCATGATCTGAGGCGGACGGTCCCGCGCACGTGATCTCGCCCAAGAAGCTGCGCGCGTTCTGGAGCGTGCACCCGGACGCCGAGCGCCCGCTCCGCGCGTGGCTCACGGTCGTGCAGGCGCGGCGCTACGCTTCACCGCACGAGGTGAGGCAGGATTTTGGAAGTGCGGACTTCCTGGGCGCCTGGCGCACGGTCTTCAACATCGGCGGCATGTCCGACATCTTGGATTTCACGAAGCCGCACGTTCTGCGGACCGAGGCGGAGTACGACGCCGCGATCCTGGAGATCGAGCGCCTGCTCGACCTCGATCCGGCTCCGTACTCGGAGGAGTACGAGCGCCTGGAGTTCCTTTCGGTGCTCGCGGAGGCGTACGAGCGCGCCCACTTCCGCATCGAGGGAAGCACTCCGGCGGACGTGGTTGCCTTCATGCTGGATCAGAAAGGGATGCAGCGAGAGGATGTGGAGCGGCTGCTTGGCGGGTCCGCCGCCGGGTTCTTCCACGGCGAACGCAAGCTCCCGCGGGAGGAGATCGAGAAAGTACGGGACCTGCTGGGGATTCCCGCGGACCTGCTTCTCTGAAAAACGGGGCTCACACAGAGACACAGAGGCACAGAGATGAAGTTCGTCTCTGTGCCTCTGTGTCTCTGTGTGAGCCCTATCTTCTAAACCGCGCGAGACGCGCGCCGAAGCGGTTCTCGGCTTCCTTGGCGGCGGAGGTCCGGCCGACCCCGTTGGCGATGATGCTGAAAGCCAGGCGCTCGCCGTTGGCGGCCGTGACGTAGCCGGAGAGGGCGGATACGGTGGCGAGGGTGCCCGTCTTCGCGCGGAGGTTGCCGGCTGCGTCGGTGGCGTACATGCGGCGCAGGCCCGTCTGGCTCCCCGCGACCGGGAGGGAAGTGCGGAAGGCCGCGCCCTCCGGCGAGCGCGCCATGCGGACGAGGAGGTCTACCACGGCGCGGGCGCTGGCGCGGTCCAGGCGGGACAGGCCGGAGCCGTCCAGCATCCGCGGGGCGGCACTCCCGGCCAGCATCTGCGCCACGGCGCGCTCACCCGCCGCGAACGAGCCCTGACCCCCGGCGACGCGGCCCACCGTGCGCAGCGCTTCGTCCGCGAACAGGTTGTGGCTCACGTGGTTGATGACGCGCACCACCTCGCCCAGCGGCGGCGAGCGGTGCACGGCCAGCACGCGCCCGGTGGGCCCCGGGCCATGGAAGCCGGCGCTGGAGCGGGCGGGCTCGCGCACCACGCGCAGGCCGCCGCGCACGGAGATCCCGGCACGATTCAGCGCGGCGCGGAAGCGCTCGCCGGCCACGCGCACGGGCTCGTCCACGGGGCGGCCGCCGGCCAGGTTCTCGCCCGTGACCAGCGCGGACACGGGCGCGCCGTACCACTGGCGCAGATCCTCGGCGGTCCACCCCTCGGCGCGCAGGCGCGGGTCGAAGAACGAGCCGTCCGCCACCAGCGTCCCCGCCACCTGCCGGATGCCGCGGGCGCGCAGCGAATCGGCCAGGGCGTCCAGCGCGCGGGCGGTGCCGGGGAAGCGGCCGCTCCCCAGCGTCGGGTCGCCGGTGCCGAAGAGGACCAGGTCGCCCTGCAGCACGCCGCCGCTCACCTCGCCATCCGCCAGGAGGTAGGTGGACCAGCGGAAATCGGCGCCCAGGTAATGGAGCGCCGCGGCGGTGCTGAAGAGCTTGAGGTTGGACGCCGGCGTGAGGCTCGCGTCCGCGTTCCACGAGAAGAGCGTGTCGCCGCGGTCCAGCGACACGACGAGCGCGCCGTGCCGGGCACCATCCAGCCCCGGGCCGCGCAGGATGGCGCGCAGGTCGCCCTCCAGCTCCGCGGAGGCGCTGGAGGCGCCGCCGTGGCCGCCGGGCGCGAACGACTGTGCGTGAGAGGGAGCGCCGCAGGCGAGGGCCGCGGCGAGAGACAGCGTCAGGAGTCGCTTCATCGAAAACACTACCTGCAACGTCGGAGCGAGCGCCGGCCTCAGAGGGTGGACCAGCGCATGATGGTGACCTGCAGGAGGAGGTACCCCACAATGATCCCCAGTGCCACCGCCGCCGCCACCGTGCCCAGCAGGCGGGCTCGGGCCTTCCACGGATTTCTCGGCACGCCGCCTCTGCCTCGCTGCTCGAAATGGATCGCACGCCGAACCCTGCCCGGCCGCCGCGCCGTTGTGCGAATGGCGTGCCGTTGAGCAGGCGCCCCGCGGAGCCTATCTTCGGCGGGACGTTGCACCCCTCATGCCTCAAGGCCGATGATCGTTGGACTCGGGATGGACCTGGTGCGGATCGACCGCGTGTGGGCGATGATCCAGCGGCGCCCGGAGCGCGCCCTGCGCCGCCTCTTCACCGAAGCGGAGGCCCGCCGCTGCGCCGCCAGCCGCCACCCGGCGGAATCGTACGCCGCGCGCTTCGCCGCCAAGGAAGCGTTCTTCAAGGCCCTGGGCACCGGCCTGGGCCGCGGCGGCGAGTGGACGGACGTGGAAGTCGTCTCCCTCCCCGGCGGCGCCCCGACGCTCCGCCTCGCCGGCCGCGCGGCCGAGCTCGCGGCGGCGCGCGGGATGGTCCGCATCCACCTTACGATGACCCACTCGGACGAAACCGCCGGCGCCGTGGTGATCCTCGAGTCCTGACTCTCTGTGTCTCTGTGCCTCTGTGTGAGCCCCGCTGTTTGACACCGGCCCCCCCGCATGGTCAATTCGGGGCCGTCGAAACTTCCTTCTTCGGAAACACAGGCCGTTGAACGCTGCTCTGCTGTACGCCCTCGCCGCGGCGGGGGCGAACCTCGCCGGCGGGCTCCTGATCACCGCCGCCCGCCCGCGCAGCGCGGAGGCGCAGCGGATGCTGATCGCCTTCGGGGCCGGCTTCATGCTGGCCACCACCTTCGTGGGGATGCTCCCCGAGGCGCTGGAGGGGCGGGGCGGCGCGCTCGCGGTGCTCATCGGCTACCTGCTGGTGCACCTCACGCAGCACGTGGTCACGCCCCACTTCCACTTCGGCGAAGAGACGCACCACCACGAGATGGTGGGGCGCTGGGTGGGGATCACGGCGCTCGTGGGGCTGCTCCTCCACACCTTCTTCGACGGGGTGGCCATCGCCAGCGCCTTCGGGGTGGGTGCGTGGCTGGGGATGCTCGTCTTCGTCGCAATCCTCCTGCACAAGATCCCCGAGGGGATCACCGTCGCCTCCATCATGCTCGCCAGCGGCAACTCGCGGCGGCGGGCCATCGGCGGCGTGGCGCTCCTGGGCGCGTCCACCGTGCTGGGGGTGCTCCTCACCTCCTACATCGCCGTGCTGGCGGATTACGGGCTGGCGCTGAGCGCGGGGGTGACGCTGTACGTGGCCGCGTCCAACCTGATCCCCGAGGTGCAGGGCGGGCGGAGCTGGAAGCTGGCGCTGGCCGTGTTCGGCGGCGCGGGGCTCTACCTCCTCGCCTCCCACCTGGTGCAGGGGATGGTGCACTGATGAGCGATTCGCTCGACATGTTCGGCGACGACCCGCCCAGGCCTCGCGACCGCCCCGCCGCGCCCGCCCCCGACGCCCCGCTCGCCGAGCGCATGCGGCCGCGCACCCTGGACGAGATCGTCGGCCAGCCGCACCTGGCGGGCCCCGACGGCACGCTGCGCAAGCTGCTGGCGGCCGGGCACCTGCCGAACCTGATCCTGCACGGCCCTCCCGGCAGTGGCAAGACGACGCTGGCGCGCGTGATCGCCGGGGACGCGGACGCCGTCTTCGTCCCCTTCAACGCGGTCAGCGAGGGCGTGCCGCGGCTGCGGGAGGTGGTGAAGGAGGCCGGGGCGCGGCGCAGGGCGGGGGACGGCACGCTCCTCTTCGTGGACGAGATCCACCGGCTGAACAAGGGGCAGCAGGATTTCCTCCTCCCGTCGATGGAAAGCGGGCTGGTGACGCTGGTGGGCGCCACCACCGAGCACCCGGCGTTCGAGATCAATCCCGCGCTCCTCTCGCGCTCCCAGGTGCTCGTCCTGCGCCCGCTGAGCGACGAAGACGTGCGGGACGTGCTCCACCGCGCCCTCGCGGACCCGGAGCGCGGGCTGGGCGGACGGCTGGAGCTGGACGCCGAGGCGGAGGACCTCATCGTCCACACCTCCGGCGGCGACGCGCGGCAGGCGCTCAACGGGCTGGAGACGGCGGCGCGGCTGGTGCGCGGTGGGTCGATCACGGCCGAGGACGCCCGCGAGGCGCTGCAGCAGCGGACGGCGCGCTACGACGCCACCCTGGCGTACGAGATGCTCTCCGCCTTCCACAAGTCGCTCCGCTCGTCCGCCGGCTCGGGCGCGCTGTACTGGGCCATGCGCATGCTGAACGGCGGCGAGGACCCGCGCACCCTCTTCCGCCGCCTCGTCGCCGCCGCGTACGAGGACGTGGGCCTCGCGGACCCGCAGGCGGGGATCGTGGCCACGCAGGCGATGCTGGCGTTCGAGCGGCTGGGGCTCCCGGAGGGGCTCCTCCCCCTCTCCAACGCCATCCTGTACGTCGCCAACGCGCCCAAGTCCAACCGCGCGTACGTGGCCCTGCACGCCGCTACCGACGCCGCGAAGGAGCACCCCGACGCCCCCGTCCCCCTGCACCTGCGCAACGCGACTACGAAGCTGATGCGCGAGTGGGGCTACGCGGAGGGTTACAAGTACGCCCACGACTTCGAGGGCGGCTACACCCCGCAGCAGTGCCTCCCCGACGAGATCGGCGACGTGCGCTTCTACGAGCCGTCGGACCGGGGCTACGAGGCCAAGATCGCCGCGCGCATGCGGGAGCGCGGCGACGCGGGCTAGCATGAACGGCGATCTCACACAGAGACACAGAGACACAGAGAGTGTGTCCGCGCTGGGCCTCCTGCTGCGCCTCGACGCGCGGCGCCTGGCGGATTCGGTACGCCGCCCGCGCGCGGGCGTGTGGTTGGGGTTCGCGCTCCCGGTCGCGCTGGTGGTGGGCGGGGTGTGGCTGGGGGGCGCGGCGCTGCGGCCGGATGTGGATACGGGCGACGGGCGCATCCTGCTGGGACTGCTGGCGTCCGCGCCAGTCGCGTTCCAGGCGTATCCGGTGCTCTTCCGCCCGGAAGATGACGCCCTCCTGCGCCGCCTGGGAATCCCGCCGGGGGCGCTCTTCGCGCAGCGCGCCCTGCGGCTCCTCCTCCTGTCGCTCGCCGTCGCCGCGCTGTTCCTGCTCCCCTTCATTCGCACGCGCGAGCCGCTCGGGACTCCGCTGGGGATCCTCCTTGCGGCGTCACTGGTGACGTGGGCCGCGTCACTTGTGACAACCAGCGGGGCGGCGCTGGGGATGGCGGACGGGCGCAAGAGCTCGCTGGGGGGGCTGATGGGGCCGGACGCGGGGCTCGCCGCCGCGGCGTCGCTCGTCTACGCCCCGCTGCCGCCGCTGGTGGGAGGCGCGCTCGCGGCCCGCGTGGCGCTGGGGCCTGGGGTGCCGGTGCGCGTGGCGGTGATCGCGGCGCTCTCTGCGTTATGGGTGACGCTGGCGGGGCGGCGCTTCGCCAGGGCCCTGCCGCGCTTCGCCCCGCTCTCCGGCGAGCTGGCGTACGCCCCTCCGCCCACGGCGGACGCGTCGGAGCTGGTGATCGGGCGCGGGCTTCCGGCGCTCCTGCCTCGGCGCGCGGGGGCGGTGCGGGCGCGCGATGCCGTGGTGGTGGACCGCCGCTTCCGCTGGGCGGGAAAGCTGGCGGCCCCGGTGGGGATCATCGCGTCCCTCGTCCTGCTGCGCGCGGGCGCCGACCCGGAGGCGCGGCGCTGGGTGGCCGCGGCGTGCATCGGCCTCCTGGTGATGCAGGGCGCCGCCGTGGTCGCGCTGGGCCGCGGCGAGCGCCCGCGCCTCCGCTGGATCGACCGCGCTCTCGGCCTGCGCACCATCGACCGCCTGATCGGCCGCTGGGCGGTGGGCTTCGGCCTCGCGATGGGCGTGGTGCTCCCGGTCGCGTTCGTGTGGAGCTTCACCGTCACGACCTCCCCCGCCTGGCCCTGGCTGGCCGGCGCCGCCCTCGGTTCCCTCACCGCCGCGGCCGCATCCCTCGCGGCCGCCGGCAGGTGACTCTCCGTGCCTCCGGGTGTGAGCCCCATCTCGCATGAATGACCTCCCCCTCGCCGTAGAAGGGCTCCGCAAGGCGTATCGCAAGCGCCCGGTCCTGGACGGCATCTCGTTCGTGCTCAACCCCGGGGAGGCGGTGGCGCTGCTTGGCTCCAACGGGGCGGGGAAGAGCACGCTCCTGGGGTGCCTCGCGGGCGACCGGCTCCCCGACGGCGGGAGCGTGCGGGTGTGCGGCGCCGACCCGTTCTCGGACCCCCTGCGCGCGGCGCGGTGTATGGGCGTGGTCCCCGAGCACCCGTTCCTGTACGGCGAGCTCACCGTGGCCGAGATGCTCCGCTTCGTCGCCGCCGCGCGCGGGCTGGCAGACGCGGAGCGCGAAACGGCGCGGCTGCTGGAGCTGCTGGGCCTGGCCGGCGCCGAGGGTACCCTGTGCCGCGAGCTGTCGCAGGGGATGGGGCGCAAGACGGCCATCATCGCGGCGCTCCTCCACGGCCCCCGCGTCCTGCTGCTGGACGAGGCTCTCAACGGGCTGGACCGCACCTCGGCGGAGCGGCTGGTGGCCGAGCTGGACGAGCGGCGGCGGGCGGGCGCGGCGGTCCTCGTCTCCAGCCACGACCTGGAGTTCGTGGCGGAGTGGTGCGGGCGCGGGCTCCTCCTGCAGGGCGGGCGTCCCGTGACACCGCTGGAGGGGGACGCATGGGTGGCGTGGCGGCGGGCACCGTCGCTGCATGGGTGAAGCGACACGCGCGGCGAGGGCCGCGCACCTCAATCTTTCGGGAGATGGCGATGAAGATTCGGAATCTCTGGACCGTGCTCGTGGCGATGCTGCTCGTTTCGGCGTGCACCGGCGGCTTCCGCCAGCCGGAGGTGGAGCTGGAAGGGATGCAGGTGGCGGGGCTGGGGCTGGGCGGCGGCACCGTGCTGGTCAACGTCCGCATCCGCAACCCCAACGCCATCGGCTTCCGGGCCGACAGCCTGCAGTACGAGCTGTTCCTGCGCAATCCGAACGCGCAGGGCGACAGCGCCTGGACCCGCTTCGCGGAAGGGGTGCACACGGAGCGCTTCGAAATCGGCGCGCGGGACACGGAGACGGTGCAGATCCCCGTGTCGTTCACCTTCGCGCAGCTCGGCTCGGCGGGGCAGCAGCTCCTCCGGCAGGGGAGCTTCCAGTACCGCGCGGTGGGCAACGTGAACGTGCGCACCTCCTTCGGCGGGCGGCAGGTGCCCTTCCGTAAGACGGGCACCTTTACCCTCTCGGGCGGCATTCGATGACGCTGGTGCGGCTGCAGGACGCGGGGAAGCAGTTCGGGGACCGGTGGGTCCTGCGCAACGTGTCGTTCACGGTGGCGCAGGGCGACCGCTGGGGGATCGTGGGCCGCAACGGAGTGGGGAAGACCACCCTGTTCCGTATGATCACCGGCGACGACGACACCACGGAGGGCGAGGTCTGGCGGCACCCGGGGCTGCGCTTCACCCTGATGCGACAGAACCGCGGCGAGCGCAGCGACGCCTCCATCCACGAGGCGGCGATGGAGCCCTTCGCCGAGCTGGTGGAGATGGAGCGCCGCCTCCACGAAGACATGGAGCGGCTCGCCGGCCTTCCCGCGGGCTCGCCCGAGGCCGACCGCGTTCTGCAGGCGTACGACCGGCACATGGACGAGTTCCGGCGCCGCGGCGGCTATACGATGCGCGCCCGCGCCGACGCCACGCTGGAAGGCCTCGGCTTTCCGCAGGACACCTGGCCCAAGCCCATCCGCGCCCTCAGCGGCGGCGAGCTGGGCCGGCTGCGGCTGGTGCAGACGCTGCTCGCCGAGCCCGACGTCCTGCTCCTGGACGAGCCCACCAACCACCTGGACCTGCGCTCCACCGAGTGGCTGGAGGAGTACCTGCGCGGCTACCCGGGCACCGTGCTCGTGGTGTCGCACGACCGCGTGTTCCTGGACCGGCTGGCGGACCACATCCTCCACCTGGAAGAGGGGACGGCGTACCCGTACACGGGGAACTTCGACTCCTTCCTGGTGCAGCGCGAGGAGCGGCGCGCGCTTCAGCAGAAGCAGTTCGAAAAGCAGCAGGCGCAGATCGCCCGCACGGAGGACTTCATCCGCCGCAACCTGGCGGGCCAGAAGACCAAGCAGGCCAAGAGCCGCCGCACCCTCCTCTCCCGCCTGGACCGCGTCTCGGCCGTCTCCGGCGACGAGCGCGCGATGGCGCTCAACTTCGGCGAGACGGCGCGCAGCGGCGGAACGGTCATGCGGATCGACGGCGTGCAGTGCGCCTACGGCGACCGCGTCCTCTTCGCCCCCTTCTCCGGCGAGATCTCGCGCACGGAGCGCATCGCCATCCTGGGCCCCAACGGGTGTGGCAAGTCCACGCTGATGCGCGTGCTGGCGGGGGTGGCGCAGCCGGCGCGCGGCTCGGTGGTGCTGGGCACGGGCGTGCGCACCGCCTACTATCGCCAGGACTTCACGCACCTCAACCCCGACCACAAGATCCGCGACGAGGTGGCGCTGGTGGCGCCGCGCATCACCACGCAGGAGCTGCGCAGCCACCTGGGCCGCTTCCTCTTCAGCGGCGACGACGCCGAGTCGCGCGTGGGCGACCTTTCCGGCGGCGAGCAGGCCCGCGTGGCGCTCGCCAAGATCACCCTGGAGAAGGCCAACCTCCTCCTCCTGGACGAGCCCACCAACCACCTGGACCTGGAGAGCCGCGAGGCGCTGGAAGAGGCGCTGGAAGGCTTCGACGGCACCGTGGTCCTGATCTCCCACGACCGCGCCTTCCTGGCCGCCACCGCCACGCGCGTGTGGGGCTTCAACGGCGACCGCGTCGAGGACTTCGCCGGCGGCTTCGACGAGTGGGTGGAGCACACGAAGCGCCGCGCCGAGGCCGCGCCCGCTGTTTCGCGCGCTTCGTCCACCCCATCCGCGGCCCCCGTCCGCGCCGCCACCGGCCTCTCCAAGAACGAGCAGCGCCGCCGCGAGCGCGAGATGGAGCGCCTGGAAGCCGACATCGCCGCGCTGGAGACGCGCATCGCTGAGCTAGAATCCGCCCTTGCCGACCCGGCCCTCTACGCCTCTGGCACCACCCCGGAGCGCGCCCGCCAGCTCACCGCCGATCTCACCACCGCCCAGTCCTCCCTCGCCGCCGCCTACGAATCCTGGGAGCGCATGGGCGAGGAGCTGGCCGGCGTGTAACAGAAGGCCTCACACAGAGGCACAGAGACACAGCGAGGTGCGGCGCGGTGTATGCGGCAGGATCGGTACGCGACTACCCCCGCAAACGCTTACCGGTCCTCGTGAGCCGATTCGAAAAACTGCTCTTTCAGCTGCTTCGCGGGACCTCCGACGCGAATTTTGCGTTCGAGGACCTTCGAGCCATTCTGCTTCACCTGGGATTCGACGAGCGCACGCGCGGGAGCCATCACATCTTCCGCCGACCGGGGATCGAAGAGCGAATCACTCTGCAGCGGGATGGGAAGGGCGCGAAGCCCTATCAGGTGCGGCAGGTGCGCACAGTGATCCTGCGGCACAAACTCGGAGGTGAAGGATGACGAGCCGGTACGAAGTCATCATCTACTGGAGCGCCGAAGATGCCGCGTTCGTGGCGGAAGTGCCGGAGCTCGCCGGGTGCATGGCGCACGGTGACACGCGCGCGGAGGCGCTGAAGCATGCCGAGGAGGCCATCGACCTCTGGCTGGACACGGCCCAAGAGTTCGACGACCCGATTCCGGAGCCGAAGGGCCGCAAGCTGATGTACGCGTGACCGCATCTTCACGAAGCTAAACGACAAGCCTCACACAGAGACACAGAGGCACAGAGATGAACTACTCCTCTGTGTCTCTGTGCCTCTGTGTGAGCTAAGCAGTCGCGGCGCGGTGTATGCGGCAGGAACCGGCGGACTTCAACGGAGACGGGATTATTTCTAACAAGCTGATCGAGCTGGCGGTCCCGCGGGAGCGGGCGATCCTGGTGGGGGCGCCTTCCAAGGCGGAGACGGCGCAGGTCACCGAAGAGCACCTGGAAGAGCTGGAGCGGCTGTCGGACACGGCGGGCGTGGACGTGGTCGGCTCCATGGTGCAGCGGCTGGACTCGCCGCATCCCAAGTACTACATCGGCGAGGGCAAGGCCGAAGAGCTGAAGATGCAGGTGGAGGCGGAGGAAGCCACCCTGATCATCTTCGACGACGAGCTGTCGCCGGCGCAGGGGCGCAACCTGGAGAAGCTGGTGGGGACGCGCCTGATGGACCGCGCGGAGCTGATCCTGGACATCTTCGCCACCCGCGCCCGCAGCGCCGAAGCCCGCGCGCAGGTGGAACTCGCCCAGCTCCAGTACCTGCGCCCCCGCCTCACGCGCATGTGGTCCCACCTGTCGCGCGTGCGCGGCGGCGTGGGGATGCGCGGACCCGGCGAGACGCAGCTGGAGACGGACCGCCGGATGATCGACCACCGCATCGTGCGGCTCAAGGACGAGCTGGAGCGCGTGGCCCGCACCCGCGCCACCCAGCGCAAGGGCCGCACGGGCCAGCTCCGCGCCGCGCTGGTCGGCTACACCAACGCCGGAAAGTCGTCCATCCTGCGCAAGCTGTCGGGCACCGACGTGTTCGTGGAGGACCGCCTGTTCGCGACGCTCGACCCGACCACGCGCACGGTGGACGCCGGCGAGGGCGCCGTGGCGCTGGTCACGGACACGGTCGGCTTCATCCGCAAGCTCCCGCACCACCTGGTGGCGTCGTTCCGCGCCACGCTGGAGGAGGCGCGCGAGTCCGACGTGCTGCTGCACGTCATCGACTCGTCGCACCACGCGTGGGAGGAGCAGCGCGAGGTGGTGGAAGACGTGCTCGCCAGCCTGGGCCTGGCCGACCACCCCACCGTGCTCGTCTTCAACAAGGTGGACCGGCTCACCCACGACGAGGAGGAAGGGCTGCGGGCGCGCGTCCAGGGCCCGGACGCGCCGCGGGCCATCTTCGTCTCGACCCTCGAAGAAGGGAAGCTGGAGCCGCTCTCGAAGCTCCTCAACCAAGAGGTCAAGAAGCTGCGCCCGGACGTGTGGCTCACCCTGCCGTCGTCGCAGGGCGGGCTGCTGGCCGAGGTGTACCGCGAGGGCGAGGTGCTGGAGCGCCAGGACGAAGGGACCGAGGTCCGCCTGCGCGCCCGCGTTCCCGTGGCCACGCTGGGGCGCCTGCGCAGCCGCGGCGTGCGCGTGTACGGCGACGGTTGAGCGCAGACCGCCTCTGGATCGTCGGTGCCGGACGGTTGGGGCTCGCCCTGGGGCTGGCCCTGCACCGTTCCGGCGCCGTCGCGTCGCTGGCCTATTCGGGACGCCGCGCCGAGCCCACCGCTCACCCGCTGTTCGACGGCGATCCGCCGCCCGCCACCTACTCGGCCGAGTTGCGCGCGCCCGCCGAAGCACCCACGGGGATCGTGCTGGCCGTGCCCGACGGCGCCATTCCCGCCGTGGCGGCGGTGCTGGCGGGACTTCCGCTCGCGCCGGACACCCCGGTGCTCCACGCCAGCGGTGCGCTTTCCGTGGACGTGCTCGCGCCGCTGGCCGAGCAGGGGCATCCGGTGGGCGGCCTCCACGCGCTGGCCGCCGTCGCCGATTCGGTGGCGGGAGCGGAGCGGCTGCGCGGCGCCACCTTCGGCGTGGAGGGAGAGGGGGAGGCGCGTTCGCTGGCGCTGCGGATCGTGGAGGGATGCGGCGGTCGCGCGGTGGCCGTGCCCTCGGACGGGAAGCCGCTCTACCACGCGGCGGCCGTCTTCGCCGCCAACTACGCGGTCGCCCTGCTGGGCGTGGCCGAGCGGCTGATGGGTCAGGCGGGAGTGGCGCCCGAGGATGCGCGCACGGCGCTGGCCGGGCTGGCCGCGGGCGCCGTGGAGAACGTCGCGGCGCGCGGCCCCGCCGCGGCGCTCACCGGCCCCGTCGCGCGCGGCGACGCCGAGACGGTGCGCCTGCACCTCGCGCGGTTGTCCGGCGCGGACCGGCCGCTATATTCCCTCCTCGCCCGCGAGGCCCTGGCGCTGGCCCGCGACGCGGGGCTGCCGCCGGACGCGGTGGCGCGCATCGCGGAACGGCTGGAAGAAGCCACGTAACTGCTTCTCTCCGTGTCTCCGTGCCTCCGTGTGAGACTGTCCTTCGCCTGTAACGCCCTGTCCATGCGGCTGTACGTCAACGTCGATCACATCGCCACCGTCCGCCAGGCGCGCGGCACCGACGAGCCGGACCCGGTGCGCGCGGCCGTGCTCTGCGAGCTGGGCGGCGCGGACGGGATCACGGTGCACCTGCGCGAAGACCGCCGCCACATCCAGGACCGCGACGTGCGCATCCTGCTGGAGACCTCGCGAACCGGCGTGAACCTGGAGCTTGCCGCGGCCTCGGACGTGCTCGCGCTGGCGGAAGAGTGGCGGCCCATGCAGGTCACCCTGGTGCCCGAGAAGCGCCAGGAGATCACCACCGAGGGCGGCATCGCGCTGGGGGCCGGCGAGGCGCGGCGCGAGGTGGGCGCGGCGCTGGAGCGCCTGCGCAACGCCGGCTCCCGCACCTCCCTCTTCATCGACCCCGACGCGGACGCGGTGCGCGCCACGGCCGACCTGGGCGCGGACGCGGTGGAGCTGCACACGGGGGAGTACGCCAACACTCGCGGCACGGAGCGGGCCCGGCAGCTCGCCCGCCTGGCGCACGCGGCGGCGCTGGCCCGCCAGGCGGGGCTGGGGGTGCACGCGGGGCACGGGCTGACCTACGAGAACGTGACGCCGCTGGCCGCCATCGCCGAGATCGAAGAGGTGAACATCGGCCACTCCATCGTTTCGCGCGCCGTGCTGGTGGGGATCGAGCGCGCCACCCGCGAGATGGCCGAGATCCTCCGCCGCGCCCGCCCTTGACCGACATCTCCTACCCCGGCCGCATCCCATGTCCCAGCCGCTGAGCGAGTACTTTGCGCAGGAAGCGGGCGATTTCCTGGACGAGCTCGACGCCCTCCTCGCATCCGGCCCGTCGCCCGACGCGGCGCAGCTCTTCCGCCTGGCGCGGGGGGTCCGCGGGAGCGCGCAGATCGCGGGCGCCGCGGGCGTGGCGCAGGTAGCCGAGCGGCTGGAAGACGGGGCGCGCTCCGTCCGCGACGGCACCCTGCCGTGGGACGACACCGTGCGCACGCGCGTGCAGGCCACCTCGGTGGACCTGCGCCGCCTGGTGGCCGCCTACGCGGCCGGACGCGGCGACGCCGCGCTCGCGGCCGAGGCGGCGGCGCGCT
>CADCTW010000239.1 GCA_902805735.1 uncultured Gemmatimonadota bacterium | reverse complement strand
CCGCTCCCCCAAACCTGGGGGAGGGGGGCGCACTCCAGCCATCCAGCGGCGCCCGGGCGCTCCGCGATCAAGGTAAACCGCGGCACCGCGTGCGGGCCATCGTCGGGCCGACCCCGAGAGTGCGCCCCCCTCTCCCGTTATCGGGAGAGCGGGGGTCGGGGGGGTGAGGGCCTCCCGTCAGCGCGCCGCAGCCCCACGGATCACGCGCCCGACGCACTCACGCACTTCTTTCGTCCGTCCCCAGCGCCGCCCCGCCGGCGCCCTCGCGGCCTTCGCCGCCGGCCGGCACCTCGCCGCGGCCCAGGGCGGCGCGGGCGTGGGCGGCGATGTTGGCCGCGCTGAAGCCCAGCTCCTCGAAGACGCGCGTCGCCGGCGCGGAGGCGCCGAAGCGCGTGATCCCCACGATGTGCCCCTCGCTCCCCACCCACTGGTGCCACCCCATCGGGCTCCCCGCCTCCACCGCCACCCGCGCGGTGATGGACGGCGGAAGCACCGACTCGCGGTACTCGCGGGGCTGGCGCGCGAAGAGCTGCCAGCTCGGCATGCTCACCACGCGCGCCTGGATCCCCTCGGCGCGCAGCGCCTCCTGCGCCTCCAGCGTCACCGCCACCTCGCTGCCGGTGGCGATCAGCACCACCTCGGGGCTCCCGCTCTCCGCCTCGGATAGGACGTACGCGCCGCGGCGCAGGCCGTCGGCGGCGCCGAAGCGGGCGCGGTCCAGGTGCGGAAGGGCCTGGCGGGTGAGGGCAAGGAAGAGGGGGCCGTCCGTGAACTCCATCGCGAAGCGCCACGCCTCGGCCGTCTCGTTGGCGTCGCACGGGCGCAGGTCCACGAGGCCCGGGATGGAGCGCAGCGCGGCGAGCTGCTCGATGGGCTGGTGCGTGGGGCCGTCCTCGCCCAGGCCCACGGAGTCGTGGGTGAAGATGTAGATCGCCGGCTGCTCCATCAGCGCCGCCAGGCGGATGGGCGGGCGCATGTAGTCCGAGAAGATCAGGAAGGTGCCGCCGAACACGCGCACGCCGCCGTGCAGCGCCATCCCGTTCATCACCGAGCCCATGGCGTGCTCGCGCACCCCGAAGTGCAGGATGCGGTTGCCGTAGCCCCCCGCCTCGAAGTCGCCGCCGCCCTCGATGTTGGTGTTGTTGGAGCCCGCCAGGTCCGCGCTCCCGCCGATCAGCCAGGGCACGTGCTTCGCGATCGCGTTGAGCGCCTTCCCCGACGCGGCGCGCGTGGCGATGGGCTTCTCGTCCGGACCCCACACGGGGAGGTCGGCGTCCCACCCGGCCGGCAGCCGGTGCTCCATCGCTTCGTAGAAGCCGCGCGCCAGCTCGGGATTGGCGGCGGCGTACGCGTCGAACGCGGCCTCCCACTCGCGCTGCAGCGCCGGCCCGCGCTCGGCGGCCTGGCGCATGTGCGCGAGCGCCTCGCCGGGGACGAAGAACGGCTCTTCGGAGGGCCACCCCAGGTTCTTCTTGGTGGCGACGATCTCCTCCGCGCCCAGCGGCTCGCCGTGCGCCTTTTCCGAGCCCGCCTTCTTGGGCGATCCGTAGCCGATGATGGTGCGGATCGCGATGAAGGAGGGGCGCGGGTCGGCCTTGGCCGCCTCGATGGCCGCGTCGATCGCCTCCAGGTCGTTGCCGTCCTCGATGCGCTGCGTGTGCCAGCCGTACGACGCGAAGCGCCCCTCCACGTCTTCCGTGAACGCCAGGTCGGTGGAGCCCTCGATGGTGATCTTGTTGTCGTCCCAGAAGTAGATCAGCTTCCCCAGCTTCAGGTGCCCGGCGAGCGAAGCCGCCTCCGCCGCCACCCCCTCCATCAGGTCCCCGTCGGAGGCGATGGCGTACACGTAGTGGTCCACCACCTCCTGACCGGGGCGGTTGAAGAGGGCGGCGAGGTGCGCCTCGGCCATCGCCATCCCAACCCCGTTGGCCACGCCCTGACCCAGCGGGCCCGTGGTGGTCTCCACGCCGGGGGTGTGGCCGTACTCCGGGTGCCCGGGGGTGCGGCTCTCCCACTGCCGGAAGTCCTTGAGGTCCTGCAGCTCCAGGTCGTACCCGGTCAGGTACAGCATGGAGTAGAGGAGCATGGACGCGTGCCCGGCGGACAGGATGAAGCGGTCGCGCCCGATCCACTTGGGATCCACCGGGTTGTGCCGCAGGTGGCGCGTCCAGATCACGTAGGCGAGCGGCGCCAGCGCCATCGGCGTCCCGGGGTGGCCCGAGTTGGCCGCCTGCACCGCGTCCATGGAAAGGGTGCGGATCGTGTTGATGCAGAGCTGGTCCAGCTCCGTCCCGCCCATCGTCCCTGAAGAGGGCATCGGTAGTCGTATTCGAATGTGATTGGAACGGCGAGTAAACTCGCTGCAACAACTGCACGAAGTCCCCCTGCGGGGACTGTACGCTTCCGGCTGATCCTGGACGACCAGTCCGCGCAGGCGAGTAAACTCGCTGCAACGACTGCACGAAGTCCCCCTGCGGGGACTGTACGCTTCCG
>CADCTW010000238.1 GCA_902805735.1 uncultured Gemmatimonadota bacterium | reverse complement strand
GTCGATGATCGAGAACCCGCGCCCCACCCGCGCCGAGGCGTCGGACGTGGCGAACGCCATCATCGACGGCACGGACGCGGTGATGCTCTCGGCCGAGACGGCGACGGGGAAGTTCCCGGTTCAGGCGGTGCAGTCCATGGTGCGGATCGCGCAGGAGATCGAGGACTCGCACGTGATGGACGCGGGCCCGCACTACGACATGCCCATCACCATCAGCTCCGACGGCCACACCCCCACCGAGCGCGCCGTGGCGGGCGCCACGGTGGAGGCCGTGCGCCGCCTGCAGGCCCCCGTGATCGTGACCTTCACCAGCAGCGGCTCCACCGCGCGCGTGGTCTCGTCCTTCCGGCCGCCGGTCCCAATCCTGGCCATCACGGACACGGAGCGCACCTACAACCAGCTGGCGCTGGTGTGGGGCACCATCCCCGTCCTCTGCTCGGCGGAAACCTCGTTCGAGGAGATGATGGCGTACGCGCGCTCCGAAGTGGTGAACCGCGGCCTCGGCTCCCCGGGCGACCGCATGGTGGTGACGGCGGGGTACCCGATCCACGTGCCGGGGACGACGAATCTGCTGCAGGTAGAGGTGGTGTGATGGGGAACGCCGTCCCGTGCGTCTGACCTTCCTGGGCACCGGCACCTCGTTCGGCGTGCCGGTGATCGGGTGCGACTGCGAGGTGTGCGGCTCGGCCGACCCGCGCGACCGGCGGACGCGGCACGGGGCGCTGCTGGAGGAGGACGGGCGGCGGATGCTGGTGGACACGCCGCCCGAGCTGCGCCTGCAGCTCGTGGCCGCCGGCGTCAGCCGGGTGGACGCCGTGTGGTACACGCACTGCCACGCGGACCACGTGCACGGCGTGGACGACCTGCGCGTGTTCTCCGAGCGCGGGGGGCGCGCGCTGCAGGTGTACGCGTCCCAGGAGTGCGCGGCCACCCTCCGCGACCGCTTCCGCTACGTCTTCGACGCGACGATGCGCCCCCTGGAGGGCACTTCCAAGCCGGAGGGCGCGCTGCACGAGGTGCGGGCGTACGAGCCGGCGGCGGTCGCGGGGTTCGACATCCTCCCCCTCCCGGTGCCGCACGGGCGCGAAGAGGTGATGGGCTTCCGCGCGGGCGCCCTCGGCTACATCACCGACGGCAAGCTCCTTCCGCCGCGCACGGAGGAGGCGCTGCGGGGGGTGCGGGTGCTGGTGCTCAACGCGCTCTGGTTCGGCAAGCCGCACCCCACGCACTTCAGCGTGGAGGAGGCGGTGGAAGCCGCCGCCCGCGTGGGCGCCGAGCGCACCTACCTCACGCACCTGAGCCACCGCGTCAGCCAGGCCGAGCTCGACCGCCGCCTGCCGCCGGGGGTGTTCGGGGCGTACGATGGACTCGTGGTGGAGGTCTGAGGCCCTCAGCCGGCAGCTTACAGCTGCCACCCTCTCCCACAAACTTCGTGGGAGAGGGGGCTACTTCGGTGGGGTGAGCCGGGGGCCGCGCGGGCTGCACCGCCATCCCCCTCTCCCGCCCCGTTCCCTGGGGAGGGGGCCCGCCGCGGCATACCCGACCCGCGATCGTCGCGCCGGCCTGTGGAAATCGCCCCCCTCGCCCATTCATGGGAGAGGGGGGTCGGGGGGGTGAGGGCCTCGGTCCGCACGCCGCAGCCCTTTCCATTGCGCGCTTCCAACGCACTCACGAACTTCTTCTCCCACGGCCGCCCATGTCGCGTATCATCCTGGACTACAACAACATGCTCGCCCCGCGGCTCGGCGGGCGCGGTATCGACCCCGCGGCGCTGGAGGGGATGGCGGAGCGCTTCCGCGAAGCGCACGCCGACACGCGCAGGCGGCGCGAGTCGGGGGAGATGGGGTTCTTCTCGCTGGTGGAGGAGGACGAGACCGTACGCGCCATCGAAGGGTTCGCGGAGGGGGCGGGGCAGGCGTTCTCCGATTTCGTGGTGCTGGGGATCGGCGGGTCGGCGCTGGGGATGATCGCCCTGCGCTCGGCGCTGCTCAAGCCGTCGTGGAACGAGCTGAGCGACGAGGAGCGCGACTTCTTCCCCCGCATCCACGTGCTGGACAACGTGGACCCGGCCACCATCGGGCCCTTCCTGGACCGGCTGGAGCTGGGACGCACCCTGTTCAACGTCGTCTCCAAGTCCGGCGGCACCGCCGAGACGATGTCGCAGTACCTGATCGTGCGGCAGCGGCTGCAGGAGAAGCTGGGCGACGGGTACCGGCGGCACCTCCTCTTCACCACCGACCCGGAAAAGGGCGTCCTCCGCCAGCTCGCGCGCGACGAGGAGATCGCCTCCCTCCCCATCCCGCCGAGCGTGGGCGGGCGCTTCTCCGTGCTCTCCGCCGTGGGCCTGCTCCCGGCGGCCATGGCGGGGATCGACGTGCGCGAGCTGCTGGCGGGGGCCAGGGAGATGGCGGAGCGCTGCGAGACGGACGACCTGCGCGCCAACCCGGCCGGCCTCTTCGCGGTCCTGCAGTACCTGGCGCAGACGGAGGCCGGCGCGCCCATCCACGTGATGATGCCGTACTCCGACCGCCTGCGCGACGTGGCGGACTGGTTCCGGCAGCTCTGGGCGGAGAGCCTGGGGAAGCAGCGCACGCGCGGCGGCGACGAGGTGTTCGCGGGGCCCACCCCCGTCAAGTCGCTGGGGGCCACCGACCAGCACTCGCAGGTGCAGCTTTACGTGGAGGGGCCGTTCGACAAGACGATCACCTTCCTGGCCGAGGCCGAGCGGGAGATCGACGTGGAGATCCCCAACGTGTACCCCGAGCTGGGCGAGCTGGGGTACCTGGGCGGGCAGACGCTGGGCGGGCTGCTGCGCACGGAGATGCTGGCCACCGAGGCGGCGCTGGCGCGGCGCGGGCGGATGAACATGATGATCGAGCTGCCGCGGGTGGACGCGCGCTCGCTGGGCGGGGTGTTCATGCTGCTGCAGATCGCCACCGTGTACGCCGGCCACCTGTACGGGGTGGACCCGCTCGACCAGCCGGGGGTAGAGCTTGGCAAGCAGCTCACCTACGGAATCATGGGCCGCGCCGGCTTCGAGACGCAGCGCGGCGAGTGGGAAGGCCGCGAGCCCAAGCGCGACGACTGGACCGCGCGCTAGGAACGGCTTGCGGCCGGGTATATAATGGATGCGCCGGGCCCGTCCCGGCGCATCGTGTTCCTTCCCCGGCGACCCCCCGCATCGGCGTTGATCGATCGACTTCCGGACCCGTACGGGTCCCGCCACCTGGTGGTCCTGAACCCCGCCGCGGGGCAGGTGGACACCAACCGCGCCGTGCGCGCGCTGGCCGGGGCCTTCGCCACGCGCCGGGCGGGCTTCGACATCCTGGAGACGCGCGGCGCCGGCGACGCCGAGGAGATGGCGCGCATGGCCGCGCGCGCCGGCTACCGCTCCGTGGTGGCGGTGGGCGGCGACGGCACGGTGGGCGAGGTCATCACCGGGCTGGCCGGCACGGGGATCCCGCTGGGGATCATCCCCAAGGGCACGGGCAACCAGCTCGCCTCCAACCTGGGGATCCCGCTCTCCGTGGAGGCCGCCGTGGACGTGGTGGTCAACGGCCGCGCCGCCCCCATCGACCTGGGACGCCTGGCGGACGGGCGCTACTTCGCCGTGACGGCGGGCGCGGGGTGGGACGCGGCCATCATGGCCGCCGCCACCCGCGAGCTCAAGGACCGCTGGGGCTTCGGCGCGTATCTGTACGCCGGGCTGCGCACGGGGATCACCCCGCCCTCCACCCTGTACCGCATCACGGCGGACGGTGAGACGCTGGAAGTGAAAGCGGCGATGGTGCTGGTGGCCAACATGGGCCAGTTCGCGTCGCGCGTGCTCTCGGTTGCGTTCAGCATCGCGCCGGGCGTGTCGTTCCAGGACGGCAAGCTGGACGTGTGCATCTTCGCCCCGCGCAGCCTCACGGACGTGGCCGGGATGCTCTGGCGCATGGCGCGCCGCCGCTACGCCGGCGACGACCGCCTCCTCTACCTGCAGGCCAGGGAGATCCACATCGAGACCGACTCGCCCGTCATCACCGAGACGGACGGCGAGCCCATCGGGGTCACGCCGCTCTCGGTCCGGGCCGTGGCGGGCGGGGTGCAGGTGCTGGTCCCGGGCTGAAAACAGCGGGGCTCACACAGAGACACAGAGGCACAGAGATAACTTCATCTCTGTGCCTCTGTGTCTCTGTGTGAGCCCTGGTTTTTACAGGCCCAGCGAGCGCGCCACGTTGATGCGGCCCTTGCCGTAGATGGGGTCCATCCCGGGCTCGCCCAGGTCATCCGAGAACTTGGCGATCGCCTCGGACACGGCGCTGGGGTTCTTGCCGTGCTTCTGCACCATCAGGGCGGCCAGGCCGGCGACGTGCGGAGCGGCCATGCTGGTGCCGCCCATGCCGCGGGGGAAGGTGCGGCAGTAGCTGTCCGTGCGCCCGCTCCAGGTGGTGGCGGAAGTCTGCACCACCCGCATCGTGGGGCACCCGGCCCACACCAGGCCGGCGCCGGTCCCGCCGGGCGCCGCCACGTCGATGGCGTCGCGGCCGTAGTTGCTGTAGCCGGCCTTGGCGTCCATGTCGTACCAGGGGCCGGCCTGCGAGTGCCTGGAGCTGGTGGGGCCCGTCGCCGACACGCAGATGGTGCTGGACGAGCTGCAGTAGGTGGCGTACAGGCTGGGGTACGAGTGGATCGTGGTCACGCCGTCCTTGGTCACCGGCACCAGGCCGTGCGCCAGGTCGATGTTGTCGTTGCCCGCCGCCACCACCACCGTCAGCTTCTTCGCCTTGGCGTACTCGAACACGCGGTTCACCGTCGCCTCGTAGCCGCCGTTGCCGCGGCGCGTGAACCACCCGCCCAGGCTCATGTTCACCACGTCGATGCCGTTGTCCGCCGCGTACATGATCGCCGCGAAGGTGGCGCCCGCCGGGCAGCCGCTGGCGGTGAGGCCCGGAATGCCGCTGCGGCAGACCTTGAGGCCCACCAGCCTGGTGCGCGAGGTCACGCCCGCCGCGCCGATGCCGTTGCTGGAGACCGTGGACCCCACGTGCGTGCCGTGCCCCTGCAGGTCGAACATGGGATGCGTCCCCGCCGGCAGGTACCTCGCCACCACCGCGTCCTCGGACGGCAGGAAGGAGCGCGAGCGGGCGATGTCCACCAGCCCCGCCAGGTCGCGCTGCAGGTAGTCGAGCCCCGTGTCGATGATCCCCACGGTCACCGCCGGCGAGCCCAGCTTGCCGGCGGCCCACGCCTGCGGCGCGCCGATGTGGCGCAGGTGCCACTGGAGGTAGTGGTACGTGGCCTTCCCCGGCTCCGTGGTGCTCTGCGGCTCGGTGGAGGCCAGGAGCTGGTCCTCTTCGGACAGATCCGCCGTCACGGCGGGCTCGGCGATCTGGAAGACCGTCTCAGGCTCCATGAACTGGATCGCCCCGCCCGCCTTCAGCGTCCCCGCCTCCTCCGCGTCGATCCCCGACACCACGGCCACGCCCACCGCGTCCAGGCTGTGCTCGATCCTTCCACCCATCGCCTCCACCTGCGCGGCGAACTCCGCCGGAATGCTCTTGTTGGTGAAGACCACGAGCTGCGACTCCTCGCCCGCCAGCTCCGTGCTGGAGCGGGCGCCGGGGGCCATCGCGCCGGTGGGGCTCGCGTCGTCCGAGCACGCGGCCAGGGTCAGCGTGCCCGCGAGTGCACAGGCAAGAGAAGGAAGTGTGGCGAAGCGCTTCATCTGGGGGCTCCACGAGATGGCGAAAGGGGGGAGAACTCTGCTGAGGCGCAGATCTCGATCGTCCTCGGCGGCCGGGCTGTCTGCGGGAGACCCCTGGCTTTGCGGACCGGCCTCGCGGCCGGGGTGCCCTTTTTCGAGTGTGCTGTGGGACGCCGGAGCGGTCGCTCCTGAACGCGACGGATTCTAACCCGAAACCCGCTATACGTCAACTGTTTATGGAAACCGATCTGCTTGCGGCGCAAGGAGTTACGATTCTGCGCCGAGCCTGCCGGTGAGTGCGGAGAGGGGTGTCCGCGGCACCCGCACACCGTTCCAGTAGGGGCGCGATTCATCGCGCCCACCCTTTCCGCCCGCTCCCTTCCCCGGGACACTGCGGCGTCTCCGGGCGCGGGAAGCCGCGTGAGGAGAAGCGCCATATTATGCTTCGAACGATCGTTCGTCAACATGGATGAGGCGGACGGGTACGCCGAAGGTGTTGAAAGTGGACGCGCCCTCCGGTAAATTTTCGGGATGAACGAAGAACACCTGATCGTCCGCGGCGCACGCGAGCACAACCTCAAGAACGTCGACGTCCGCATCCCCCGCGACAAGCTCACGGTGGTCACCGGGCTCAGCGGGAGCGGCAAGTCGTCGCTCGCCTTCGACACCATCTACGCCGAGGGGCAGCGGCGCTACGTGGAGTCGCTTTCCGCGTACGCGCGCCAGTTCCTGGGGATGATGGAGAAGCCCGACGTGGACTCCATCGAGGGCCTGTCGCCGGCCATCTCCATCGAGCAGAAGACGGCGGGGCGCAACCCCCGCTCCACGGTCGGCACCGTCACCGAGGTGTACGACTACCTGCGCCTGCTGTGGGCGCGCGCCGGCACCCCGCACTGCCCCAACTGCGGGCGCCCCGTGCAGCGCCAGAGCGCCACGCAGATCGTCGACCGCATGATGGAGTCGGCGCCCGGCACCTGGGTGGAGGTGCTGGCCCCGGTGGTGCGCGGCCGCAAAGGCGAGTTCCGCGAGCTGTACGAGGAGCTGAGGAAGAAGGGCTTCAGCCACGCCCGCACCGACGGCGCCGTGCACCGCCTGGAGGAGCCGCCCAAGCTGGCCCGCCGCGCCAACCACGACATCTCCATCTACGTGGAGCGCAAGCTGGTGGTGCGCGAAGACAACCGCCAGCGCATCGCCGACGCCGTGGAGACCGCGCTGCGCGCGGCCGATGGCGTCGTCGAGGTGGTGGCGCACCTGGAAGGGACTGAGCCGCAGACGCACATGCTCTCAGAGCACTACGCCTGCGCCGTCTGCGGCATCAACATCCCGGAGCTGGAGCCGCGGCAGTTCTCCTTCAACTCCCCTTACGGCGCCTGCACCGCGTGCGGCGGCCTGGGTACGCGCAAGGAGCCCAACCCCGAGCTGCTCGTCGCCGACCATTCGCTCTCCATCCTGGAGGGGGTGGTGCTCCCCTGGGGCGTGCCGCGCGGCCACCTGCGCGGCACCATCCTGCAGGGGCTGGCGGACGCGCTGGAGTTCGATCTCAACACGGCCTGGAGCGCCCTGCCCGACAACGTCCGCGACCTCCTCCTCCACGGCGCCTCCGTGAAGAACGGGGGGAAGAAGATGAAGTGGGCGGGGATCGTGGCCGACGTGGCGCAGCGCTACCAGGACTCGGCCAGCGACTCCATCCGCGAGACGCTGGAGGAGTTCATGTCCACCCTCCCGTGCACCACCTGCGGGGGGACGCGGCTGCGCCCGGAGTCGCTGGCGGTGACCGTGGGGGGGCGCTCCATCGGCGCCGTGGTGGGGCTGCCGGTGAACGAGGCGCACGACTTCTTCCAGGCCCTCAAGTCGGACCCGCGCCTTTCGGCGGACATCGCCCTCCCCATCCTCAAGGAGGTGACGGAGCGGCTGGGCTTCCTGGTCAACGTGGGATTGGAGTACCTCACGCTGGGCCGCTCCGCCGAGACGCTCTCCGGCGGCGAGGCGCAGCGCATCCGGCTCGCCACGCAGATCGGCTCGCGGCTGGTGGGCGTCCTCTACATCCTGGACGAGCCCTCCATCGGCCTCCACCAGCGCGACAACCTGCGCCTGCTGGAGACGCTGCAGCAGCTCCGTGATTTGGGCAACACGGTGCTGGTGGTGGAGCACGACGAGGACACCATCCGCGCCGCGGACTACGTGCTGGACCTGGGCCCCCGCGCCGGCCGCCACGGCGGCGAGGTGGTGGCCGAGGGTACGGTGGACGACATCGTCGCGGCGGAGCGCTCGCTGACCGGCGCCTACCTGCGCGGCGAGCGGCGCATCGAGATCCCGGCCGAGCGCCGCGCGCCGCAGCCGGGGCGCGAGATCGTCATCCACAACGCGCGCGAGCACAACCTGCGCAACGTGGAGGCGCGCATCCCGCTGGGGTGCTTCGTGGCCGTCACCGGCGTGTCGGGCTCGGGGAAGTCCACCCTGGTCAACGACATCCTGTGGAACGCGATGGGGCGCAAGTTCTATCGCGCCAAGTCCGTTCCCGGGGTGCACGACCGCATCACGGGGCTGGAGCTGCTGGACAAGGTGGTGGACATCGACCAGTCGCCCATCGGCCGCACGCCCCGCTCCAATCCGGCCACGTACACCGGCCTCTTCACCACCATCCGCGACCTCTTCGCCGAGCTGCCGGAGAGCAAGATGCGCGGCTACACGCCGGGCCGCTTCTCCTTCAACGTCAAGGGCGGCCGCTGCGAGGCGTGCCAGGGCGACGGCCTGGTGAAGATCGAGATGCACTTCCTGCCGGACGTCTACGTCCCGTGCGAGGTGTGCCGCGGGAAGCGCTACAACCGCGAGACGCTGGAGGTGTTCTACAAGGGCCACACCATCGCCGACGTGCTGGAGGCGACGGTGGACGACGCGCTGGAGCTTTTCGACGCGGTGCCGCGCCTCAAGCGCCACCTGCAGACCCTCTCCGACGTGGGCCTGGGCTACATCCACCTGGGCCAGAGCGCCACGACGCTTTCCGGCGGCGAGGCTCAGCGGGTGAAGCTGGCCACGGAGCTGTCCAAGATCGCCACCGGCCAGACCTTTTACATCCTGGACGAGCCCACCACCGGCCTCCACTTCGAGGACGTGCGCATGCTCCTGGAAGTGCTGCACCGCCTGGTGGAGCGCGGCAACACCGTCCTGGTGATCGAGCACAACCTGGACGTGATCAAGACGGCGGACTGGGTGATCGATCTTGGCCCCGAAGGCGGCCCCCGCGGCGGCGAGATCGTGGCCGCCGGCCCGCCCGAGGTGGTGGCCGGGGAGCCGCGGTCGTACACGGGCCAGTTCCTGTCCACCCTTCTGAAGCCCGTGCCCGCGCCGGCCAAGCGGGGGCGCAAGAAGCTGAAAACCGCTTAGCCTCACACAGAGACACAGAGGCACAGAGATGAAGACGTTCGCGTTCTCTGTCGCCGGGGTCCTGGCGGTGTTCTACCTGGTGGCCGGCGGGCTGGTGTGGTTGTACTCGGAGCGGCTGATCTTCATGCCGCACGCTCCGGGGTACTCCGGCGGGGTGGCGCACGTGCCCACGGAGGACGGCGACTCCATCGCGGTGGTGTGGCTGCCGAATCCGGGGGCGCGCTACACGATCCTGTTCAGCCACGGGAACGGCGAGGACCTGGGGGACCTGCGCCACTTCCTCCCGATGCTGCGGGACGCGGGGTTCTCGGTGCTGGCGTACGATTACCGCGGCTACGGGATGAGCACGCGGCGCGCGCCCACGGAGCGGCGGGCGTACGAGGACCTGGCCGCGGCGTACGACCACCTCACGGGTCCGCTGGGGGTGCCGCCGGAGCGCGTGATCCTGCACGGCCGCTCGCTCGGTGGCGGGATCGCGTCGCACCTGGCCAGCCGCCGCCGGGCCGCGGGGCTGGTCCTGGAGAGCACCTTCGTGAGCGCCTTCCGCGTCCCCATCACGCGCCCGCTCTTCCCCTTCGACCGCTTCGCCACCGCCGCCCGCCTGCGCGACGTGCACTGTCCCGTGCTCGTGATCCACGGAACGCGCGACGAGGTGGTGCCGTACTGGCACGGCCCGGCGCTGCTGGCGGCCGCCAACCCGCCCCGCACGCACTTCTGGGTGGAGGACGCCGGCCACAACGATCTGGCGTTCGTGGCGGGGGTGCGTTACTCTGCTGCCCTCCGCGACTTTGCGGCCCTTCTGGATGAAGTCCACACCCGACCGCTAACCCGATGACTCGCACACTGCTGGCCGTCTTCGCGGCTTTCGCGCTCGCCGCGTGCGCCGCCCCCGCCCCGGCCAACAAACCATCTCCGACAAAAACGGAAGACCCCCCGCTTCCCGTCGCCGCGTTCATCGACTCGGCGGGGCTCCACCAGGCCCTCCTGGCCGCGCCCCCCGCGCCCCAGGAATTTACGCGGAGGCCGATCTTCAGCGTCCGCTACGACAGCACCGGTGCGCTCCTCGAGGTGGAGCCGATCTTCGCGCGGCTCGCTCCCGCGGAATACGCACGCACTATGGCGGCGCTGCTGCGTGCGCACGTCAAGCCGAGCATCTCCACCACCCGCGAAAGCTGGCAGCGGGTATGGCTCCAGAGTGGCGCCACTCCGAAAATCGCGGTGCTGGACGACGGCCTTGAGGTCCGGCCGCAAATGAACAACCGGGTAGCAGTCGGGCGGGAGCTCAACAGCGCCGTACAGAGGCTGCTGCAGATCCGTCCCGATCTGGCGGGGCGGGAGTTCACGGGCACGGTGTCCATGCGCGTGACCGAAGACGGACTCCCGACGAACTCGCTTATCAGGCGGAGTACAGGCGTCCCCGACGTAGACCGCGCGATCATCGCCGTCGCGCGGACGATGCGCTTCTCGCCCGCGAGGCTGGACGAGTACCCGGTTTCGGTGATCGTGCAGGTGCCGGTCACCCTCCATTTTCCCGCGGCCCAGGCGCAACCCGCCGCGGGCGAGCGCCCGTAAGCAAATAGGAAATCTCACACAGAGGCACAGAGGCACGGAGATGAACTACTCTCTGTGCCTCTGTGTCTCTGTGTGAGCCCCGTTGTTCCGGAAACGCGGGATACACCGTAGATTAGCGCGCATGGTCTCTCTATTCGACATCCTGGGGCCCCACATGGTCGGCCCCTCCTCGTCCCACACCGCCGGCGCGTGCCGGCTGGGCCTCCTGGCGCGCGCCATTCTGGGCGGCACCCCGGAGCGCGCGGTCATCCAGCTTCACGGCTCCTTCGCCGCCACCGGCGAGGGGCACGGGACGCAGCGCGCCATCGTGGGCGGCCTGGCGGGGCTGGCCCCCGACGACCTGCGCCTGCGCCAGGCGTACGACGAAGGCGCCGCCGCGGGGATGGAGTGGAGCTTCGAGACGACGGAGCTGGGCGACGATGCCCATCCCAACACCGCCCTCTTCCGGGTGACGCGCGGCGGCGAAGAGGTGGAGCTGCGCGGCGCCTCCCTGGGCGGCGGCCGCGTGGAAGTCAGCGAGATCGACGGCTTCCCCGTTTCCCTGGGGGGCGACTACCACACGCTGGTCCTGCTGGCCCACGACGAGCCCGGCACCATCGCCGCCGTGGCCACGGTGCTCGCCGGCCACCACATCAACCTGGCCACCATGCGCGTGGACCGCACCGGCCGCCACCAGGACGCCCTGATGACCATCGAGGCCGACGAGCCGGTGGGCGAGGCGACCCTGGGCGCGATCCGCTCGTTCCCGTGGCTGCGCTGGGCCCGGGCGATCCCGAAGATCTCCTGAAACGGGGAATGGGCATGGGGAGAGGGACCAGGGCGTGGGCAGCGAGCCGTCACGCAGCGGGCCGAAGGCACGGGCGCGATGAATCGCGCCCCTACGGGGCCGGTTGCGGCGAGCGGGGCCGGCGGAATGGCACGCGAAGTAGTCCCCTCTCCCATGGTGTGTATGGGAGAGGGTGGCAGCTGTAAGCTGCCGGGTGAGGGCCACTGCCTGGACCTCGCGGCCAGGCTCGAGTGGGGAATGGTAAAACGCTGTTTCCGGAGCTAGGCCCCGCAGTTGCAGGGCTGTCCCCATTCCCGAATCCCCATTCCCCATTCCCCGCAGTTCCATGCACCGTTCCATCGAGTCGCTCATCCGCGAGGCCGAAGAGACCGGCCGCACCCTCCACCAGGTCGTGCTCGACACGGAGTCGGCCGAGAGCGGCAGGCCGCCGGAGGAGATCCGCGGGCGCATCGCCAGGACGCTGCGGGTGATGCGCGGCGCCATCGACGAGGGCCTCAAGGGCGAGGTCAGGTCCGCCAGCGGGCTCACCGGCGGGCGCGCGCGCAAGCTGTGGGAGGGCGGGCCGCGGCTGCTGGGGCCCCGCGTCACCGAGACGCTGGCCCGCGCCATCGCCACGCTGGAGGTGAACGCGGCGATGGGGCTGATCGTGGCGGCGCCCACGGCCGGCGCGGCGGGGGTGCTCCCCTCCGTGCTGGTGAGCATGGACGAGTTCCAGGAGCTGGGGGAGGAGCGGCTGATCGACGCCATGCTCGTGGCCGGCGGCGTGGGCGGCGTGATCGCCCACCGCGCCTCGCTGGCCGGCGCCGAGGGCGGTTGCCAGGCGGAGACGGGGACGGCCGCGGCCATGGCCAGCGCCGCCGTCACCTACCTGCACGGCGGGACGCACGAGCAGATCGGCACGGCCGTGGCGCTCACGCTGCAGGGGATGCTGGGGCTGATCTGCGACCCCATCGGCGGGCTGGTGGAGATCCCCTGCATCTACCGCAACGCCTCCGCGGCCATGCAGGCCATCGCCGGGGCCGAGATGGCGCTGGCGGGGCTGGACTTCCCCGTGAGCGCGGACGAGGTGATCGACGTGATGGGGGACGTGGGGCGGCGCATGCCCACGGCGTTCAAGGAGACGGCGGGGGGCGGGCTCGCCACCACCCCGTCCGCGCGGCGGCTCGTGCAGCTCCGGCCCTCGGAGAAGAAGTCGGGCGCGGCTTGAAACCCGGACGGGGGTGCGGGCGTAACGCACCCCGGATACTATGTTCAGCGTACTCATCTTCATCGTCGTGCTCGCCTTCCTGGCGCGCTGGATCCACGGCTGGTCCACCGCCGGCCCCGCCATCGCCCCTCACTACGAGGCGGAGATCGCGCGGCTGCGCGGCGAGGTGGACGAGCTGAACGCGCAGGTGCTGCGGATGAGCGACGAGCAGCAGTTCCTGATGCGGCTCCTTTCCGAGGGCGAGCGCGCCCCCCGGCCGGAGCTTCCCCCCGACCCGCACAGCGAGGAAACGGCCTGATGGTGACGCGAGAGGATGTGGAGCGGTACCTGCTCAACTCGGAGCTTACCCACGAGGAGGTGCAGGAGGGGATGTGGGTTGCCCACGCGGAAGGCGGCCCTTCGCTGGTGATCCACCACTCGCCGCCGGTGCTCGTCTTCCGCCTCAAGGTGATGGACGTGCCGAACGACCAGGGCCTGTGCGCGGACCTGTACAAGCGCCTTCTCCGCTTCAACGCCACCGACCTGGTGCACGCCGCGTACGGCCTCGAAGAGGAGGACGTGGTGCTCACCGAGACGCTGGAGCTGGAGAACCTCGATCAGAACGAATTCCAGGCGGTGATCGACTCGTTCCAGATGGCGATGGCGTCGCACCTGGAGCAGCTCGCCCCGTACCGCGACTGCTGACCGCCCCGAACCGACCGATACCCAATGGGAATCTTCGATAAGCTCTCCACCCTGATCCGGTCGAACGTCAACGACCTGATCGCCCGGGCCGAAAACCCGGAGAAGATGCTGAACACGATCATCGACGACATGCGCAGCCAGCTCGCGAGAGCCAGGCAGGAGGTCGCGCACGCGATGGCCGACGCCGCGAAGCTCAAGAAGCAGGTGGAGGACGAGCAGAAGCAGGCGATCGAGTGGGAGCAGCGCGCCATGCTCGCCGTGCGCCAGCAGCGCGACGACCTGGCCCGCCAGGCCCTGATGCGCCAGCAGGAGCACGCGGGCCGCGCGCAGACGTACCTGGAGACGTGGGAGCGCCACGAGGCGGACACGCAGCGCCTGCGCGACGCCCTGCGGCAGCTCAGCGACAAGATCCAGGAGGCGACGCGCAAGAAGAACCTCCTGATCGCCCAGCAGAAGCGCGCGGAAGCGCAGAAGCGCATCCACGAGACCATGTCGGGCCTCTCGGACGCTTCGGCCTTCGACGCCTTCGACCGCATGGCCACCAAGATCGAGGACAACGAGCGCCAGGCCCTGGCCGCCGCCGCGGTCAGCGACGAGCTGAGCGGCGACTCGCTGGAGCGCGAGTTCAAGGCCCTCCAGGCATCCGGCGGCGACGCGCTGGACTTCAAGCTGCTGGAGATGAAGCAGCAGATGGGGATGCTCCCCGCCGCCCCCGCCGCCCAGCAGCAGCCCGCCGCCCAGCTCAGCTCCGGTGTCACCGACGCCGAGCTGGTGGGCGAGTTCGACGCGCTGGAGGAGCGGGAGCGCGGCGGCTAAAAAACGGGCTCACACAGAGACACAGAGGCACAGAGAAAAAGCATCTTTTCTCTGTGCCTCTGTGTCTCTGTGTGAGATCAAACCGCGTCAGACAGCGACGTGAACGTGAAGTCGCGCGCCTTGATGGCGGGCACCGTGACCGACGAGCCGGCCTCGCCGGACTCGGAGGCGCTCACGCGCACCGGGGCGCTCATCATCTCCACGTTGTTGAGCATGAAGATGGGCGACTCGTTCCAGCGCAGGTTCTTGACGGCGCTGGTGATGCGGCCGTTCTCCACCAGAAAGGTGCCGTCGCGGGTGAGGCCCGTGTACAGGATGGTGCGCGGGTCCACCGGGCGGATGTACCACAGGCGCGTGACCAGCAGGCCGCGCTCCGTGGAGGCGATCATCTGGTCGATGGTCGCGTCGCCGCCGCTCATGTAGAAGCCGTCCGCGAAGCCCGTGGGCTGGCGCCCCTGCTTCTGCGCCCAGAAGCGGCTGTACGCCAGGTTGCGCAGCACCCCGTTCTCCACCCACTGCATGCGCTGGTTGGGGAGCCCCTCGCCGCTGAACGCCGCGCTGAAGATCTGCGGGTCCGCCGGGTCCGAGTGGATCGAGACGCGCGGGTCCAGGAACTTCTCGCCAATCTTGTTGCCGCCGCCCGCCTTGCTGAAGAACGAGCGCCCCTCGTCCGCCTGGCGCGCGCCCATCGCGAAGGTCATCAACTGCACCAGGTTCGCCACCGCGGTCGGCTCCAGGATCACCGTCCACTTCCCCGGCTCCACCGCGCGCGCGTTCCGCGACAGCTCCGCCTTGCGGATGGCGCGCTCGGCGAGCGCCGCCGGGTCCACCTTGCTCCAGTCCTGCTGCCCTACACCCGCCCAGCCGGAGCCGGTGCCGTCCGGCGTGCGTACCGTCGTGGTCAGGTTGGTGGAGGTGCCCGCCTGGTAGGCGAAGAGCCCCTTCTTGGTCGCCACCGCCTCCGAGCCCACCGTCATGTCCAGGAACCCCGTCGCCACCAGGTTGCGAGCGGCGGCAGGGCGCGTGATCGCGTTGACCGCCGCGGCGCGCGCCTCGGGAGTCAGGTTGGCGGTGGACTCGAAGAAGGGCTGGGCGCTTGGGTACTGCTGCGCGCCCAGCTCGCCCAGGTACTCCGGGTCTTCGGGCACCAGGCGCGCCAGCCGCTCGCTGGTCTGCACCACGGTGCGCAGCGCCTCGTCGTCGAAGCGGTTGGTGGTGGCGCTGGCCACCCGCTTCCCGAACGCGCTGGTGAAGGTGAGGCTGGCGTCGAACACGTCGCCGCCCGTGGAGATCTGGTTCACGGCGAAGCGCGTGTTACCGCGCACCCCGCTGCTGATGTTCACGCGCGCCTCGTCGGCGGTGGAGAAGCCCAGCGCGCGCTGCGCCAGCCGCTGCATCTCGTCGCGCGAGAAGTACTTGCTCTGTTGCGCCATGCCGTTACGACCTCCGCCCGGTGTTGATGACGTTGACCTTGCGGAACCGTGCCGCGGGTGAGCCGTGCGAGACGGCGTTGGACTGCGACGGCTGCCCCTTGCCGTCGTTGAAGGCGCCGCCCTGGAAGTAGGTGCTGCGCCCGCCGATGGCGTCCATCGAGTTCCAGAACTCGGGGGTGCGCATCTGGTACGCCACGTCCTTGAGCGGCCCGGTGATCTTGCCGTTCTTGATCTCCATGTACGTCTGCCCGCCGAACTGCGCGTTGTAGCGCTGCTGGTCGATGGAGAACGAGCCGTCGCCGTCGATCAGGATGCCATCCTGCACCCCGGAGACCAGCTCCTCCACCGAGGTGTCGCGCCGCGTGTCCGGGAGGAGGTTGATGTTGGGCATGCGCTGGAACTGCACGTCGCCCCAGCTCTCCGCGTACGAGTTGCCGTGGCTGCGCACCGGTTTCCCCTGCTGGCGGTACCAGTCGGCCAGCATCGGCGCCTGCTCGCGCGTCGTCTGCAGGTCGTTGAGCACCCCGTTCTTGATGATAAGGTATTCGTCCGGCCGCACGCCCTCGTCGTCGAAGCCGATGGACGACAGCCCCCCCGGCGAGTTGCGCTCGCCCTGCACGTTCATGAACTCCGGGCCGTAGCGGAACTTGCCCAGGAAGTCCTGGATCGGGTGGATGAACGAGGTGCCCGCGTAGTTGGCCTCGAACCCCATGATGCGGTCCAGCTCGGTGGGGTGCGCGATCGACTCGTGGATCGTCAGCCACAGGTGCGTGGGAAGGAGCACCAGGTCGTAGCGCCCCGGCTCCACGGCCTTGGCCGTCAGCTTCTTCACCGCGTCCTCGGCCCAGCGCGGCGCGTTCTCCACCATGCGCGCGCCGCGCACGTGCTCGTACCCCAGCCCCATCGGCGCGATGTCGCTGGAGCGGCGGCTCTGGAAGTCCGAGGAGTCGGCCGACACCGCCGTCACCGTCATCTGCGGAAGCGAGCGGTGCAGCGTCTGGGTGATGAACGACCCTTCCGTGGAGGCGAAGGTCTTTTCCTGCTTCAGGAAGAACATCGACGAGTTGACGAAGCGGGCGCCCTGCACGCGGAGCGCGGCCTCGTTGGCGGCCAGCAGCAGCGCCACCTTCTCTTCGATGGGAACGCCGAACGGGTCGATCTGCAGCGGCGACGACCAGGTCGCGTCGGCGTGCTTTTCCACCGGGGCCAGCTCCAGCGGGCGGCGCATGGCGGCGGAGTTGGCCTTCGCCTGCGACACGGCCTGGCGCGCCACGCGCTCCACCTCGGCGGCGTTCAGGTCGCGCGAGGCGGCGAAGCCCCAGGTGCCGTTGGCCAGCACGCGCACGCCGAACCCAAAGGTCTCGCCGTCGTTGAAGCCGGTGATCTGGCGCTCGCGGGTGGAGATGGACTGGCTGCGGTTGCGCGAGATGCGCACGTCCGCGTACGTGGCGCCGGCCCGGCGGGCGGCGTCCACGGCGCGCATCGCCAGCTCCTTCACCTGCGGGTCGTCCATCTCCAGCGCGGGAGAGGACGCCGCCGCGAGGCCCGGGAGCAGGGCCGAGCCCGCGGTGAGCCCCGCCGCGACAGCGGTGCCCTGCACGAGGAAGTCTCTGCGTCTCATGGGGATACTCGGGGGTATGTGTGGTAATATCTTAGCAAGTTAGAACGAGTGTACGAACGGAGCAAGGTGCGGCGTGGGAACTGCGTTGGGCCTCACACAGAGGCACAGAGACACAGAGAGGGGATTCCGCTCATCGGGTACGGGTCTGTGGATACTTCAGTCGCGGTGATCGGGGGTGGGCCCGCCGGGCTTGCGGCGGCGTTTTCGCTGGTGCGGGCGGGGGCTTCGGTGGTGGTGTTCGAGGTGGAGGCGGGGGTGGGCGGGCGCACGCGCACGGACGTGGTGGATGGGTATCGGATCGATGGTGGGACCCAACTTTTCGGGACGCACTACCGGCGCGTGCTGGCGCTGCTGGGGGAGGCGGGGGCGGGGGATGGGATGGTGCGCGCGCCGGGGCGCGACGCGCTGTGGAGGAAGGGGCGCGCGCACGAGGTGGTGTACGGGTCGCCCACCAGCATGCTCGCGTCGGGGGCGCTGCCGCTGGGGCTCAAGATGAAGCTGGGCGCGCAGTACCTCCCCTTCCTGCAGCGCCACGGCTCCGGCCTGGACATGGACGCCCTGGAGCACGCCGCCGACGCGGGGATGGACGGCGAGTCCGCCGCGGCGTGGGGAGAGCGGGAGATCGGGCGCGACTTCGTGGACCTCCTCGCCCACCCGCTCCTCGCCACCTTGTACGGCATCGGCTCCGAAGAGGCCAGCGCGGGCTTCTACCACGCGCTCTCCCGGCAGGGGCTGACCCTGCAGGTGCTGGCGATGCGCGGCGGCGCCGGCGGCTTCTGCGACGCGCTGGCCGGCGCCGTGCGGCGGGGCGGGGGAGAGGTGCGCACCGGTGCCGCCGTGAGCGCCGTGCGCCGCGTGGAGGGCGGTGTGGACGTGGCGGGCGAGCGTTTCGACGCGGCGGTCGTCGCCGTTCCCGCACCTGCCGCGCTGGGTCTGCTGGGGGACGCGCTCCCCGCCGCGTCCGAGTGGCTGCGCGGCGTGCGCGTGCGTCCCACGGCCACCGTGGCGCTCCTCCTGGACCGTCCGGTGCCCGGCCGCTTCTTCGGCCTTTCCTTCCCGCGGGGCGAAACGCGCGTCGTCGCCGCCGCCTGCGCCGAAGAGAACAAGGGCGCCGCCGTGGTGCCGGAGGGGCGCGGCCTCCTGCTCGCCATCCCCACCCCCGCCGCGGGCGAAGCGCTCCTGGACGCCTCCCCTGACGACGCGCTCCGGGCCGTCCTCCCCGAGCTCGCGCACGCCATCCCCACGCTCTCGCGCACGATCCAGGACGTGCGCGTCTACCCCTGGCGCCACGGCTGGACGCTCTTCTACCCCGGCTACCTGGCCCGCCTCCGCGCCGCCCGCGACGGCGCGCTGGAGGGTGGCGGCCCCATCGCCCTCGCCGGGGACTACCTGTACGCGCCCACGGTGGAGGGCGCCGTCGCCGCCGGCCTCGACGCCGCGCGGCGCATTATCGCGCGCGGATAAATCCCCTCTCTGTGTCTCCGTGTCTCTCTGTGATACATTACCGCGCTTCACCCACAACCGACGCCTGATGCCGCATCCCGAGCTGCTCGATCCCGATCTCTGGTGTCCGCTTTCCCCGGCCGAGCGCCGCGAGCTGCTGGCGCGCGCCCTGTTCGACGCGCTGGAGGGCGCGCCGGGGGTGCAGGGGGCGCGCATCGAGATCGGCCCGGTGGATCGACCGTACGACTACACGGCCGTCGCCGAGACGGACGTGGGCGACCTGAAGACGGCGCTCTGGTCGCACGCCCGCTCCGTGATCTTTTGCGACCCCTCGATCCACTCCGCCAACCGCCGCCAGCTCGCGCCCGGCCCCGAGGTGGAGCGCGCGGCCGAGCGCCTGCGCCGCCGCCTCGCGGTCTCGTACACGCTGGAGTCGCGCGGCCTCACGCTGAAGATGGAGCCGGAGCCGCAGGTGGAGCGCACCTGGAAGGCCGAGCACGCCCGCTTCCGCAGCCGCACCGCCGTCACCCGCGAGGACATCGTCAACAACGCCGCCGAGGTGGACGTCCGCGACCTGCTGGCGCACTTCTACTCCGGCCCCTCGCTGCGCGTGCAGGGCGAAGACGGCACCGCCTTCCTCCTCCCCGCCGCCACCGAGGAAGAGGGCCGCCTCGTCACCCTCTGCCTTGCCTGCGGCCACTGGGCGGAGGGTCCCCACGCCCACTGCCCCACCTGCTCCGGCCCCGTCGAAACCGTCGTCGCGTCACGGCCGGCGCGGCGATGAAACACCTTTTCGCAGACAGGCGTGTGCGGCGGGTGGCGGTGTTCTGGCGATGGTAGGCGGAGGCGGGGGATGCGGGGTATCTCGCAGCAGGGAGGAGCCCCGGTGCCTGGCGAGTGAACTCGCGGCAACAACGGCACAAAGTCCGCCTTCGCGGACTCCGGGGAGAGATCTCGACGCGATACTCCGGGGGAAGCGATGCGGGCACCTTATACGCAGATCTACACACATCTGGTGTGGGCCACGTGGGATCGGCTTCCGCTGCTGAGGCTGGACATCCGGCCGCAGGTGTACGACTGCATCCAGGCGGAGTGCACGGGCCTCGGTGTGGACCTCATCGCGATCGGCGGGATTGAAGATCACGTGCACGTCCTGGCGCGAACTCCGCCGTCGATTGCGGTTTCGTATCTCGTCCAGCAGCTCAAGGGTGTGTCGTCGCACATGGTGAACCACGAGGTCCCAAAGGACTTCCCGTTCAAATGGCAGGGCGCCTACGGCGCCTTCTCCGTATCGAAGCGTCTTCTCCCCCTGGCGAGGAACTACATCGCCCACCAGGAGGAACACCACCGTGCCGGCACCCTCTTCGGATCGCTGGAGCCACGTTCCACCGCGCCGCGCGTAGATCCGTCCGCCGCGCGCAGGTGACTGCCCCCAGTCCGCGCAGGCGGACTTTGTGCTGTTGTTGCCGCGAGTTCACTCGCCAGGCAATACCAGGCAACCCGTCTCCAACAGGCCTACTGTGACCACTGAAACGATCCCCGCCGGCGGGGCTACGCACCTGGAGTGCACCCGGTGCGGCGCCAATTATTCGGCCGATGCGCTGCAGCGGCTGTCGCCCTGCTGCGAGAAGCCGCTGTACCCGCGGTACGACCTGGAGGCCATCGGGAAGCGGCTGAAGCGTGAGGACCTGCGCGGGAGGCCCGCGGACCTGTGGAGGTACGCGGAGCTGCTGCCGGTGCGCGACCCGGCCAATGCCGTGCGGCTGGGGGAGGGGTGGACGCCGCTGATCGAGACGCCGAGGCTCGCGGAGCGGCTGGGGGTGGGAAGGGTGTGGATCAAGGACGAAGGGCAGAATCCCACCGCGTCGTTCAAGGCGCGCGGGCTGTGCATGGCCATCTCGCGGGCGCGGGAGCTGGGGATCCGCGAGGTGGCGCTCCCGTCCGCGGGGAACGCGGGGAGCGCGACGGCCGCCTACGCCGCCGCCGCGGGGATGCGCGCGCACATCGTGGTGCCACGCGACACGCCCGTCCCCATCCTGCAGGAGATCCGCGCCCTGGGCGCCGACCTGGAGCTGCTCGACGGCCTCATCACCGACTGCGGCGCGCGCGTGGCCGAGGGGGCGAAGGCGCACGGCTGGTTCGACCTTTCCACCCTCAAGGAGCCGTACCGGGTGGAGGGGAAGAAGACCATGGGCTACGAGCTCGCCGAGCAGTTCGGCTGGAAGCTCCCCGACGTGATCGTGTACCCCACCGGCGGGGGCACCGGGCTGGTGGGGATGTGGAAGGCGTTCGACGAGATGGAGGCGCTGGGCTGGATCGGCTCGGAGCGGCCGCGCATGATCACGGTGCAGGCCTCCGGCTGCGCCCCCATCATCCGCGCGTGGGAGGAAGGCACCGAGTACGCGGAGCCCTGGCAGGGCGCCCGCACCTACGCGTCCGGCCTGCGCGTGCCGCGCGCCGTGGGCGACTTCCTGATCCTGGACGCCGTCCGTGCCTCCGGCGGCGCCGGCGTGGCCGTTTCCGACGAGGAGATGCGCGAGTGGACGCCCATCGTGGGCGGCCTCACCGGCATCTTCGCCGCCCCCGAGGGCGCGGCCACCGCCGCCGCCGTCGCCCGCCTCCGCGCCGACGGCACCCTCCGCGCCGACGAGAGCGTCGTCCTCTTCAACACCGGCAGCGGCCTGAAATACGTGGAACTGGAGTGAGCGGTCGCCCGCGCGAGGCCCGGCCGCCCGCGCGAGAGCGTGCCGCCCGCGCGAGACCGGCGCGAGATCCCGCGAGCGAATGAATTCGCCGCTGGACCTACGCGAAGACCGCCTTCGCGGTCTGTACCTTACGCCGATGGCGGACCAGACAGTCCCCGCAGGGGACTTCGCGTGGTTCCAGCGGCGAATCCATTCGCTCCTGGGAAGACACAGAGGCACAGAGATGAAGTCATCTCTGTGCCTCTGTGCCTCTGTGTGAGCCAGCCCGTTCTCAGTTCCGCACGATCCCGTACGACTGCACGGTGACGGACCCGGGCCCCTGCACCCACACCTTCATCCCGGGGCGGAAGGCGGGAGGCGCCGCCTGCAGCCGGACCGCCCGGCCGTCGCGGGTGCGGAGGTGCAGGGCGCCGTCGGCGGCGCGCTCCACCAGGCCCATCATCACGGGGCGGCCGTTGACGGCCAGCACGTCGTAGTCGCTCGCCTCCAGCGTGCGGTCGGGGCCGCGCCGGCCGCGCACCTCCACCCGCGCGCCGGCCAGGGAGCGGATCTCGCCCGCGAGCGGGCCGGTGACGTACACGCCCTCGCCGCTCTCCGGGCGGAGGAAGATGCGCACGTTCATGGGCGCGGAGCCCACCGCGGCCGGAACGCCGACCACCCGCACCTCCTGCGCGCCCGCGGGGGGCACGGAGGAGGGGCGGGTGCAGGCGGCGAGCGTAAGGGCCATCAGCAGCAAGGTTCGCATCGGCAGGTCCTGGGCATGGTTGAGATCAGGGCGCGGAACCCAGCCCCGGCACCGGATCGTACCCGCCCCTCCCGCGCCGGGGTCCCGCCTGGCTACTTGGTCCGCAGCAGGTTGATCCTCACCTCGGGCGCCGCCGGGTCCGCCACCGACGAGCTCATCCGCGCGCCGCCCGGGATGCGCACGCTCAGCTCCTGCCGCTCGCGGGCGCGCAGCCGCGCCTCGATCCCCCGCGCGTCGTTGAGGAGCTCCGGGTTCAGCCCCGTGCCCGTGACGTTGAACAGCGGCCGCGACGGCGCGATGGACGGCGACGGCGGACCCACGGGCATGGTGATCCCGCGGGCGGTCACCGTCATCTGCGTGGCCGCGCCCGAAGTGCGCGAGGCGTGGAAGGGGATCAGCGTGTACTCGCCGGCGCCCACGCACAGGGCCGAGCCGGAAGCCGCCGTGCCCTGGAACACCTCGCCCACCCCCAGCCGCAGCGTCGTGCAGTCGCCCGAGGCGGCGGTGTTCACCGCCGACACCCGCACGTCGGCCGTGCTGCCCTCGGCCACCCCGAAGCGGAGGTACGCCGCCGAGCCCGCCTGCACCGACACCGTCCGCGGCGCCGCGTCCGCCAGCGTGTCCACCTTCAGCGGGTAGCGCGCCGGCGAGGTGATCAGCGGGAAGATGCTGCGGAAGTTCCAGCTCGGCATCGTGTAGCGCGCCTCCACCCCGGGCACCGCGTCGTCCGCGTACAGCGCCACCGACCAATCGCGCAGATAGTCCAGCGAGTTCACGCCGAACACCGCCTCGTAGTTGTCCAGCCCGCTCTTGGACGAGTTCACCAGGCCGAACCACAGGTCGCGGTCGTTGCCGGCCTTACGGTCGGCCGAGTAGCGCAGGAAGTTCCACGCGGAGCCGCGCGTCTCCAGGTCGTCGTCCGACTCGATGGGCGACTGCGTGGCCGTCTTCTCCAGGAACGTGCGGAAGCGGCCGAAGTTGGCGATGGCGAAGCCGTTGAACGCGTCCAGACGCTGCTGCGAGGCGCGGATCTCGGCCTCGGCGATGTTCTGGCGCGGGCCGGTGCCGCCGGCCGCGTGGTACACCAGCTCCTCCGCGATGTGGCTGAGCCCCTCGTTGAGCCACGTCTCTTCGCTGGTGTTGGTGTTCAGCACGAAGATGCGGCGCGACGCGTTGATCAGGTGCTGCAGCTCGTGCGCGACCGTGCCCTGCGTGCTGCGGCGCACCGTTTCCTTGCTGCGCTTGTTGCCGTTCACCGCGCCCTCCGGGTCCGGCGCGAGGAGGTAGAACATCTCCGTCTCGTTGCTCGCCGCGCACGCGCCCAGCTTCGCGTTGGCCACGCGCGGGAAGAGGTCGCGCCCGTAGTAGAAGCCGCCGAACACGCTGGTGGAGCCCGCCGGCGTCAGCTCGTTCACGGCGCGCGTGTACAGGATGATCACCCGCCCGTTCCCGTCGATGTCCGACGGCTCGCCGAAGTTCTGCGTGGTGACGGGCCAGATCAGGGCGTCGAACGAGTTGGCGATCTCCTGGAACTCGGCCGAGGTGAAGCCGCCGGCCGGGTTGGTGACGTCTTCGTAGATGGCGGCGCGGGTGCTGGTCGCCACCAGGCGCGCGTCCTTGAACACGGGGTTGGTGCACCCCTGCGCGGAGTTCACGTTGAAGGAGCGGAGCGCCTCCGTCCCCACCGTGATGCTGGCCGTGTCCGCGCGGCCGCGGGCGGTCGCCACCACCTGCGCCACGCCCGGCGCCACGCCCCGCACCACCCCTTCCGGGGTGACGGAAGCGGCGGCGGGGTTGAGCGACTGCCAGTCCACCCGCACCTCCGTCACCACCTCGCGCGAGGGGCCGAAGACGGACGCGGTCAGCTTCAGCTCCTGGCCCACGCCGATGCGGCCCACGTCGGGGGTGATCGCCACGGACGCGACCTGAGGGCCCGAATCGGTGGAGCCCCCGTCGCACGCGGCGGCCCCGGCGAGGAGGAGTGCGGAATACCAGTATCGGCGCATGCGGGCTCGTGGCACGGGGTTGTAAGCAGTCGTTCGTACGCTTGTACGAACCTTCTAAGATAGTGGAATACAGGCACTTGCGGAAGTGGCGCGGGCGTGGTGTGGTCGCTCCGCCAGCCGCGTGCTATCTTGCCCCCCGCTCGTGCAGGCGACCCGTTCCCGTACACCGAAACGCGCCATGACCGACGTCCGCCACTTCCTCGCCATCCCCGACTTCACCCGCGAGGAGATCCTGCGCACGCTGGAGCTGGCGGCGCGGATGAAGCGCGGCGGCTACCGCGAGCGCCCGCTGGAGGGGAAGACGCTGGCGATGATCTTCACCAAGAGCTCCACCCGCACCCGGGTGTCGTTCGAGGTGGGGACGTACCAGCTCGGCGGGCACGCGCTCTTCCTCTCCTCTCGCGACATCCAGCTCGGCCGCGGCGAGCCCCTGCGCGACACGGCGCGCGTCCTCTCGCGCTTCGTGGACGGCGTCATGATCCGCACCTTCGACCACTCGGACCCGGAGGAGCTGGCGCGCTACGGCTCCGTTCCGGTCATCAACGGCCTCACGGACCTCCTCCACCCCTGCCAGATCATGGCCGACCTGCTCACCGTGCGCGAGAGCGTGGGTCCGGAGCTGCAAGGGATGCGCGTGGCGTGGGTGGGGGATGGCAACAACATGGCCAACTCCTGGCTCAACGCGGCCTACCGGCTGGGCTTCGAGCTGCGCCTGGCCGTGCCGCCGGGGTACGAGCCCGACGCCGCCATCCTGGAGCGCGCGCGCGGCGCCGCCCCCATCGTCCTCACCCACGACCCGCGCGAGGCCGTGGAGGGCGCGGACGTGGTGAACACGGACGTGTGGGCGTCCATGGGGCAGGAAGAGGAGGCCGCCGCCCGCGCCCGCGACTTCGCCGGCTTCCTGGTGGACGAGGCGCTGATGGAAACCGCCTCCGCGCGCTCCATCTTCCTCCACTGCCTCCCCGCCCACCGCGGCGAAGAGGTCACCGAGAGTGTGCTGGAGGGCCCGCGCTCGCGCGTGTGGGACGAAGCCGAGAACCGGCTGCACGTGCAGAAGGCCATCATGGCGCGGCTGATGGGCGGGGTGGAGTAGCGCCGCTGGCTTCGAATATGCTCCGCGGCGCATGTTCAGTGCGCCGGTACGACCACATCGAAGAGGAGACGACGGGATGCCGACAAGGAAAGCGAGCGCCACCTGGGAAGGCGGGCTGAAGAGCGGGAGCGGGAGCTTCGAGGGGGAGAGCGGCGCCATCCGCGGGAGCTATTCGTTCGGCTCGCGCTTCGGCGACACGGGCGGCACCAACCCCGAGGAGCTGCTGGCCGCGGCCGAGGCGGCGTGCTTCAGCATGGCGCTGGCGGTGGGGCTGGAGCAGAACGGCACGCCGGCCACGCGCGTGCACACGGACGCCGCCTGCACCATCGACAAGGAAGGCGACGGCTTCCGCATCACCACCATGCGCCTCACCTGCCGCGCGCAGGTGCCGGGGATCGACAAGGAAACCTTCGCGGACATGGCGGCGGCCACCAAGGTCGCCTGCCCCGTGAGCAAGGCGCTGGCGGGCGTCGACATCCAGCTGGACGCGGAGCTGGAGCAGTAAACGGCGGGGGCTCACACAGAGACACGGAGGCACGGAGAAACTTCATCTCTGTGCCTCTGTGTCTCTGTGCCATTCGGCAAGGTTCCTGCGTGTTTTCGGTGGTGCCCACCTCTGGCCCTGCACCACGCGTAGCGGGAGGCTCCATATGGGGATCGTCGATCGTGCACTCCAGTTCGTCAGCACCGGGCGCAACGCGAACGTTCCCAAGAGCTGGCCGCCGGGCCTGCAGCGCGACGAGGTGGAGCGCCGGCTGGCGTCCGGAGAGCGCTCCCTGGCGCGCCTGGACCTGACCGGCGCTCGTCTGGGCGGGCTCGACCTGGCCGGCGTGGACCTGAGCCACACCAACCTGCGCGACGTGGAGCTGGCCGGGTGCAACCTGGACGGCGCCGACCTCACCGCCTGCTGCTTCTGCAACACGGACCTCACCGGCGCCACCCTGCGGGGGGCGGTCCTCCGCGGCGCCAACGCGATCAGCACCGGCACCCTGCGCCCCGTGATCCTGGAGCGCGCCGACCTGAGCGACGCCGACGCGCGCGGCGCCGACTTCTCGCGCGGCCGCCTGGCGGGCGCCCGCTTCGAGCGGGCCAACCTCACCGAAGCGTCGCTCCACAAGGCGGACGTGCGCGGCGCCCGCTTCGAGAACGCCACCATGAACGGCGCCAACCTGCGCCACGCCGTCCTCGACGAGGCCGTCCTCTCCGGCGCTTCCCTGGAAGCCGCGGACCTGGCCGGCGTCCGCGCGCCGGGCGCCTCCTTCGCGGGGGCCCGCCTCCGCCGCGCCAACCTGGGCGCCGCGGTGCTGGAGGGCGCCGACCTCACCGGCGCCGACCTGTCGGACGCGGACCTCAGCGGCGCCGTGCTGCGCGGCAGCCGGCTCCGCGGCGCCTCCTTCTGCGGCGCGGACCTGGACGGCATCGTCCTGGAAGCCGCCGATACCGACGGCGCCGACTTCTCCGGCGGCCACAACCACGTGCTCACAGAGGCACAGAGGTAACTTCTTCTCTGTGCCTCTGTGTGAGCCCCCTCTTTGTCAGGCCCGGACCCGCACCTGCACCGGACTGGAGAGCCGGACTTCCTGGGTGCGGGTCACCCGGTTCAGCACGCGCCGGAACCAGCCCTGATCGCGCCGCGCCCCGCCGTGCTCCATCACCCGCTTGGCTAGCGCGATGACCTCGGAGTTGCGCATCCGCACGCATCCGTGCGACTCAGCTTCGCCGAGCGAGTCCACGTCGCGCGTGCCGTGGATGTAATAGTCCGGGTCGCTGAAGAAGATCTTCACGCGGCCCATGGGGTTGCGCGGGTCGCCCGGGGCGCGCGGGGCCTTGTCGCGCGCCCAGCGCTCGTTGGGCGGAACCCACCGCGGGTTCCATACGATGCGGCGCGCCGCAAAGGTGCCGCGCGGCGTGGGGTGCTTCGGCTTGCCGATCGCCACCGCGTAGCTGTCCGTCACCTCCTCGCCCTCCATCACGTAGAGCCGGCGGTCGGACAGGTCGATCGTCAGCGAAAACTCGGCGGCCGTGCTGCTGGACGGAGTGTCCCATGCTCCGGACACCGTGGGGGCGGCAGCGCCGGACACCATCGCCGCGGCGGCAGCCCAAATCACCAGTTTTGACTTCATAAACCAGCCTCGGGCAACAGGTTACGATCTCATGTACACCTGTTCCCAAGCGAAGTTCGTGCCACCGGCCAGCCGGTCAGTACTGGAGGAGGGCGTGGACCTCGGTGCCGGGGAGGGTCGCGCGGCCCTCCAGGAAGAGCAGCTCGATGACCACGGCGACGGCGGCCACCGTCCCGCCCAGCGCGGCGATCAGGCCGGCGGCGGCGCGCGCGGTGCCGCCGGTGGCCAGCAGGTCGTCCACCAGCAGGACGCGCTCGCCGGGCCTCACGGCATCGGCGTGGATCTCAAGGATGCTGGTGCCGTACTCCAGCTCGTATTCCAGGCTCACCTTCTCGGCGGGGAGCTTGCCCGCCTTGCGCACCGGCACGAAGCCCACGCCCAGCTCCACCGCCAGCGGAGCGCCGAAGATGAAGCCGCGCGATTCGATCCCCGCCACCACGTCCACCTGGCCGCGGAAGCGGGTGGCGAAGGCGGCGGTGACCTCGCGCAGTGCGCCGGGGTCGCGCAGGAGGGGCGTGACGTCGCGGAAGAGGATCCCGGGCAGCGGGAAGTCGGGGACGTCGCGGATGAGCGTCTTGAGGTGGTCCACGGGCATGGGGCGGGGACTGGGTGGGAACGGAGGGGCCCGGCGCGAATCTACGGCGGGGCCGCGCGGGGCGACAGCGGGGCTGTGTTTGACCAGCGGCGGGGCGCGGGTTATCCTCTCCCGCCAACGATCCACGCGGCCAGCGGAGGCAGATGTTCTTCTACGCCATCACGGAGGGGATTCGCGTGACCGCGCAGCCCTTCTTCCTCCCCGACCACTCGGACCCGCAGGAGCCGCGCTACGTCTTCGCGTACCAGATCCGCATCGAGAACGTGGGCACGGAGCCCGCGCAGCTCCGCTGGCGCCACTGGTACATCCACGACGAGGGCGCCGGCGACAGCGAAGTCGAGGGCGAGGGCGTGATCGGTGAGCAGCCGCTGATCCCCTCCGGCGGCGTGCACGAGTACCAGAGCTTCTGCGTGCTGAAGGGCCAGCGGGGGCACATGGAAGGATACTACGAGTTCGAGCGGCCCGGCGGCGCCACCTTCCGCGCGACCATCCCGCGCTTCCTCCTCCAGGTGTACGAAGGCTGAAAGACGGGGAGATGGGTCGTGCCCCGCGACGCCACCGACCCATCGACACCGGTTCTCCCGGTTCGGCTCACAGGGGCACAGGGATGAGTTCATCCCTGTGCCCCCTTTTTTTAGTGCTCTACGGCGCGACGGCGATCCCGCGCATCGGCGAGGAGCCCCCGATCCGTCCCAGCGGCGTCGTAGCGCCGGTGGCGAGGTTGATGGTGTAGAGCTGCGAGCGGTTCCCCTCCGTCAGAGTGACGTACGCCTCGCGTGTGGCGTCCGGCCCGGAGATGTCGAAGCCCACGTCGTCGGTGGTGTTCACGCCGAGCGAACCCACCGTGGTCATCCGTCCCCCGTTCGGCGCACCCACCAGCACCAGCACGTCGCGGTTGCTGTCGATGCCGAACAGCACCGTGCTCGTCGCGCCGCTGACGCTGTTGGTGTACGCCGTCCCCGTAATGCGCGGCGTGGTCCCCGCGCCGCCATCCTCCGCAACGTAGGTCAATGCCGTGTCCGTCGCGGCCACCACGCCGGTGACCGGATGCACGCGCAGGTTCTGCCCCACGTTCCCGTGCACGCGGATGCGGTCGACCGTCGGGTTGAAGTCGAACCCGAACGAGGTGCCGGCAAGGGACGGTGTAAACGGCGCATTCCCCACCACCGTGGCCACGGCCGTGAGCGTGTCCACCACGTAGATACGGCTGGCGGCCGACAGCGCGTAGAGCCGCCCGTCCGCGGGGCGGAAGTCGATCCCCACGAGTGTCTCGCCGGACTGCAGGCCGGTGATGGCCACGCGGCGCGTGTCGTCCGGGTTCTGGCTTCCAAAGGTGACGAGGCTGCCCCCGGCGTCCACCCCGAAGATCCTGCGGCCCCGCGGATCGAACGACGATCCGGTGGCGTCGTCCTCGCACGCGGCGAGGGAGAGCGCGAGCACGGCGGCAAACAGCGGAGCGCCAAAGCGTGGACTGCGGATCATCCGTCCTCCTGGTCGGTGAGATCGGCGCGCGAGGCACGCCCTGCACCGGGTACGCGGGAGGGGCGCCCGTCGGATCTGTCGGCGAGCGTGGAGGCTACGGCTTGGCCGACTGCCCCTGCCGGATCGTGATCGACCGGATCGGCGTGCGGCTGGCGATGCGCCCGACCAGCTTCGCGGCGCCGGTGGCGAGGTCGATCCGGTACAGCCGCGTCACCCGTCCCTCGCTCAGCGTGGCGAACGCCACCTGCTCGTTGCCCGTAGAGAGCGTGGCGATGTCGAAGCCCGCTTCGTCCGAGCTGTTCACGCCCAGCGGCCCCACCGTGACCACCTGCCCGTTGTTGGGGGAGGGGAGCACGACCAGCGCGTCGCGATTGCTGTCGATGCCGTACAGCGCGGTCGGCGTGGCGCCGGTCGCGCCGGAGGTGCTGTTGGTGTAGGCGGTCCCCACCACTCTTGGGGAGCTGAAGGCGCCCGGGTCGCCGGGGACGAAGGCGAGCGGCGCGTCGATCCCGGCCAGGCCGCCGGTGTTGGGGTCCAGCCGCAGGTTGAGCCCCTGGCTGCCGTGCACGCGGATGCGGTCCGCGGCGGGGTTGAAGTCCACGCCGAACGCTTCCCCCTGCAGCACGGCGCCGCCGCCCAGCGGAGTGGCCTGGCCGCTCCCCGTGTCCACCCGGTACACGCGCCCGGTGCTCCCCACGCCGTACACGGAATCCGCATTCATCCCTTCCGAGGGACGGAAGTCGATCCCCACCAGCACCTCGCCCTCCTGCAGCCCGCGGATCTCCCTGCGCTTCACCTCGTCGGGGCTGCGGGTACCGAACTCCACCAGGTTGTTGCGCGCGTCCAGGCCGTAGATGCGCAGCCCGTCCACGTCAAAGGTCGCGCTCCTGCACGCGGCCATGGTCAGGAGCCCGCAGGCGGTGAGCGCGCCGCGGAGCGGAGCCTTCCAGCGGATCATGGTTCTCCCGGATGGTGTGCCGCTGACCCCGTGTGGGTCCGCGGATTGCCTTCGCTCACGCGAGATGCGGGCCCGCGCGCCCTCCCTCGTTTCCAGCCGCCGCCATGCACCTCGTCCAGTTCCTCCTCCCGCTCCGCGACAACGACGGCCGCCCTTTTCCGAGCGCCGAGTTCGACCGCGTCAACCGGGAGCTCACGGACCGCTTCGGGGGCGTAACCGCCTACCTGCGCTCCCCCGCGCGCGGCGCCTGGCGCGAAGACGGCGGCGACGTCACCCACGACGACGTCACCATCATCGAAGTCATGGACGACGACCTCGACCGCGCCTGGTGGCAGTCCTACCGCCACGAGCTCGAAGCGCGCTTCCGCCAGGACGAGATCATCGTCCGCGCGACCCAGACGGAGCGGCTGTAGGCGAGGTGCGCGAGCGTGTGAGGACGGAGCTGCGGCGCGCGGAGAGACCCTCACCCCCCCGACCCCCCTCTCCCGATAACGGGAGAGGGGGGCGCATCTTCGGTGTCCGCGCGATGCTAGCCGTTCCTGAGTGCCGCGGCCCCCGGATTGTCCGGGCGCGGCTGGATGGCTGGAGTGCGCCCCCCTCCCCCAGCAGTTTGGGGGAGGGGGGTCGGGGGGGTGAGGGCCCCCCTCACGCTTCCTCAAAACAACGAGGGGCGCCCCAAACCGGGAGCGCCCCTCATTTCACCCTCGCCGATGAAGGCTCAGGCGCCGACGCGGCTCACGTTCTCCGCGGCCGGGCCCTTCTGGCCCTGCACCATGTCGAACTCCACGCGCTCGCCCTCGGCGAGCGTGCGGAAGCCCTGCGACTGGATGGCCGAGTGGTGCACGAAGCAGTCCTTCTCGCCGTTCTCCGGGGTGATGAACCCGAAGCCCTTGGCGTCGTTGAACCACTTCACGGTGCCGGTGGTACGCATTCCCGTACTCCTGGATGGTGTTGACTGTCGGTGTGTCCGGAAATCCGTGCCAACCGACGGGTGGATAACGCGGGTTTAGTCCCGCCCGCGACGGGCGTTGCGGCGATCCTTGGCGCGGCGGCGCTGCGCGGCCTTCGACTTGGCCTTACGAGCCTCGCTGGGCTTCTCGTAGAAGCGCTTCCGGCGCATGTCCTTGAACAGTCCCGAGCGGATCATCCGGCGGCGGAACTGCTTGAGCGCCCAGTCCAGGCGATCGTTTTCACCAAGCTGAATCTCGACCACGCATGCCCTCCAAGAAGGATTTTGGGTTAAACAACGAAAGGACCCGACCGTGGCGACCGAGTCCCTACGCGTTTATGGAACACTGGACCGCGGCGGTGGGTTGTCGCAGCCCGCAGTATACACGCGCGCCGCGCAAGTGTCAACACCCCGCATCACCCGGGAGGTTCCGGCACGGCCAGCGCCGCGTCCACGGGCGTGTCGGGCTCGCGCCGGTCCCACTGCTGGCGCTCCTCCGTGGGCTCAAGGTACAGGATGCGCACCGCCACCACCAGCACCGCCAGCAGCGGCGTCGCCACGAACAGCGCCAGGATGCCGAAGCCGATGGTGAGCATCAGCTGCCACACCAGGAGCGCGGCGGGGGGGATGTTGACCGCCTTGCGCTCCACCAGCGGCACCGTGATGGCGTTCTGCACCTGCTGGAGGAGGAAGTAGAAGATGGCCACGTACACCGCCATCACCGGCCGCACCGTGAACGCCGCCGCGATGGCGGGGAAGGCGGCGATGGTGGGGCCGAAGTTGGGGATGAACTCCATCAGCGCCGCGAAGGCGGCCAGCGCCAGCGCCCCCGGCACCCCCAGCAGCGTGAGCCCGATGTAGGTGACCACGCCGATGCCGATCATCGTGCACGCCTTGCCGATCACCCACGCGCGCAGGTTCGTGCCCGACTCGTCGTACAGCCGCTCCCAGCGCGGG
>CADCTW010000237.1 GCA_902805735.1 uncultured Gemmatimonadota bacterium | reverse complement strand
AAAGCTCCGAGGAGGCGGTGGTCGCCAAGGAGGCGCGGGTGGTGGAGGAGGTGGTGGTCCGCAAGGACGCCGAGGAGCGGGTGCAGACCGTGCAGGACAAGGTCCGCCGCACGGAGGTGGAGGTCGAGGACGACCGCCGTACCGCCGGCTCGACCACGACCGGCACCACGACGACCACGGGCACGACCACCCCGCGCATGCCGGACCCCGACCGGCGCTGAGGGCGACGCTGCCCGTTTCGCCGATACTCCGGCGGCGGGCCTGATGAAACGACCCCGGGTGGCGGCGCCGCCCGGGGTTTTTCGTGCGCGCGGGGTCACGGCGGCGCGAAGCGCTTGGACCAGGCCGGCCGACCCCCGGCGATGGCGAGGGCGCGGCCGGGTTGAGTGAGGTGGCCCGGCGGAGGGCGTTCGGCGGTCAGGCGGGACAGCACCGCGTCCACGAGCCGGAAGAGCGCTTTGGACAAATCCGGCATCGGCAGCATCCACGGCACCATCGGCAGCGCGGTCAGCAGGCCGAGGAAAGCCGCTACCGCCGGCGCCGCAGCAAGCTGACCAGCAGCGAGCCGAGCGCCGCCGCCCCGATCGCCGGCCCGCCCCCGGAGGCGGCTCCCGCGGGGGGCGAGACCACCCACCTCTCCGTGGTGGATGCGGAGGGCAACGCCGTCGCGCTGACGCAGACCAACAGCTCGACGTTCGGCTCCGGCGCCCGGGTCGCGGGGTTCTTCCTCAACGACTCCGGGATCGACTTCTCGCGCTCGCCCGGCGGGGAACGGACGGGGCGCAGCGAGTGGCATACGCGCCGCACCACCATCGCGCCCACCATCGTGCTGGAAGACGGCCGCGTGGCCATGGTGGTGGGTGCGCCGGGCGCCGGGCGCATCCCCACGGCCATCGTGCAGAACATGGTCTACGTCCTGGACTATGGGCTGGACCCCCTGGAGGCGGTGCGGATGCCGCGCATCTTCCCCTCCACCGCCGATCCGGGCGTACAGCTGGAGACCGGCTTCGACGCCGAGGTGCTGCGCCAGGCCCGGCGCATGGGGTACCGGCCGGCCGCCCTCTCCTTCGGATACGCCCGTCTCTACATGATCGTGCGCCGGGGCGGCCGCTGGATCGGCGTCGCGGACCCGCGCCACGACGGGGAAGTCCGGGGATACTGAAGGTCCCCCCTCAGGGGGCCGCCCGTGGCGCTGCGCTCCGCGGCCGCCATCCCGCACCCGCGCCCGGCTCCCGCCACGCGCGTGCTCGCACTTCACTGGAGGGAGAATGCTCCATCACGTCCGCTGGGCCCGCGCGGGGAAGAGGTTCGTCCCGCTGGCGGTTGCGTCGCTGCTGTGCGCCTGCTCCGTGGCCACGAGTACGTCCGCCGGGGGCGCCCGGCCGCGGCAGGCCGTGCGCATGGATCCCGCACGTGCCGCCGCGCTGTACGTCAGCAACCGCCCCGAAGACCACCCCCAGGCGGACTTCGCGCGGCAGCTCGCGGCCAAGGCGCGCACGGACAGCGTCTACGAGGCGCGCAGCCGCGGCGTGATGTCGTACGCCAAGATCTCGTACCGGAGCGGCGTGGACGGAATGGAGATCCCGGCGTACCTGTTCGGCCCTCTCCAGCCGGCGGGCGCGCGCGCCCACGCGGCGATGGTGTGGGTGCACGGCGGCGTGCACGGGAACTGGGCGGAGAGCTACCTGCCCTTCGTCAAGGAAGCCGTACAGCGGGGCTACGTGGTCATCGCCCCGGAGTACCGCGGGAGCACCGGCTACGGCGCGGCCCACTACAACGCCATCGACTACGGCGGCAAGGAGGTGGACGACGTCCTCTCCGCGTACGACCACCTGAAGACGCTCCCCTACGTGGATCCGGAGCGCGTGGGGGTGATGGGGTGGAGCCATGGCGGATTCATCGCCGCCCACCTCCTCTTCCGCGGCGCCACACCCTTCAAGGCCGGTGCGGCGATCGTCCCGGTGACCAACCTCCTCTTCCGCCTCTCGTACAAGGGCCCGGGGTACCAGCGGAGCTTCTCCACGCAGGAGGGTCTGCGGGGGCTCCCGTTCGAGAGGCGCGACGAGTACGTGAGGCGCTCGCCCTATTACCACGTCGACAGCCTGCGCACGCCCATCCTGGTGCACGTGGCGACCAACGACACGGACGTGAACTTCGAGGAGGCGCGGCCGCTCGTCGACGCCCTGATCGCGCGCAAGCCGCAGCTGGCCGAGACCAGGATCTACGTGAACCCCACGCCGGGGCCGGTGAGCGGCGGCCACACTTTCAGCCGCCGCGTGAACCCCGAGACGCTGGAGCGCGACGACTCGCCCGAGCAGATCGACTCGTGGAACCGCGCGTGGGCCTTCTTCGAGCGGTGGCTGCGGCCTGGCGAGAGGCCCGCGGGGCGCTAGACGCGACCGCGAACGGGCGCGCGCGCCTAGCAGGGTGCTGAAATTTGGCGCTGCCAGCTGGCCCATCCTTGGACTGATGCAGATGATGCTGTTCGGAAATGCCTCCAGGACTTCGTCAGGAGCCGTTGTGCGGCATCCAGAGCACCGTCGCG
>CADCTW010000236.1 GCA_902805735.1 uncultured Gemmatimonadota bacterium | reverse complement strand
CCGCTTGTAGGCACACGGTTTCAGGATCTATTTCACTCGCCGTCAGGCGTTCTTTTCACCTTTCCCTCACGGTACTGGTGCACTATCGGTCACGGACGAGTATTCAGCCTTGGAGGGTGGTCCCCCCAGATTCCAGCGGGGTTTCTCGTGTCCCGCTGTACTCAGGTACCCAGACCATCCGCTGGGGACATGTTTCGCCTACGGGGCTCTCACCCTGTCTCGCGGGCCATCCCAGGCCGCTTCGGCTACATGCTCCATGCAGACGGGACAAAGCCCCGTCTGGGCCCTACAACCCCGGATGCACAAGGCACCCGGTTTGGGCTGGTCCCGTTTCGCTCGCCGCTACTCCGGGAATCTCGGTTGATTTCTTTTCCTGGGGATACTTAGATGTTTCAGTTCTCCCCGTTGGCTCCGCTCGCGCGGTGACAGCCCATGACGGCTGCCGGGTTGCCCCATTCGGAAACCCCGGGATCACAGCCTGCGTGCGGCTCCCCCAGGACTATCGCGGCTTGCCGCGTCCTTCATCGCCTGTCCGTGCCAAGGCATCCACCGTGCGCCCTTATTTCGCTTGGCCGGATATCCTCCGGCCCCACTCGAAAGCCCGCCTATCTCCCGAAAGAGACAGGCGCACACGTAGAAACACCTCAGGTGTTCTGACCTTTCCTTCTACCCTTCCCATACCCGTGTTTTCAAATATTCCGTTGCCAGCAAAAATCTGCTGGCGAGCCTTTTAATGTACCACCTTCGCTCGCGATTGTCAACGGCCCGCTGGACCGCCCGGTATCGCTTCCGCGACGCCAATCGCGAAGGGCCACCATTATAAATGTGTCCCTAAAATCCGTCAAGAGGTTGCGGGAGAATCGTTTACGGGCTCTCCCGCGCCCCCGGAGGACCCCCTCTTCCGGCGGCGCGGACGCGTCGGGAGCACGGGCCAGACGAGGCGCGTCGCCAGTGCCCAGCAGGCCATCGCGGCGAAGCCGAAGAGCTGGGCGGAGGCGTGGACCGGCTGGTGGTCGGCGATCACGCGGCGGGCACCCTGGGCCAGGTCGCCGACGCCGAGCACGTCGCCGGGCTGGGGGCCGACGCCCCACATCACGGGGATCACGGAGTAGCGGAGGAGGGCCATGAGCAGGGCCAGCGTCGCCAGGCCGAACACGATGCGGCGGCGCGGGCCGCGGCTGAGCGCACCCCAGCCGGAGAGCGCCAGCGTGGCGACGACCACCCACTCCACCACGCCGGGGGGTGGAAAGAGGAACTCCGCGATCTGAGCGCTCGCCAGCGTCCCGTACACCACCGCCGCCCAGCCCGGGACGCCCGCGGGGGAAGTCCAGGCGCGCCGCTGGAGGAGGACGTAGCTCAGGAGGAGCGCGAACACGCCCTCCACGATGCCAAAGGTGCGGTACTGCACCCCCGTGTCCGTGGGCGCCACCCCCGCCAGCGCCGCCGCGCCCAGGAAAAGGAGCGCGGCGGCCACCGCCCGCTGCGCCGGCGTGAAGGCGGTGCGCGCGGGCCGGGTGGGGACGGCGGGCCCAGCGGGCGTCGCGACCCCCTCCAGCGCCGGGCTCGCCGGGGCGGGCACGACGGCGCCGCCGGGAGCAACGGGCGCGGCCGTGACGGGCTCGGCCAGGGGAGCACCGGCCGGGAGAGTCGGGCCGAACTCGTCGGGGGCGCTCACCGGGGGATCCATTCCAGGGGGCCGGGGCGCAGCTGCCGCTCGATGCGGGCGGCCACGGCGGCGGCGCGTGTGCGGGTGGCCGGCGCGGCGGGCACGCCCTGCACGCGCTGCACGGCGGCGAGGGCTTCCCGCAGGAGCTGCGTGTTGTCGCCACGGTACCAGGGGGCGGCGCCGGCGCGCAGCATCAGCTCGGCCCGGTCCAGGGTGGCGGAGGCCCACAGCTCCGTCGCCGTCGCGGTCTGGACGGAGTCGCCCGCGTTCTGGCGCGCGGTCCACGCCTCCGCCTCCGCCTCGGCGAAGCGCGCGATGGCCCCCGCCGTGTCCCCGGCCGCGGCGGCGCGCAGGGCGGCCTGCACCCTCTCGCGCGCGCGTGACACGCGCGGGGTGAAGGCGTCGGGCGCGATCGCCACCCAGGTGCGCCCCCCCACCTCCGCCGCGCTCTGCGGTGCGCCGCGGTAGAGCAGGATGGTGGCGACGGTGAGCACGGCCAGCAGGGCGAGCCCGGGGAGCACCCAGGGGTCGCGCAGGCCGGGCGGGCGCGCGGGGGCCGGCATCAGCCGGGGAGGCGGGCGTCGAGGAGGTCGGCCACGTCGTCGTACTTCACCGCGAAGTCGCCCAGGGGGCCGCGGTGGGCGCCGTGCCAGTCCGACCCGCCGGTGCACACCAGGCCCAGCGTGTGGGCCGCCGTCTCGAAGAGGTGCGACTCCACGGGGGGCGTGTTGGGGCGGTAGCACTCGATGCCATCCAGCCCCCACCCCGCGAAGGGGCGGATGTACTGGTCGAAGATGGCGATCTCCGGATGCGCCCACACGGCCACGCCGCCGGCCGCGTGGATGGCCTCGATGGCTTCGCGCACGGCGGGGAAGTCGCTGCGCACGAAGGCGGGCCCCTGGTCGCCGATGAAGCGGTCGAACGCTTCGCCGTAGTGGCGCGTCTGGCCGCGCTCCAGGAGGGCGCGGGCCAGGTGCGGGCGCCCGATGGTGGACGAGTCCGGCCCGGCGGCGCGCTGCACGTCCTCGTAGTCCACCTGGATCCCCATCCCGTTGAGGCTCGCCACCATCTGCCGCATCCGCTCCACGCGGCGCTCCACGGCGCCCTGCTGGTGCCGGATGATGGGCTGGGAGTGCTGGTCGATGAAGTAGCCCAGGATGTGGATCTCGTGGTTGGCCTCGCGGGTGCTCATCTCGATGCCCGGCACCACCTGCAGCGGGAGCCCGGCCGCGGCGGCGATGGCTTCGTCTACGCCCGCCACGGTGTCGTGGTCGGTGATGGAGATCACGTCCAGCCGCGCCTTGACGGCCATCTGCACGACCTGGGTCGGGGAGAAGTGCCCGTCGGAGGCGTGGCTGTGGATGTGCAGGTCGATCCGTTTCATTCGGCCCCAGGAAAGGAAATCACCGGCGGGCCCGTGCGGCCCGCCGGTGAAGGATGCATCCCCCGCGCCCGCGCGGAAAGGGACCGCCGCTAGCGGCGCAGCGCCAGGCCGAAGCCGTAGTCCGCCCCCGCGCCCAGGTTGGCGCCGAGACGGAGGATGAAGTTGGGGCGCAGCGCCACGTCCACCCCCAGCTCCGCGCGCGCGTCGAGCCCCTCGTCCTCGAGATCGCCGAAGAGGAGGACGGCGCGCGGGTGGATGTACGGCGTGACGGTGAGCTCGGGTATGCGGAAGGCGTGGCCGATGCTGAGCCCCGCCTGCGCCCCGAAGGCGTTGGAGTCGCCCAGGGCGCCCTGCCCGCCAAAGGTGAGCGCGATGCCGAGCGGGGCCGTGCCCGCGATGTTGAGCGGGGTGCGGGCGTCGGCGCCCAGCAGGATCGCGTCCTCCGCGAACCCCAGCCGCAGCCCCAGGTCGTAGCCGCCCATGCCGCGGCGGAGGATCCCCTCGATCCCCAGCTCGTTCTCGACGTCGCTGATATAGAGCCCCACGTCGTTGCCCATGTAGGGCGCCTGGAAGGTGGGCGAGAACACCTGCGCGCCGGCCGATGTGGCCAAGGCGAGGGCGAGCAGGGCACCGAGCAGGGCGGACGAGATCTTGTTCATGTTCGATTGGCTCCTCGCAAAACGAATCTCCGCCATGCGGCGACGCAGGCGGTGCGGTCGCCGCCACGCGTTCAAGTTGCGGACCACCGCTCGCGGGCGGCGGGGGCACCAAAGCAGCTCACACAGAGACACGGAGGCACAGAGAAAAGCATCTTTCTCCGTGCCTCCGTGTCTCTCTGTGACCCGGCCCTTACGCGGCGCTGGCGCGCTCGCTGAGGACGGTCACGACGTCGTCCACCACCTGGAGGAAGCCGCCGGACACCTGGAAGCGCAGGGTCTCGCGGCCGTTCTCGATGCGCAGCAGGCCCTCGCCCAGCAGGGCCATCAGCGGGGCGTGCCCGCGCAGGATGCCGAGCTGCCCGTTCCAGGCTGGCGCGACCACCGAAGTGGCCTCGCCCTCGTACACCGTCTGCTCGGGCGACAGGACGGAGACGCGCAACGGCGCCGTCCCTGCGCCCCCGGCGGGGGCCGCCATCAGCCGCCCTGCTCCAGACGGACGGCCTTGTCGATGGCGCCCTGGATGCCGCCCACCATGTAGAACGCCTGCTCCGGCAGGTGGTCGAACTCGCCGCTGACCACGCGCTCGAACGATTCCACCGTGTCCTCCAGCTTCACGTACTCGCCCGGGGTGCCCGTGAACTGCTCGGCCACGAAGAAGGGCTGCGACAGGAAGCGCTGGATGCGGCGCGCCCGGCCCACGATCACCTTGTCCTCTTCGGTGAGCTCGTCCATCCCCAGGATGGCGATGATGTCCTGCAGCTCCTTGTAGCGCTGCAGGATGCGCTGCACCGAGGTGGCCGTGCGGTAGTGCCGCTCGCCGATGTACTGCGGGTCCAGGATGCGCGACGTGGAGTCGAGCGGGTCCACGGCCGGGTAGATGCCCAGCTCCGAGATGGCGCGCGAAAGCACCGTGGTGGCGTCCAGGTGCGCGAACGCCGTAGCCGGTGCCGGGTCCGTGAGGTCGTCGGCCGGCACGTAGATGGCCTGCACGGAGGTGATGGAACCCTCGTGCGTGGAGGTGATGCGCTCCTGCAGGGCGCCCATCTCCGTGGCCAGCGTGGGCTGGTAGCCCACGGCCGAAGGCATGCGGCCCAGGAGCGCGGACACCTCGGAGCCGGCCTGCGTGAAGCGGAAGATGTTGTCCACGAAGAAGAGCACGTCCTGCTTCTCCACGTCGCGGAAGTACTCGGCCACGGTGAGGCCGGCCAGCGCCACGCGCAGGCGCGCGCCCGGCGGCTCGTTCATCTGCCCGTACACCAGCGCCACGTTGGACTCGGCGAGGTTCTCCTCCTTGATGAGCCCGGCCTCCTTGAACTCCAGCCAGAGGTCGGTGCCCTCGCGGGTGCGCTCGCCCACGCCGGCGAACACCGAGCGGCCGCCGTGGCCGCGCGCGATGTTGTTGATCAGCTCCTGGATGACCACCGTCTTCCCCACGCCGGCGCCGCCGAAGAGGCCGATCTTGCCGCCCTTCACGTACGGGGTGAGGAGGTCGATCACCTTGATCCCCGTCTCCAGCACCTCGGCCTTGGCTTCCAGGTCCACGAAGCGGGGGGCGGGGCGGTGGATGGGCCAGCGCAGCGTGGAAGCCGGGATCTCGCCCGACTCGTCCACCGGCTGCCCCAGCACGTTGAGGATGCGGCCCAGCGCCGGAGCGCCCACGGGGACGGTGATGGGCGAGCCCACGTCCACCACGTCCATCCCGCGGACGACGCCGTCGGTGGACTCCATGGCCACGGCGCGCACCTGGTGGCGGCCGATGTGCTGCTGGACTTCGAGCGTGATGTCGATGGCCGGCTGGTCGCCGGACGCTTTACGCGTCACGCGCAGCGCGTTGTAGATGTCCGGAAGCGAGCCTTCGAACTCGGCGTCGATGACGGGGCCGATGACCTGCACGACGCGGCCCACCTTGACGGCGGGGGTCGGAATGATGGCCTGCTCGGGGGCGATGGTAGCCATGTAAGTCTCCTGTTATTCGAGAGCCGCGGCGCCGCCGACGATCTCGGCGATTTCCTGCGTGATCGCGGCCTGGCGCACCCGGTTGTAGGTACGCGTGAGCGCGTTGAGCATGTCGCCGGCGTTGTCGGTGGCGTTCTTCATGGCGGTGCGCTGGGCACCGTAGAAGCCCGCCGTGGTCTCCACCAGCGCCCGGTACACCCCGTTCCGCACGTACAGCGGAAGGATGCGCCCCAGGATCTCGTCGGCCGAGGGCTCCAGCACGTAGTCCACCTCGCCGCCGCGGCCGCTCTCTTCCGGCGGCTGCACGGGGAGAAGCTGGAGCGTGGTGGGGGGGGTGCTGAGGGCCGAGTTGAACTTGGCGTACACCACGTACACCGCGTCGAACGACCCGGCGACGAAGCCGTCCATCAGCGAGTTGACGAGCCGCTCGGCGTCCGCCGCGCCCGGCCGGTCGCCGATGTCGCTGACGGCGTTCCCCAGCGTCTCGCCCTGGAAGCGGAAGAAGGAGATCCCCTTCTTGCCGGAGACGTGGAGCTCCACCTCCACGCCGCGCGCGCGCAGGTCGCGGAGGAGGTTGCGCCCCTCGCGGATGAGGTTGGCGTTGAACGCCCCGCTCAGCCCGCGGTTGGAGGTGAGGAGGATGACCGCCGCGCGCCGCACCTCGGTGGGCTGGCGCAGCAGCGGGTACCGCGCCGCCAGCTCGGGGGTCAGCAGCCGGCCGATCACCTCGCCCAGCCGCTCCGCATACGGGCGGGCCGCCGCCACGCGGTCCTGCGCGCGCTTGAGCTTGGACGTGGCCACCATCTCCATCGTCCGGGTGATCTTGCGCGTGTTCTGGACCGAACGGATGCGGCCCTTCAGTTCTCTGGCTTTGGCCATGATTTATCGGTGTCGGAAGTTCCAAGCGCCAAGTCCTGAGTCCCAAGTCCTGAGTGCCGAACAGCAGGCCACTCAGGACTTAGGACCTAGCACTTAGGACTTCAGTAGCTCTGCCGTGCGCCCGCCGCGTTGCTCTCCGGACGGGCGGCGAGGCGGAGCTGCTCCTCGCTCATGTGCCGGTCGCGGTCGGTCTCCTGCAGGATCGGCGAGTCCGCGTAGCTCTCGGTGCCCACCGGCGAGTGCGGGTCGGCGAAGAGCTCGGAGTAGTGCTTGAGGGCGCCCACCAGCGCCTCCTCGCCCTCCTTGGAAAGGGTGCGCGTGGCGCGGATCCCCTCCAGGATCTCCGGGTGCTGCGTGCGCAGGAAGATGTGGAAGTCGCGCTCCCACGCCCGCACCTGGGCCACGTCCACCCCGTCCAGGTACCCGTTGGTGAGGGCGTAGATGATCGACACCTGGTGCTCCACCGCCATGGGCGAGTACTGCCCCTGCTTGAGCACCTCCACCGAGCGGGCGCCGCGCGCGAGCTGGCGCTGCGTGACCGGGTCCAGCTCCGACCCGAAGGCGGCGAACGCCTCCAGCTCGCGGTACTGCGCCAGCTCGCCCTTGAGCTTGCCGGCCACCTGCTTCATCCCCTTGATCTGCGCCGAGCCGCCCACGCGGCTCACCGAGATGCCCACGTTCACCGCCGGGCGCACGCCGGAGTAGAACAGGTTGGACTCCAGGAAGATCTGCCCGTCCGTGATGGAGATCACGTTGGTCGGGATGTACGCGGACACGTCGCCGGCCTGCGTCTCGATGATGGGGAGCGCCGTCAGCGACCCGCCGCCCATCTCGTCCGAAAGCTTGGCCGCGCGCTCCAGGAGGCGCGAGTGCAGGTAGAACACGTCGCCCGGGTACGCCTCGCGCCCCGGAGGGCGGCGCAGCACCAGCGACATCTGGCGGTACGCCACGGCCTGCTTGGAAAGGTCGTCGTACACGCACAGCGTGGGGAGCCCCTTCCCTTCCGCGTTCTTGGTGTACATGAAGTACTCGGCCAGCGCGGTGCCGGCGTACGGCGCGATGTACTGCAGCGGCGCCGGGTCGCTGGCGGAGGCGGCGACCACGATGGTGTAGTCCATGGCGCCCGCGTCCGTCAGGCGCTGCACCACGCCCGCGATGGTCGAGTTCTTCTGGCCGATGGCCACGTACACGCAGACGACGCCCTGGCCCTTCTGGTTGATGATGGCGTCGATGGCCACCGCCGTCTTCCCCGTGCCGCGGTCGCCGATGATCAGCTCGCGCTGGCCGCGGCCGATGGGGATCAGCGCGTCGATCGCCTTGATCCCCGTCTGCATGGGCTCCTTCACCGGCTGGCGCAGCACGATGCCGGGGGCCACCACGTCCACGGCGCGGCGCGCCACGGACTCGATGGGGCCGCGGCCGTCCACCGGCTCGCCCAGCGGGTTCACCACGCGGCCCAGGTAGGCCGGGCCCACCGGGATGTCGAACACGCGGCCCGTGCGGCGGGCGCGGTCGCCCTCCTGGATCGCCGTCCAGTCGCCCATGACCACGGCGCCGATGTTGTCCTCTTCCAGGTTCAGCGCCAGGGCGCTCACCACCTGGCCCGTCTCGGTGGCGGTGATCTCCAGCAGCTCGCTGGACATGGCGCCGCCGAGGCCGTAGATGCGCGCGATCCCGTCCTTCACCTCCAGGACCTCGCCGACCTCTTCGGCCGTGAATGCGTCTTCGTACCGCTCGATCTCGCCGAGCAGCACGTTCTTGATCTCGCTGGCGCGGAGCTGGGTGTCGACCGCCATCGTTCGTCCTTTTCTCAGGTCCGGCGTGTGCCGCCGGTGCTCTTTATAACTCGTTGCGATAGAACTGCTTGTAAACCACCGGTGCGATCCGGTTCGCGTCAGATGCCGGCCGGCATGCGGGCTTCCATCAGCCGGCGCCGGAGCCCGGCGGCCTGGCTGCGCACGGAGCCGTCCAGGATCTCGTCGCCCACCCGCATCACCATCCCGCCCAGCAGCTCGGGGTCCACCGTGAAGGTGGGGATCACCTCGCGCCCGAAGCGGGCCTGCAGCGACTGCCGGATCTCCTCCTGCAGCGCGGCGTCGGGGGCGTGCGAGATGTCGATGGAGACGCGCAGGCGCCCCATCATCTCGTCCACCCGCTCCGCGTACGCCACGGCGATGTCGCGGAGGAGCGCGTCACGGCGCTTGTCCACCACCACCAGCACGAAGCGGAGGAAGAGCTCCGGCACCCGCCCCTGCAGCGCGCCCCGCAGCGCCGCCTTCTTGGCGTCGATGGAGATGGCGGGCGTGGAAAGGAAGGCGCGGATGCGCGGCTCCGTGTTGAGCAGCGCCGCCAGCCCGTCGGCAGCGGCCTGGAACTCCACCGCCGTGGCCGCGCCGCCGTTGCGCTGGGCCAGGGTGAGGAGCGTGTCCGCGTAGTTGCGGGCGATGACCTCGGACCTCACGGGTCAGACCCCCGCGCCGACGGCGGGCTGCGCGGCCACCTGCCCCAGGTACTCGCGCACCAGGCGGCGGTTGTCTTCGGCGTCCAGGTTGCGGCGCACCAGGCGCTCGGCGGCGCGCATGGAGACGTCCACGGCTTCGCGGCGCACGGCTTCCAGGGCGCTCTCGCGCTCGGCCTGGATGTCGCGGCGGGCGCGCTCGATCATGGCCTCCTGCTCGCGGCGCGTCTCGGCCAGCATGTCCGCGCGGATGCGCTCGGCCGAGGTGCGGCTCTCGTTGATGGCCTCCTGCACCCGGGCGCGGGTGTCGTCCAGGATGCGCTGGTTCTCCGCGACCAGCGCGGCGGCGGCGGCGCGGTCGCGCTCGGCGCCCTCGGACAGCTCGCGGAGGTGCGCCTCGCGGGCCTCCACGGCGCCCAGGATCTTCGGGAAGGCGAACTTGGAGAGCACGGCCAGGACGATCAGGAACACCACGATCGTCCAGAAGGTGAGCCCGATGTTCGGCGTCAGAAGCCCGGGCGTTTCTCCCTCCGCGGCCACGAGGGGCGCGGCGGAGCCGAGGAGGAGCAGGGCCGAAAGAGCGATGGAGCGACGCATATCCGTTTGCCGGTTCGAGTCCGGTTCGATAGAAAGAGAACGATGTCAGGGTGGCCGGCCGTCGCGGAAGCCGCGGCGGCCGGCCGTCTTTACAGCTTAGCCCAGCGCGGCGAAGACGCCGGCCTGCACCAGGAACGCCACCACGATGGCGAACAGCGTGGCGCCTTCGACGAAGGCGGCCAGGATCAGCGCGCCGGTCTGGATGGTGCCGGCGATCTCGGGCTGGCGGGCCATGCCCTCCATCGCGCGGGAGCCGATCAGGCCGATGCCGATCCCGGCGCCGATCACCGCGAGGCCGGCGCCGAGGGCGGCACCGAGCAGGCCGTTGCTGAGGGCGTTGGCGGTCTCGACCGCCGCTTGCATCATCATCATGAGAATCCCCTCCAGGGATCTTGGGATGTATCAGTCGGGCTTCCGCTCGCGCGGTCCTCGATGGGACCGGTGGACGCCAGCCGGCATCGCTGCCGCGCGCCCTCCCCGGGGGCCCATGCCCGGGTACTGTACGACGGGGGTGAGCATGCCCCGCCGGCGGCTTTTTTTCGGACTTCGGAGCAAGCCGCGAGCTCCGGGACGAAGTGCCTGGTGCCTAGTGCCTAGTGCCTAGTGCCTAGTGCTCGTTTCCGCAGTTACTGGGCACTCGGCACTGAGCACTTGGCACTGCTTCTCAGTGCGCGTGCTGCATCAGGCCGATGAACACGCTCGTCAGCATCGCGAAGATGAACGCCTGCAGGAAGCCGACGAAGATCTCCAGGAAAAAGATGGCGGTCGCCATCAGCACGGGCGCGGCGGCCAGGACGAAGCTCCCGAACACGAAGATCAGGGAGATCAGCGCCAGCAGCACGATGTGGCCCGCCGTCATGTTGGCCATGAGACGGATGGCGAGCGAGATCGGCTTGGTGATCTTCCCCAGCAGCTCCACCGGCGCGAGGGCGATGGCCATCGTCCACGCCGCCACCGGGTGCATCCCCTTGGGCACGAAGAAGATGGTGCCGAGGTACCCCCGCGGGCCCAGCGCCCTCATCCCGCCGACCTCGGTCACCACGAACGCCAGGATCGCCAGCCCGGCGGTCACGGAGATGTTCGCGGTGGCGGTGGAGCCGTACGGCAGCAGGCCCAGGAGGTTGTTGAACAGGATGAAGAAGAAGAGCGTGATGATGAACGGCGCGTACTTGTCGTAGCCGTGGCCGATGTTGGGCTTCACCACCTCGTTGCGGAGGAAGAGCACCATCGCCTCCACCATGTTGTAGCGCCGCCCGCGGGCCAGCCCGCGCTCCGCGCCGCCCGCCCGCGCGCCGCCGTACAGCAGCACCAGCATCGTCAGGAGCCCGGCGATCACCAGGAACACCAGGTGCTTGGTGGGCGTAAGGTCCACCGGGACCGGCATCCCGAACAGGTGGAACTCGCCCACCTTGTACGTCCCCGCCGCGGGGAGGTGGATGGCCGTTCCCGGAAGCTCGATCTCGCGGGCGTCCAGGATGTGGTGGAGGAAGTCGACCCCTTCCTCGCCGTGCTCGGCCTCGGCGCCATGGCCAGCGCCGCCCTGCGCGTGGCTGGGGTCCATCACCTCCGCGGCGCGGCCGTGCGCGGCCTCGGCCGGGTTGGCCGAGTGCGGATCGACGACGGGGCCCTGGCCGGCGGCCTGCGGCGCGGGCTGGGCGTGCTCCTGCGCGGCTGCCTGCGTGGCGCCGGCGGCAAGGACCAGTACGAGTGCGATGCGTGCGAACATTCAGCTCTTCTTTTCTGTGCCGGCCGCCAGGGCCACCGGCTCGAGCACTGTGGTTGCGAAAAGCACGGTCACCAGCGAGAACAGCGTTGGGGCCGCCGGGAGCCCCGAGGCCGGCACCAGCACCAGCGCCGACGCCACCACCAGGAGCAGCCTTCCCAGCATCCCCACTCCGTACGCCGCCAAATGCTTCCCCGGGAACGCCACCCGGGCGATCAGCAGGAGCAGGAGCTGGAAGGCGCACCCCACGGCCACGCCCGCCGCCACCCCCGTGCGCGCTCCGGGACCCGTGAGCGCGACTCCCGCCCCGTACACGAGCGCCCCGATCACCAGGACTCCCGCGGGCACCAGCGCGGCGGGCTTCACTCCCCCCCCTTGCGCGGGTCCTTGGGGTCGATCACCAGCCGGCGGTAGATGTACAGCAGGCTGAGCCCGAACCCCAGGAAGACTCCGATCATCAGGAGCCAGGGCGAGGTGCCCAGCCGCTCGTCCAGCCACTTGCCGGCGAAGAGGAAAGCCAGCAGCACCGCCACGAACTGCACCCCGATGCCCATCAGCGCCGTGGGGTCTTGACCCCCGGTCTGGCCGGGCTTGCGGGGCGTGGGGCGAGGCTCGCTCACGGCGTTCCAATCCTCTCTGGGGTGGTGCAGCGCGGCCAATATAGGAGCTTGTGAATTTTTTCGCAAGCGCGATTGGACCCACCCCGGACCCTTTCTTGACGCCCTGGAACGGACGGGTCTATCTTGCCCGCCCGGCGCCGTGGAACTCGTTGCGGCGCCAGTGCAAAACCGTATCCCGCCCCGTCGCACGGGGGGCGGCCACCCCAGCCTCCGCCGCCAACATGCGCAGCTACCTCCGTTTACCGCTCCTGGCGCTGCTCGCCGCGGCGGTGGCCTGCCGCCCTCCGGCGCCCGAGGTGGCGCCCGCGCCGGAGGAGCCCGCCTACCGCGGCCCCCTCGTCACCTCCATCCAGGTGGAGCCGGCGGCGGACAGCGTGCGCTTCGTGATGCAGGTGACCAACCCCACCAACGCCGCCGTGCGCCTGTCGTACACCAGCGGGATGACGCACGACTTCATCGTGCGCGAGGGCGCGCGCGAGCTGTGGCGCTGGTCCGCGGACCGCTCGTTCGTGCAGTCGCTGGTCTCCATCTCGCTGGGCGCGGGGGAGACGCGCGGCTACACGGCCGTGTGGCGCCCGGACCCCGCCCTGCGCGGCCGCCGGCTCACGGCGGAGGGCCGGCTCACGGCCACGGAGCATCCGGTGCGGCAGTCCACCCCCTTCGCCCTCCCGTGAGCCGCCCCCGCGGGCGCCCGGCGCAGCGGTTGCCGTGATCGGTTCCGGTCCCTTTTCCGCGGACGAGCCCACGATCGCGGACGTCCTCGCGGCCGCCCGCCGGCTGCGGGGGGTGGCGCGCCGCACGCCCCTGCAGCACTCGGCGGCGCTCTCGGAAGCCGCCGGCGCGGAGGTGTTCCTGAAGCTGGAGGGGATGCAGCTCACCGGGTCGTTCAAGCTGCGCGGCGCCTACAACCGCGTGGCGACATTGTCGCACGAGGAGCGGGCCCGCGGCCTGGTGACGGCGTCCGCCGGCAACCACGGGCAGGGCGTGGCGCTCGCGGCGGGGCTGCTGGGCACGCGGGCCCGCGTCTTCGTCCCCGCGGACGCGCCGGAGAGCAAGCAGCGGCGGATCGCGCGCTTCGGCGGGGAGCTGGTGCGGGTGGAGGGCGGGTACGACGAGGCCCACGCCGCCGCCGAGGCGCACGCGGCGGAGGCGGGCGCCTCCTTCGTCCACGCCTACAGCGACCCGCAGACGGTGGCCGGCCAGGGGACGGTGGCGCTGGAGATCTTCCAGGAGCTCCCGGAGGCGTGCACCCTGGTGATGCCCGTGGGCGGGGGCGGGCTGGCGAACGGGTGCGGGGTCGTGGCGCGCGCCCTGGCGCCGGGTGTGCGCGTGGTCGGGGTGCAGACCCACGCGACGGGCGCCATGCACGCGTCGCTCGCCGCGGGGTCGCTGTGCTGCCCGCCGCAGCTCGAGACGTTCTGCGAGGGGCTCTCGGGCGAGACGGACGAGCGCAGCCTGGCGCTGGCCCGGCGCGTGGTGGACGAGGTGGTGCTGGTGAGCGAGGACGCCGTGCGCCGCGCCATGCGCTGGCTCTTCGTGGAGGAGGGGGTGGTCGCCGAGGGGTCCGCGGCGGTGGCGGCGGCGGCGCTGCTGGAGGGGGCGCTGCGCCCGGAGGGTCCGGTGGCGGTGGTGCTGAGCGGGAGCAACGTAGACGCCGCGCGGCTGGCGGCGGTCCTGGCGAGCGAGTGACGATGATCTTGAGCTTCGCGGGGATCAGCCCGCGCATCCACCCCACGGCGTTCGTGGCGCCCAACGCCACCGTCATCGGCAACGTGACCATCGAGGCGGAGGCCAGCGTGTGGTTTGGCGCCGTGATCCGCGGCGACGAGCCGGAGCACGAGATCCGGGTGGGCGCCGGCACCAGCATCCAGGACAACTGCGTGATCCACGTGAGCAAGCAGGGCCCCACGCTCATCGGCGCCGGGGTCACCGTGGGGCATGGCGCCATCCTTGAAAGCTGCACGGTGGGCGACGGCGCGCTGATCGGGATGAACGCGGTGGTGCTGCAGCGCGCGAGGGTGGGCGAGGCGGCGCTGGTGGCCGCCGGCGCCGTGGTGGGGAGCGGCGCCGAGATCCCTGCGCGGCACCTGGCGGCGGGGACGCCCGCGCGCGTCAAGAAGGAGCTGGAGGGCGAGTCGCTGCGCTGGGTCACCACCAGCGCGGCGCACTATGTGGAGCTTTCGAGGGAGTACCTGGCGGAGGGCGTCGGCGGGGTGGCGGCCGAGGCGGACAATGGGAGATCCGATGATCAATGACTTCGACGGGCGCGAGGCGCGCGGCCCGTCTTCGCACGACCCGGTCTGGGCCGAGCGCCACCCCCCGGCCCCCCGCCCCGCCGCGGGGATGGAGGAGCTCCTCCGCACCCTGTCGCTCCTCGCCGCCCCCACGGGCCAGGAAGACGAGGTGATCGACTGGGTGCGCCGCGAGTGGGAGGGGCTCGGCGAGGTCACCCGCTCCCCCGTGGGCAACCTGTTCCTCCACATCCCCGGCCCGGGCCCCCGCGTGCTGCTGGCCGCGCACGCCGACGAGCTGTCGCTGATCGTGCGCTCCATCACCCCGGGTGGGTTCCTGCGCGTGCTGCCGGGGGAGCGTGACCAGTTCTCCTCTCCCTACTACGTCGGCTCGCCGTTGCGCGTGCTGGCGGATTCGGGCCCGCTGCCGGGGGTGGTGGCCACCACCACCGGGCACGCCATGACGCCGGACCAGAAGGACCGCCCGCGGCTGGGATGGGACGACCTGTTCGTGGACGTGGGCCTCACGGCCGAGGAGTGCGCGGCGCACGGGGTGAGGATCGGCACGCGCATGGTGTGGGACTCGCCGCCGCGGCGCATGGGGCGCCTGCTGGTGGGGAAGGCGATGGACGACCGGCTGGGCGTGGCCGTGCTGGTGGAGCTCGCCCGCCGGCTGGCCGCGGCCCGCCCGGCGTACGACGTCACGCTTGCGCTGACGGTGCAGGAGGAGATCGGGATGGTGGGCGCCTCGTCGCTGACCCGCGACGGGCGCGCCTTCGACCTCGGCTTCATCATCGACAACGGCCTGGCCGGCGACATCCCCACCGTGTCGCCGGAGCACGTGCCGGTGGTGCTGGGGGGCGGCCCCACGCTGGTGCACCGCGACTCGTCCGTCCACTACTCGCGCCGACTGATCCAGGCGCTGCGCGGCGTGGCCGAGCGCAACCGCGTCCCCGTGCAGGAGATGGTGCTCTTCCACTACTCTTCCGACGGCGCGCACCTGGTTCGCCAGGGGATCGAGACGCTCCTCGTCGCCCCGCCCATCCGCTACTCCCACTCCCCTTTCGAGACCATCGACCCCGCGGACGTGGAAGCCACGGTGCGCCTGTTCGAGCTCTTTTTGACGGAGCGGGCGCTGGGGTGAGGGGCCCTCACCCCCCGTCCCCCTCTCCGGATAACAGGAGAGGCTGCGCCTCTCGTTATCGGGAGAGGGGGCGATTTCCACGCCCCGGCGCGGCGAGACGGGCCGGCGCGGGTTTCCCATGAGCGCCGTGGCGGACGTGGTGGTGGTGGGCGGAGGGGTGATCGGGTGCGCCATCGCGCGGCGCGCGGCGCAGGGGGGGCTGCGCGTGGTGGTGGCGGAGCGCGCGACGCCGGGGATGGAGGCCTCCTTCGCCGCCGCCGGCATGCTCTCCCCGCTCGCGGAGGCCGACCAGCCCGGCCCGTTCCTGGACCTTCTCCTCCGCGCCCGCTCCTTGTATCCCGAGTTCGCGGCGGCGCTGCGCGAGGAGACGGGGGTGGACGTGGGGTACGGAGACGCGGGGACGCTGTACCTGGCGCTGCGCGAAGAGGACGAGGCGGAGCTGGAGCACCGGTTCGCCTGGCAGTCGGCGGCGGGGCTGGGGGTGGAGCGGCTGGACGAGGCCCAGGTGCGGGAGATGGAGCCCGCCGCGTCCCCCGCCACGCGCTGGGCGCTGCGCTTTCCCGGCGACCACCAGGCGGACAACCGCGCGCTGGGCCGGGCTCTCTGGGGCGCCGCCGCGCGCGCGGGGGCCGAGTTCCGCCTGGGTGCCGACGTGGTGGCGCTGCTGCACGAGGGCGGCCGGGCGGCGGGCGTGGTGCTGGCGGGAGGGGAGCGCATCCGCGCCGGCGCCGTGGTGCTGGCCGCGGGGAGCTGGGCGGGGCGGATGGAGGGGCTTCCCCGCCCCGTACCCGTGGAGCCGGTGCACGGGCAGATCGCCGCGCTGGAGTCCATCCCGCCGCTCTTCCGACACGTGGTGGACTCGCCGCGCTGCTACCTGGTGCCGCGCTCCGAGGGGCGCATCCTGGCCGGCGCCACGGTGGAGCGCCTGGGCTTCCGCAAGGCCGTGACGCCGCGCGGGCTCGTGGGGCTGCTGGAGGGCGCGCTGGAGATCGCCCCCTCCCTGGCCGACGCCGCCATCGTGGAGACGTGGGCCGGCCTCCGTCCCGGCACCCCGGACGGCTTCCCCATCCTGGGCCCCGACCCGGACATCCCCAACCTGCACTACGCCACGGGCCACTTCCGCAACGGCATCCTCCTCACCCCGCTCACCGCCGAGCTGGTTGCGGGCGTGCTGCTGGGCCACCCGCCGGATGCCTCACTGGCGCCGTTCGGCATCCAAAGATTTTAGGCTCACACAGAGACACAGAGGCACAGAGAAAAGATGCTTTTCTCTGTGCCTCTGTGTCTCTGTGTGAGATTCAAACGCCTACGAACGTGCTCAGATACCATTCCACGATGGCGCTTCCCCACGGCTCCACGATGGCGGCGCCGAGCGCCAGGAAGATGCCGAACGGGACCAGCTTGTTGGTGCGCATGCTGATGGGGCCGAAGATCAGCGTGCCCAGCAGCGCGCCGAGGAACAGGGTGAGGAGCACGCCGGGCATCCCCACGAAGGCGCCGATCATCGCCAGCATCTTGATGTCGCCGCCGCCCATGGCCTGCTTGCGGAAGGCGCGCTCACCCAGCTCCGCCACCAGCCAGAGCACGCCGAAGCCCAGCAGCGCTCCCAGCGCCGACTGCTGCGGCGTGATGCCGCCCGGCGCAAAGGAGAGCGCCAGCCCCAGCGCCAGCCCGCCCAGCGAGAACTCGTCGGGGATGATGTAGGTGCGCGCGTCGGTGAGCGCGATCCCCAGCAGGATGGTGAAGAAGAGGGCCGTGGAGAGCGCCTGCCAGCTCACCCCGTGGCGCAGCACGGCGGCGAGCCAGAGGGACGCCACCAGCAGCTCGATCAGCGGGTACTGGATGGAGACGCGGGCCCCGCACGCCCGGCAGCGGCCGCGCAAGAAGATCCAGCCCAGCACCGGCACGTTGTCGAACCAGCGGATCTGCGTGCCGCACGAGCCGCAGCGCGAGGGCGGCGAGACCACCGAGAGGGCCTCGGGCCAGCGGTACACGCACACGTTGAGGAAGGAGCCGATGCAGGCGCCCAGGAGCGCCGCGTAGCCCCAGATCAGGTAGTCGGACGTCAAGGTCAGCGAAGGAGCTCGTGGAGGAGGATGGCGCCCGCGGCCGCCACGTTCAGCGACTCGGCGCGCCCGCGCAGGGGGATGCCCAGCGCAAGGTCCGCGCGGCGCAGGGTGTCGGCCGAGACGCCGGCGCCCTCGTTGCCCAGCACCAGCGCCGCGCGCCGGGGAAGCGAATCGGGCGGGGGCGCGCCCGCCGCGGAAGCCACCGTGACGGCGCCGCGCCCGCGCAGCCAGGGCTCCAGCGCCTCCCAGTCCGTCTCCACGACGGGGAGCCGGAACGACGAGCCCATGGCCGCGCGCACGGACTTGGGGTTCCAGGGGTCCACCGTGCCGGGGAGGGCCACCACGCCGGCCGCCCCCAGCGCCTCGGCCGTGCGCACCAGCGTGCCGAAGTTGCCGGGGTCCTGCACCGCGTCCAGCACCAGCACCACCGCCGGCTCCGCGTCCATGGGGATGGCGTCCAGCCCGGCGCGGGGGATCTCGGCCACGGCCAGGATCCCCTGCGGCGTCTCGGTGTCCGCCCACTCGCGGAACTCGCGCTCGTCCGCCTCGTGCACGTGGATGCCGCGCGCCGCGACGCCGTGGGCGAGGGCGGCGCCGCGGGGCGTGTCCCCCAGGGTGGACGAGACGACGGCGAAACGGACCGCAAGCGTGGACGCCACAAGGTCTTCCACCGCGCGCACCCCTTCGGCGATGAACAGGCCCTCTTCCTCGCGGGTGCGGCGCTGGCGCAGCGTCTTCAGGAGGCGCTCTTCGCGGCGGCTCAGCACTGCGCGGAGGATGGTCCGGGACTTGCTTTTCTCATGGCCGTCAAATCACCCGTCCAGTGTTATGGAGATACCGATGGCACTTGCACTTAGGGCTCACGCACGGCGGGGTGCCGCCGTGCTTGCGCTGTGCGGCGCGGCGAGCGCCGCCGGCTGCGCAACCATCAGCACGCAGCAGGAAGTACAGCTCGGCGCCGACTACTCGCGCCAGATCAACCAGCAGCTCCCGCTGATCAACGACCGGGCCACGCTGCAGTACATCAACAACCTGGGCCGCCAGCTCGCCGCCGCCGCCGACCAGCGCGGCATCCCGTACTACTTCTACGTGGTCAACTCGGACGCCATCAACGCGTTCGCCGTTCCGGGCGGCCACATCTACGTGAACCGCGGCCTGATCGAGCGCGCGGACAACGTGTCCGAGCTGGCGGGGGTGCTGGCGCACGAGATCGGCCACGTGGCCGAGCGGCACAGCATCGAGCAGCTTCAGCGCGCGCAGGGCGCCAACACGCTGCTCACAATCCTGTATGGAGGCATCCTCCGGCGCAACCCGGGGCAGGTGGAGCAGGTGGGCGTGCAGGCCGCCGGGAGCGCGGTGTTCGCCGGCTACAGCCGCGACGCGGAGCGCGAGGCGGACCGCGTGGCCGTGCCGTACCTGGTGCGCACGGGGTACAACCCCAACGGGCTCCCCAGCTTCTTCCAGGAGCTGCTGACCGAGCAGCGGCGCAACCCCAGCCGGGTGCAGCAGTGGTTCGCCACGCACCCCACCACGCAGGAGCGCATCACCAACGTGCAGGCCATCATCCAGGCCACGCCGGGCGCCACCGGCAACGCCCGGCTGACGACGGACAACCAGGCGTACCAGGCCTTCCGGGCGCGCGTCCGCTCGCTGACTCCCGCGCCGCGGGACCGGCGGTGAGCGCCGGGCGCGGCGGCCGGCACGTCCGGGTCCGCGCCCTCGGGGCGCGGGCGCGCCGGATGGTGGCGGCCGCGGCCCTCCTTCCGCTTCTCGCCGGGTGCGTGAGCGAGAAGCGAGAGCAGGAACTCGGCGACCAGATCGCCATCCAGATCAACAACCAGATCCCGCTGGTGTCGGACGGGCCGCTGAACCACTACGTCACGGACCTGGGGCGGATGCTCGCCCGGCGCAGCGAGCGGCCCGACGTGCCCTACCGCTTCTACATCGTGGACACGGAGGGGGTGAACGCCTTCGCCCTCCCCGGCGGGCACATCTACGTGAACCGCGGGCTCATCGAGCGCACGCGGAACGTGTCCGAGCTGGCGGGGGTGCTGGCGCACGAGATCGGGCACGTGGCGGCGCGGCACGGCGCCAAGAACCTGCAGCGCCAGATGCGCACGCGCTCCATGTCCGGCATCCTGTACAAGGTGATCCTGAACCGGGAGCCGATCCTGGACCAGGAGGCGCTGGACATCGGCGGCGCGGTGTGGTCGGCCGCCCACTCGCGCAACGACGAGCAGGAGGCGGACCGCCTGGCCGTGGGGTACCTGATCGCCTCCGGCGTGGATCCCAACGGGATGCTGAGCCTCTTCAACGGCTTCGTGAAGGAGGAGGCCGCGGTGCCGCAGGGCGTGATGGCCCAGTGGTTCTCCACGCACCCGGCCTCCAAGCAGCGCCTCAAGATCACCCGCGCGGAGATCCAGGAGCGCATGCCCGCGACCCGGCAGCGCCTGGCCACGCAGGTGCCGTCGTACGACGATTTCCTGCGCCGGCTGCACGAGCTGCCCCCCGCGCCGCCCATGCTGCACCCGGGCGCGATGGGCCCCAACGGTCAGCATCCGTTCGGGGGGAAGTAAAAAGGGCTCACACAGAGGCACAGAGGCACAGAGATCACTTCGTCTCTGTGCCTCTGGCCTCTTACCATTCCAGGAAATGACCGATCGTTTTCCCGTGGCTCTCACGATCGCCGGCTCCGATTCGGGCGGCGGCGCGGGGATCCAGGCCGACCTCAAGAGCTTCCACGCGTTGGGCGTGTTCGGCACCAGCGCGATTACGGCCGTGACGGTGCAGAACACGCTCGGGGTGAGCGGCGTGCACCCCATTCCGGTGGACACGGTGCGCGCGCAGATCCGCGCCGTGGCGGAGGACCTCCATCCCGCCGCCTGCAAGAGCGGGATGCTGGCGACGGCCGAGCTGGTGCGCGCCGTGGCCGATTCCATCCGCGAGCACCGGCTTGCCCGCTACGTGCTGGACCCGGTGATGGTGGCCAGCAGCGGTGACCGCCTGCTGGACCAGGACGCGGAGCGGGCGGTGGCGGAGTCGCTGGTGCCGCTGGCCGCGCTGGTCACTCCGAACCTGGACGAGGCCGCGGTGCTGGTTGGCTTCCCGGTGGAGGAGCGCGAGGGGATGCGCAGGGCCGCCGCCGCGCTGGTGGAGATGGGGGCGCGGGCCGCGCTCCTCAAGGGCGGCCACCTGCAATCGTCCGAGCTGGTGGACATCCTCTTCGACGGGCGCGAGTGGCACGAGTGGCGCCGCCCCAGGCTGGACACGCGCAGCACGCACGGCACCGGCTGCACCCTTTCCGCCGCCGTCGCCGCGGGCCTGGCGCACGGCCGCCCCCTCACCCGCTCCGTGGAAGACGCCCTCGGCTATGTGAGCCGGGCCATGCACGCCGCCCCCGGCCTGGGCGGGGGCCACGGCCCGCTGAACCACATGGTGTAGGGCACAGGGCGGCTCGTGCTGACGGAAGGCCCTCACCCCCCCGACCCCCGCTCTCCCAATAATGGGAGAGGGGGGCGATTTCCATAGATCTGCGCCACGGCAGGCTTTGGCGGGGCCGCAGCTCAGACGGAGTCGCAGGCGCCGGCGGACACTGAAGATGCGCCCCCCTCGGCCAGATGCTCGGGAGTGAGGGGTCGGGGGCTCAGGGCCGGCCACGCGCGATCGAAGTAGTCCCCTCTCCCACGGCTGTTTGTGGGAGAGGGTGGCAGCTGTAAGCTGCCGGGTGAGGGCCTCCCCTCAGAAGGCCAGCCCGACCGTGAGGTACGCCCGCGGGTCCGGCCGGCTCGCCCCGGCGCTGACGGGGCGCAGGGGGACTCCCACGCCCAGCCGGAACGGGACCGGGGGGAGGAACGAGATGCCCAGGTTCAACCCCAGCTCGGCGCCCACGGAGGCGAGCGTGGTGGGGGCGGGCGCCGTGTCCGGAGCGTCGAAGCGCGACAGGCACACGTCGCTGCACCAGGTGCGGCCCGCGTCCACGAAGAGGGCGCCCCACACCCGGTCCAGGTACACGGGGAGCAGCCCGCGCCCGCGCTCCACCAGCGCCAGCGGAAAGCGCCACTCGGCCGAGCCCGCCACCGCGCGGTCCCCGAACTGCGCGCCCGCCGCGTAGCCGCGCACCGGCAGGTCCAGGTCGACGCCCAGCGAGACGAAGGTGGAGAGCGGGAAGGCGCCGACCCCGCCCGCCTCGCCGCCCAGCGAGTAGCCGGGGGTGAGGGTGCCGCGGTCCGCGCCGCCCGCCACACGCAGGCCCGCCACGTGGCGCGAGTAGCCCCACGCGCGGAAGGGGATGTAGTGCTGCACCCGCCCCGTTGCGCGCACGTATCCCGGAGTGGCGTCGTCGCCCTCCAGGGGCTCCAGGTAGCGCCGCCCCTCCAGCGAAGCCGCGGCCACGAAGCCGTTCTCCGGGCTCACCGAGTACGCGTAGCGGCGCGAGGTGGAGTAGCCCAGCGTGACCGCGCCCCCCGCCTCGGCGGGTACGTCCCGCGCGGGGGAGCCGTTCACCGTGTACTCGCGCTTGCTGGCGCCCGCGCCCACGCTCAGCCAGCCGTACGAGCGGAAGCGCGGGCGGGTGAAGGTGGCGACCAGGGAGCCGCGCCGCTCCCGCTCCAGGAGCACCTGCGGCACGGGGACGCCTCCGGGGCTGATCACGGTGATCGCGCCCGCGAAGTCCCAGTCCTGCGCCGCCGACGCGCCGATCACCGGGTTGCCCAGCCCCGCGAACAGGTAGCTCGCGCCCACGTCCGTGCGAAGCTCGCGCGGGTGGACCTGCACGGACGCCGCGTACGTGTGGCGCCCCACCACGTCCTGCCCGCCCACGGCCGCGCCCAGCGCGATCCCCAGCTCCTCGTGGTCGCTGGTGATGATGGGGGTCCACGCGGAGGGGAGGAGCGAGGGGATGGGCGAGTAGCGGCGCGGGGAGCCGGCCACGGCGCGCTGCGCCACCTCGGGAGCCGCGCCGGCCTGCCGGAGCTCGGGGCGCAGCGGGGGCGCCTCCGTCCAGCGCGCCGGATCGAACGGCATGCGGGCCAGGTGGTACCCGTCCGCGCGGTACAGCGTCAGCGCGATCCAACGACCGTCCGGCGACACGTCGGGGTCGAAGGCGCCCGTCAGCACGTTGGTGATGCGCCGCAGGGTGCCCGCCGCCACGTCGTACGCGTACAGGTTGGAGATGCCGCTGCGGTCGGAGCTGAACACCACGTAGCGCCCGTCCGGCGACCACGACGGCGAGCTGTCCACCGCCCGGTCGCTGGTCACCTCACGCACCACGCTCCCCGTGGCCGCGTCCAGGATCACCACGTCGTACAGCGCCCCCGTGCGCCAGCGCGCGATGGCGATGCGCGTTCCGTCCGGCGACCAGCGGGGCCGCGTCCAGTGCACGTCGGGAGACGCGGGCACCAGGTCGCGCATCCCGCCCCCCTCCGCGTCCATCACCACCGGCACCGTGGTCCCGCCGCCGCCGCGCACCGCGACGATGCGGCCGGTGCCGCGGTGGACGTCCGGCTCCATCAGCCGCGCGCGGTGCGTCAGCCGGTCGCGGTCGCCGTTGGGGCGGACGATGTAGAGGTCGGAAAAGTAGCGGTACGGGTCCACGGCGTCCGTCATCGCCGTGACGAGCGATCCGTCCGCGCGCCAGGCGGAGGGGCCCAGGGTGGTGCGCGGGTCCAGCACGCGCACGCCGTCCTCGCTCCACAGCCGGGTCGCGCTCTCTTCGCGCCCCGTGGAGTGCGCGTACGCGATGGTCCGTCCATCCGGTGACCAGCGGGGGCCTTCCGTATTGCGCCCTTCCTGGAGCAGGATCTCCGGCTCGGTGAGCCCAACGCGGCGCAGCGAATCGGCCAGCGCGGTGTACTCGGTGCGCAGCGAGTCCTGCCACTGCCGCCAGGCGCGCGAAAAGGTCTGGCCGTACGCGCGCTTCGCCGCCCCGTCCGCGCCGTACGAGAAGAGGACGCGGCGGCCCATCAGCCGCACCCACTGGCCGTGTTTGGCGTCGCCGTAGCGGTCGCCCAGGAAGTCCATGAAGAGCGAGCCGTACGCGTACGGCGTGCTCCCGCCGGGCCAGGAGACGGGGTGCCCGGTGGCCCGGTCGATGGGGAAGAACTCGTCCTCCAGGATGGCCGTGCGCAGCGTCATGTCGTACAGCGTGGCGCGCACGCGGCCGGCGCGGGTGAGGCGCGACTCCAGCACCGTGGCCAGCCCTTCCTGGCTCCAGCGCGGCACCAGCACGTTGGGGAAGGTGAACAGGTTGCGCCCCAGCGCGCGGCGGACGAGGCGCGGCAGCCCCGCCGCGTAGTCCAGGTGGAAGATGTGCGCGAGCTCGTGCGACACCACGAGCTGCAGCCAGTCGTCGTAGAACGCCAGCTCCGGCGCGTCCACGGGCGGGTGCGCGAAGACGACGATGCGGTTGGTGGGGAGCGGCGTGGCGTAGCCGTTGGAGAAGTCCACGTTGTCGCTCAGCACCAGGTCGATCTTCCCCCGCGGCGGCATCACCAGCACCTCGGCGAGCGCCGCGTACGCCGTTTCCGCGCGCTCCCCCGCCCTGCGCCCCAGCGCCTCCAGCTCGGGCGTGAAGTGCACGCGGAAGTGCTCCGTGTCCAGCGTGCGCCACCGCGCGTCGGGCGGCAGCTGCCCCGCCAATGGGAGCGCGAACAGCAGCGCCGCGAGCCACGCCAGGGGCCTGGTGATTCGGAGTAGCCGCTTCATCCTGTCCGCATCTTCTCTGTGCCCCTGTGTCTCTGTGTGAGGCCCGCCGTCCCTCTTACCGGCCCGGCGCGGCCCGCTCCCTCAGGTACGTCTCAATGGCCCGGAAGTGCGCGCGGGCGATCCTTTCCTGCACTCGCGGGTCGCGCAGCGCGGCCTCCTGCTGCGGCACCATCAGGAAGGCGGACTCGGTGAGCGTGGACGGCATCCAGGTGGGGCGCACCAGCGCCAGGTCGGCGCGGGCGATCCCCAGGTCGCGCAGCCCCAGCTCGCGCACGATCTCGCGCTGCATGTAGCGCGCGAGGTCCAGCGACTGCGGCGCGTTGTAGAACGCCGTGGTCCCGTTGTTGGTGAAGGGGTTCACCCCGTCCGGGAAGGCGTTGTTGTGCACTGAGACCAGGAGGTGCGCCCCCGCCCGCTCGGCCAGCGGCGCGCGGTCGCCCAGCCCCACCGCCGCCGTGTCCCGCCGCGTCTCGGTGACCCGCGCCCCGGCCGCGCGCAGCATGGGCACCAGGCGCCGCACGATGGCCAGGTTGGCCTCCGCCTCCGTCAGCCGCGTGGGGCCGATGGCGCCGCCCGGCGGGTGCCCCGCATCCACCGCCACGTGGATCCCCTCCAGCGGGCGCCGCGCGCTGATGGCCGGCGGACGGCGCACGCGCACCACCAGCGTGCCGTCGCGGTCGTAGAAGGTGCGCCACCCCCACGCCGGCCGCGACAGCTCCATCCGCACGTAGTACAGGTCGTCGCGCCCCTGGTCCCAGGTGGCGCGGCGCACGAAGGGGTCCTCCGTGCCGTAGTACAGCCAGTTGGTGCGCGACTCCGCGCCGTACACGTCCACCGTCAGGTAGTTGCTCTCCGCCGTCACGCGCACCGGGAGCCGCTCGCTCATGGACACGCGCAGGTCCACCCACTCCTCCTGCGGCACCATGCGCACCGCGCCCACGGTGCCCCGCACCTCCGGCGTCCCGGCGGGAAGCAGGCGCACCGAGCGCGCCTCCACCCACACCGACTGGTCCTCCGTGAGGCGCACGCGGTACGCGCCTTCGCGCTCACCCGTCAGCGTGAAGCGGGTGCCGTTGGGGAAGGTCCAGTGGTACGGCGTCCCCCCGCCGGGGATGGCGGTCGCCACCACCAGCGAGTCCGGCCGGGTGCCGGCGGCGATCCCCACCCGCGTCTCGCCCGGCGCCAGCACGCCCAGCGACAGCTCCAGCGGGGAGCGGACGGTGTCGGCGCCGTTCACCAGCTCCAGGGTGGCCGTGCCCGCGCGCCCCGTCTCGGCCAGCGTGGGGATGCCCACCTGGCGGTCGCGGGAAAGGAGCGGCGCGTTCGCGGGGAAGCTCCCCACGTACTCCGTGAACTCGCGCGTGGCCGAGCGGTCCTGCTGGAACCCCTCGTCGCGCTCCGTCCCCCGCGACTCCACCAGGGGCACGGACGAGCCATCGGGGAACACCACCCGCGCGCGCCCCCCGGGCGCCCCGCGGAACCTCACCGTCACCCGCTCGCCGCGCTGCAGCGTCATCGCCGCGCGCGGGGCGAGGCCCGCGATCCCCGGCGCCGTCTCCCCCGGCCCGGCTGGACGCCGGATGCGGCGGACGACCTGCTGGGCACTCGAGGTAGGCCCCGACGTCTGCGCTTCCACGCGGTACACGCCGTCGCGCGGGACGGGGACGAAGGCCAGGAAGGCGCCGTTGGGGGCCACCTCCACGGGCGCGCCGTTGATGGTCAGCGTCGCCTCGCCCGTGCCCACGCTTCCGAACACGAAGTTGCTGTCGCTGGCCGTGAGCTGCGCGTCTTCGGCGGGGTAGACCACGTCGATGCGCAGCGGCCCGCGCACGGCGGGGATGGGCGGCAGGGAGCCCCCCGGTTCCTGCGATGCCATGCGGGTTCCCCCCGGCGCGGGGCCGGCGCCGGGGTTGGGCGCGGAGCAGGCGGCCAGCGCCGCGGCCGCGAAGAGCGCCGTCGCGCGGCGTGAGATCGGCATTCGGTGGCTCATGCGAGATGCGAGGAGGTCGCGGGCGACTGAAGTCGCGGCAACGACTGCACGAAGTCCACCTGCGTGGACTGGTTCTTCAGGTTCAGCCGGAAAGTTGGAGTCCCGGGGGAATTCGGGGTCGTTGCAGCGGTTTCGACGACGCCATTCCGGGATCATTCCAGGCTTGCGCGGCGCAGGTCGGCGGCGTCGGCCACCTCGCCGCTGTGCGAGGCGGAGCCGCGCGGCAGGTCGCGGTTCCACGGCGCGACGTAGGGGAGCATCAGCAGCACCGGGATCCCGGCGACGATGCTCAGGATGAAGAACTGCGGCCACCCGGTGCGCTCCGCGATCCCGCCCGAAGGCGCCACCAGGATGTCACGCGCGAACGACATGAACGACGAGAGGAGCGCGTACTGGGTGGCCGAGAACTGGCGGCTGCACATCGACATCAAGAACGCCACGAACCCGGCCGTCACCAGCCCGCCGCAGAAGTTCTCCACGATGATGGCGCCGGTCAGCAGCCCCACGTCCTTGGGCGTCACGGAAAGGCCGTAGTACACCAGGTTGCTGCCGAGCTGGAGCACGGCCATGATCCAGAGCGAGCGGTTGACCCCGATCTTGGCCACGATGGCCCCGCCCGCCAGCACCCCCACGATGGTGGCCGCGAGCCCCAGCACCCCCTGGATCGCCCCGATCTCCGTCTGCGTGTAGCCGGCGGCGAGCAGGAAGGGGGTGTACATGTTCTGCACCAGCCGGTCGGCCAGCGAGTACAGGACGATGAAGAGGAGGAGGATGAAGCCGGTGGCGGGGCCCGCCCGGTTGAAGAACTCCTGGAAGGGCTTCACCACCGCACTGGCCAGCGTGGCCGGCGGCCCCGCGCGCAGCACCGGCTCCGGCGCCAGGAAGGCGGCCCCGATCCCCACGGCCATCAGCAGCGCCATCACCAGGTACACGTACGGCCAGGGCATGCGGTCCGCGAGCACCAGCGCCAGCCCGCCCGTCAGGATCAGCGCCGCGCGGTACCCCACCACCTTGAGCGACGCGCCCGCGCCCAGCTCGCGGTCTTCCAGCGCCTCCACGCTGTACGCGTCCACCACGATGTCCTGGCTGGCGCTGAAGAAGCTGATGAAGACGGCGTTGATGAAGAGCAGCCGCAGCCCCTGCTTGGGGTCGTGCAGCGACATCGCCATGATCGCGATGGCGAGGAGCACCTGCGTGACCACCAGCCACCCGCGCCGCCGCCCCAGAAAGGGCGGCACGTAGCGGTCCATCAGCGGTGCCCACAGGAACTTGAGCGAGTACGGGAGGGCCAGCAGGCTGACCTGCCCCACGGTGGCGAGGTCCACGCCCTCCACCGTCATCCACGCCTGCAGCGTGCGGCTGGTGAGGAAGAGGGGGAGGCCCGACGAGAAGCCGAGGAAGAACAGGGCCGCCATCTTCGGCTGCCCGAAGACGCGCAGCAGCGACGGGGAGCGGGAAGCGTCGTTCAACGAGCGGCCCTCGCGTGAAGCGTGAGACTGCGTGCGGACGTGGGCACCGGCGCAAAAACAGGGCCCGGAACAGAAGTGTCACACAGAGACACAGAGGCACAGAGAAAAGCAGTTCTCTGTGCCTCTGTGTCTCTGTGTGACACTTCTGTTACCGGTCCAGCCCGGAGTACAGCCCGACCATCCCGCCGGACGTGCCGGTGAGCCAGGCGACGGCGGCCTGCTGCATGATCCCCTCGCCGCCCCAGGCGGCCAGCAGGTTGCGGGCGGTGGGGAGCTCCGCGGCCAGGCGCGGAAGGCTGAAGAGGAGCACGGTGGCGTCCGGGTTCGCCTCGACGGCCGCGCGGACCTGCTCCTGCGCCGCGGGCGAGATCCCGGGGCGCCCCTTCCACGCGCGCACGTCGGAGTAGACCACCACCAGCGGGGTGCCCTCGTCCGAGATCTCCACCCCGGCATCGCGCAGGGCGGCCGGGAAGGCGACCCGCGGGTACGGGGGCCACGGGCCGCCCAGGTCGTCCTCCACCTCGATCAGGCGCACGGGGCCGCTGGGGAGCGCCGGCGCGCCGCGGATCACGCGCATGGAGCGCCGGGCCGTGTCCAGCGACCAGCGCCGGTCCTCGTCCAGGCCCACCTCGCCCGACGGGGGGCCCGCCACCTGGGCGGCCGCGCGGGCGATGCGGGCCAGCGCCTCCTCCACCCGCTCGCGCGGGAGGCGGCCCTCGTCCACGGCGGCTTCCACGCCGCGGATCACCCCCTCCATGTCGTCCGGGTACAGGAGCACGTCGCAGCCGGCCCCCATGGCCAGCACGGCGCCCTCCACCTCGGTGATCCCCGCCGTCATCCCTTCCATGATCAGCGCGTCCGTCACCACCAGCCCGCCGAAGCCCATCTCGTCGCGCAGCAGCGTGGTGAGGATGGGGCGCGACAGGGTGGCCGGAGCGCCGGTGGGGTCTAGCGCGGGGTAGCAGACGTGCGCCGTCATCAGCGAGCTGACCCCCGCCTCCACCGAGCGGCGGAAGGGGAGCAGGTCCTGCTCCAGCTCCTCGCGCCCCACCTCCACGCAGGGGCGCTCGATGTGCGAGTCGCCGCGCGTGCGGCCGTGCCCGGGGAAGTGCTTGGCGCAGGAGAGGGCGCCGCCGCGCGTGCACCCGCGCACCCACGCGGCCACGTGCGCCGCCACCCCTTCCGGCTGCGTGCCGAACGCGCGCGAGCCGATGATGGGGTTCTCCGGCTCCATGTCCACGTCCGCCACCGGCGCGTAGATCCAGTTGACCCCCAGCGCCCGCGCCTCGCGAGCGGTCAGCTCACCCGCGCGCTCCGAGCTCTCCGGCTCGCCCAGCGAGCCGATGGCGGCGGCCGGGGGAAGGGGCGTGGCCCCGCGGAACTGCTGCCCCGCTCCGCGCTCCAGGTCGCTCGCCACCAGCAGCGGGTGGCGCGAGCGGCGGTGCAGCTCGGAGGTGAGGGCGCGCACCGCCTCGGCGTCGCCGTTGAAGAGGATGAACCCGCCCACCCCCAGCTCCAGCCCCTGCTCGATCGTTTGCCGGTACCCCTCGAACCCCCCGTCCGCGTTCCAGCGCAGCGCGGGGAGAAGCAGACGTGCAGCGTTCAACGAACCACTCCTGCCGATGTGGATGGTGCACGGAGACACCGACGGATACCTCTCCGTGTCTCTGTGCCTCCGTGTGGGAACCGCCGTTCTACGGCCGCGCGGGCGGAGGCGGCTCGGCCGGCGCGGGCGGAAGCACGAACGGAGCCATGCCGGGCGCGCGCAGCACGAAGCCCTGCCGCAGCTCCCCCACCACCATGCGGCGGGCGGGGGACGCGCCGCGGTCGCGGTCCGGGCGCGCGACGGCGCTCAGCAGCCCCAGGCGCTCCGTGGGGCCGCCCGCGAAGGGCGCGCGCACCACGCGGTACACGATGCTGGTGCCGCCCGTGGTGTCCTGCCGCTCGGAGGGGACCTCCTGCAGGAAGACGAAGCGGTCCGTGAAGGGGAGGACGCGCGGGGCGATGCCGGGGCCCACCACCCGCGTCTGCCCGGTGAACAGGTCGCGGACGCGCACCTCGCGCCCGGCCTCGAACACCACCGCCGTGCGCGACGCGTTGAAGTAGGCGGGCACCACCTCCCCCACCACCTCCACGTCCTGCGCCAGCGGCACCAGCCGCCGCCCGCTCATCTCCACCCACAGCGCCCCCACCTGCGGCGCCCCCGCGGCCGCGTCCTCGGCGTGGAAGACGATCTGCGGCGCCGAGTCCGCCGCCGCGGTGCGCAGCTCGCCCCGCGCGTTGCGGGCCAGCGTCGCCCCGCGCGCCTCGAACAGGGTGACGAGCTGCCGCGCGATCAGGCGCACCTCCGGGTCTTCCTCCCGCGCCAGCAGGGCGCGCAGGAGCTCCGTGTCCTCTACGTCCAGCCCCTGCAGCGCGTTGAGGCGCACCAGGCGCGAGGGATCGCCCACGGCGGCGCGGAGCGCGTTGCGGGCCTGCGGCGAATCCACGGCGAAGCGCTGCACCCCCGTCACCGCCGCCAGCCGCACCTCGTCGTCCGCGCTGGTGACGAGGACGCGGCGCAGGAGGGTGAGCGCGCCGGGAGCGTGGCGGTCGGCCAGCAGGGTGACGGCGTTGGCGCGCACGTGCTCCGGCACGCGGGGGTCGCGGATCATGCGGAAGAGCACCTCGTCCAGCTCGCGCCCCAGCACCTCCAGCCGCGCCCGCTCGCGGTAGTAGGCGGGCGAGGGTGCCTCCGCGTCCAGCACCCGCGTGACCCGCGCCTGCAGCCGCTCCGGCCGCGGCCCGCCCCCCGCGGCCCCCCAGAAGCACCCGGAGAGCACGACGAGCATCGGCAGCGCCAGGAGGCGTGCCGGTGCGGGCGCGGGTCGGGAGCGGGTGCGGGTCACGCGGGTTCGCGGATGCAAGGGTTTCAGCGGGCTCCGGGGGTGAGCGAGCCCAGGATGCGCGGCCCCGCCGCCCCGGTGGCGGACGGGAGGTTGGCGGGGATGCCGCGCAGGTGCGCCCAGGCGAGGACCGCGAAGGCGACCGCCTCCTTGGCCTCCGGGTCCACTCCGAGCTGGGCCCCATCCACCATCGGCAGCCCCTCCAGCAGGGCTCCGATGCGGCCAACCAGCGTCGGGTTCTTGGCGCCGCCGCCGGTCAGCACCACCTCGTCCAGCCCCAGCGGGATCAGCCAGCGCCGGTACGCGTCCGCGATGGTGCGGGCGGTGAGCTCCGTGAGCGTGGCCACAAGGTCCATCCAGTCCTGGTCCCCCTCCGGCTCCAGCAGCTCCACCAGCCGCGTCACGAAGGGGCGCCCGAACTCCTCGCGCCCGGTGCTCTTGGGAGGCTCCGCGGCGAAGTACGGGTGGCGGAGGAGGTCGGCCAGCAGCGCCTCGTCCACCGTGCCGCGCGCGGCCAGCTGCCCGCCGCGGTCGTACTTCAGCCCGCCCCCCGTGGCGATCTCTACCGCCGCGTCCATCAGGGCGTTCCCCGGCCCCGTGTCGAACGCGAACACCGCCTCGCCGCTGCCCCGCGGCGGCACGCGCGTCACGTTGCCGATGCCGCCGATGTTCTGCAGCGCGCGGGCGCGGTCGGGCAGGGCGAACAGGAGCTGGTCCACCCAGGGCACCAGCGGGGCGCCGTGCCCCCCCGCCGCGATGTCGCGCGTGCGGAAGTCGGAGACGACGGGGATCCCCGTGCGCTCCGCGATGGTGGCGGCATCGCCGAGCTGCAGCGTGGCCCCGCGGCGTCCCCCCGCGGGCGGGCGGTGCCACACCGTCTGCCCGTGCGAGCCCACCGCGTCCACGGCGGAGAGATCAACGTCCGCCGCGCGGCAAACCTGCACAACCGCCGCCGCCAGCCACTCGCCCACGTCCGCGTGCAGCCCGCACAGCGCCTCGGCGGTCCCCGCCAGGATGCCGTCGTGGATGGCCGCCCGCTGGCCCTCCTCGTAGGGAACGGTGAGGGCGTGGATGACGCGCGCCTGCACGTCGCCGGCGCCCGCGCCCGTCACCTCCACCAGCGCGGCGTCCACCCCGTCCAGCGAGGTGCCGGACATCAGGCCCACGATCTTCATCCTCCCCCTCCGCTGGCACGCACCGCCGCCAGCGTCTCGCCGTCGGTGCGCGCCATCCACTGCATGAGCTGGTAGGCGGTGACCGAGCCCGAGCCGCCCTCCACCCGCGAGCGCCACTCCCACACGCCCAGCCCGCGCCGCTGGATCTGCGCGAAGTTGCGGTCGCGCAGCGAGGCGAAGACGGCGGCGAGGGCCGCGGCGTCGGGCTCGTTGCCGTTCCGCTCCATGTCCAGCGACGCGCTGGGGCTGCCCGGCACCGGTGCCCCGCCGCGCAGCGCCGGGAGCAGGACCTGGTGCACCCAGTGTTCGCTTCCCACCGCGTGCGCCAGGGCTTCCCGCGCCTTCTGCGAGTCCCCCAGATCCTCCACCGCCAGGCGCAGCGCGCGGGGAACGATCTCCAGGCGGACCAGCAGGTCCTCCCACTCCACCTCGGAGGGAGGGCGTTCCGGGAACTGCTGGAGCGGGCTCGTCACCGCGCGTCGCTCTTGAGCACGTCGCCCAGGCGGCCGCCGGCGCGCAGGAGGACACGGGTGGCGTCGTCGCGGTCGGTGCCGCACCAGTCCATCACCATGGCCGTCTTCACGCTGCCGCCGGCGCGGGCCAGGAGGTCGCGGGCCGACTCGCGCTCCAGGTCCAGCGTTTCCATGAGGATGCGCTCGCTGCGGTCGCGCAGCTTCTCGTTGGTGGCGCGCAGGTCCACCATCAGGTTGCCGAACACCTTGCCCAGGCGGATCATGGCGCCCG
>CADCTW010000235.1 GCA_902805735.1 uncultured Gemmatimonadota bacterium | reverse complement strand
CGCATCGAAGCGTGGCGAGAGATCCCGAAGGATCCCGTCGACCAGCTTCTTTACCGTACGCAGCGGGTGATCCCGCGGGACCCGGTCCTCCAGCGAAACGTAGCTGAACAGAGTTGGCTCCCGATCATCCAATCCGCGCATTCTGAGGCTCCCGGGCTGAGGTCACACCAGTTTACAGCTTCAGCGCCGCTGCCACGCGCGCCACGAAGTTTTTCAGCACCCTGCTAGGCCTCACCACAGAGGCACAGAGGCACAGAGACACAGAGACACAGAGGCACAGAGATGAACTTCATCTCTGTGCCTCTGTGTCTCTGTGTGAGGCCATTCAGTTCGCCGCGGTGCGCTCCCCGCGCCTGCCGCCCCAGCGCTCGTACCAGCTCATCATGTAAAGCTGCGTGCGCATCCAGTTGGAGGGGCGCGAGCCGGTGCCGTGGTACTCGCCCTCGAAGCGCAGGAGGGTGGTGGGGACGCCCCGCATCTTGAGCGCGGCATAGTACTCCTCGCTCTGCGAGATGGGGGTGCGCAGGTCCATCTCGCCGGTCATCAGCAGGACAGGGGTCTTCACGTTGCCCACGTACATCAGCGGCGACTGCTTGAGCCACGCCTGCGGGTCTTCCCAGAAGGGCTTGCCGAAGAAGTTGGCGGTGAAGAGCGGCACGTCCGTGGCGCCCATGAAGCTCATCCAGTTGATCACGGGGCAGCGCACGGCGGCCGCGGCGAAGCGGTCCGTGTGGCCGATGGCCCAGCTGGACAGCACCCCCCCGCCGCTGCACCCGCCGATGAACATCCGCTCCGGGTCGATGTAGCCGCGCGCCAGCACGGTGTCCACGCCCGCCATCAGGTCCTCGTAGTCCACGCTGGGGTAGGCGCGGTCGATGGCGTTGCCGAAGGCGGTGCCGTACCCCGTGCTTCCCCGCGGATTGGTGTAGAGGACGACGTAGCCGTGGGCGGCGAAGGTCTGGTACATGGGGTTGAACGCCACGTCGTACATGGCGTGCGGCCCGCCGTGGATCTCCATGATCAGCGGGTACTTCTTCGACGCGTCGAAGGCGGGCGGCTTCACGATCCACCCCTGCACCCGCGCGCCGCCGGTGGAGGTGTACCACACCTCTTCCACGGCGCCCAGCCGCATCCCGGCCAGCAGGTCCTCGTTGACCCGCGTGAGCTGCACCGGCTCGCCGCCGCGGCGCAGCTCCACGCGCACCACGTCGGGCGGGGAGTGCGGCGCGCTGCGCACGCCCGCGGCCACGCCCGTGCGCGAGATGCTGCCCAGCCCCAGCATGTGCGTGCCGCGCGTGACGGGCCGCGCCGCCCCGCCCCGCGCGGAGGCGAAGTGGATGTTGCGCGTGCCGCGGTCATCGGCGGTGAAGTAGACGCCGCTCCCGTCGGGGGCCCAGCGGATGCCCGAGGGGTCGCGGTCCAGCCCGTCGGCCAGGCGGCGCATCCCACTGCCGTCCGTGTTCATCACGTACAGGTCGGCGGCGCGGTAGGTCTGCCGGGTGTACGGGTAGCCCGCGAAGGCGACCGACCGGCCGTCCGGCGACACGGCGGGCTGCGTCCAGGTGCCGCGGTCCGGCGTCAGGCGGCGGGCGACGCCGGTGGCCACGTCCACCGCGTACAGGTTGGAGTCGCGGTAGCGCATGTCGGCGTCGGGCTCGTTGAGGCCCTCCACGATCACGGAGCGCCCGTCCGGCATCCACGCCCACGCCACGTCGCCGGGAATCTGGTCGAAGCGGAAGCCCACGCTCCAGTCGCCGGAGGTCACGGCGCGCGGCGTGCCCCCTTCGGCGGGGACCACGAAGAGGTGGACGTAGCCCGGCTCGGTGAAGCCGCGGCGGTCGGCGCGGTAGTGCAGGCGGTCCACCATGCGCGGGGCGCGCGTCCAGTTGGAGCCGGCGGGAGCGCCGGGCATGGAGATCTTCCAGTCCGCCGGCTTGGCGACGAACTGCGTGAAGCCCAGCCGGCGCCCGTCCGGCGACCAGCGCACGTTGCCGGGCGTCTCGGTGCCGCGCGTCACCTGCGTGCCGGCGCCCTCCGCGTCCAGGTAGCGCACCCAGAGCTGCGAGCCCTTCGGCTCCCCCTCTGCCACGTAGGCGATGCGGGTGCCGTCGGGCGACCACACGGGGCTTCCACCCTTGGTGAGGAAGCGGTTGCGCGAGCCGTCCGCGTTCACGATCCAGAGCGCCGTCTCCCAGCGGTCGCTCATGCGGTCCACCCAGCGGCGCGTGTAGACCACGCGCTGCCCGTCCGGCGAGATCTGCGGGTCGCCGACGGTCTCGTAGTCCAGGTACTTCTCGACCGCGAAGGTGCCGGCCGGCGCGCGCGACGGAGCCGCCGGCGCCTCCGCGGGCGCCTGCGCCGGGAGCGGGGCGGCGATTGTGGCGGTCCACAGCGCGAGCGCCGCGGCCGTACGGGGACGGAGCATGCGTCCTCCTGGAGCGTGAGGGTTTCCTGCGATGGCTTCTGCACCGTACCGCCGGGACGCGCGCTCGGCAAGGCCGTAAACATCCGGGGCTCCCGCGAACGCGCGAGGACACAGCCACGCCGGGCCTGTCGTTTGCCTGTGTCGTCTCGCGAATCCGCTCTCCCGGAGCGGAGCCCGGCACCCCTGGAGGGAGTTCAGATGCGCCCACCCCGCTTCCAGTTCCCCAACGAGGTCCGCTCCATCACCCGCACCATGGCGTCGCGGATGGTGGCCGACGGCACGATCGCCGGGACCGCCGAGGAGCTCGACGCGTGGATCGGGGAGCGGCCGGAGGTGAGGGAATCGCTGGAGATCGACGGGTACGGCACGGAGTTCACGGCGGATGATCTCTTCCCGCTGCTGCAGGTCTTCGTCGTGCAGGCCGGGGGGGCGCCTCCCCAGGTGGATGCGCCTCCTCGCGCGGCGCCTGGCAAGTGGGTGCTGCTCGCCCTGGCCGCGGCCGTCGTGATCGCGGCGGTGGTGATTGCCGCGGCGGCCGGCGCGATCCCCACCTGACACCCCGCTTGCGTAGATGAAGGGGTGCCTTGCGGATGGACACGCAAGGCACCCCTTCTGCCGTCCCCTTCGCGGATGACCGCCGCTTCAGGTGCGCGGCGGCGACACCACCGGAGTGACCAGCCCCGTGCGGAAGTTGAACATCCCGCCGGCCACCACCACCTTGCCGCCCCGCAGCGCCGAGGCCAGCACGGGCGACGCGGCGCGCAGGATGTCCACCTGGTTGCGCACGTTCTCTTCCACCACGGCATCCACGCCGCGGCCGCGCGCGTCCTCCACGGCGGGGTGGATGTACGGGTACAGGCTTCCGATCTGCCCCGGCACCACCTGGCCGTCCATGGTGGCCTTCACGGCCCCGCACGCGCTGTGGCCCAGCACCATCACCACCTTGGCGCCCAGCACCTCCGTGGCGTACTCCAGGCTCCCGATCACCTCGGAGGTGGCGATGTTGCCCGCCACACGCGTCACGAAGACGTCGCCGAACCCCTGATCGAACAGGATCTCCACGGGGAGGCGCGAGTCGGCGCAGGCCAGCACGGCGGCAAAGGGCGCCTGCCGCGTTCCCAGCTCCTGCAGCCGCGCCAGGGTGCGGTTCGGGTTGTTGGCCCTGCCCTGGGCGAAGCGCCGGTTCCCCTCCATCAGCGAGCGCAGCGCCGCCTCGGGGGTGGCGGGCGTACGCGCGCCCGGGGCGCCGTGCCCGCCGTGTGACTGCTGAGCCGCGAGCACACCGGCCGCCGCGGCCGGCACCACCGCCGCCGCGCCCATCCGTGCCAGCCACTGCCTGCGCGAAATTCCCTGCTCCTGGGGTTCCATCGCCTTCCTCCAGCGGAAAAGTGGTTCGGGGTTGATTTATGCCGCGCGCTGCAAGTATGGCGCCCGCCGCACGTTTACCCGGACCCGGGCCCTCGTACCGCCCCGGCCCAGCGTCGCCCGCGATCAGCTCGCGCGCTCCTTGAGCTCGCGGCGGGCGACGTCCAGCCACTTCTTCTCCTCGCGGCGGTAGTGGCCGGAGGAGACGCGGGCGTGGCGCAGCATCTCCTCGAAAAGGGCGTACGCTTCGTCCGTGCGGCCCACGCTCTTCAGCAGGAGTCCGTAGCGGCAGCGGGCCTCTTCGCCGGCGGCGCCGCGGGAGAGCACGGCGTAGGCGCGCAGCGCGCCCTCCACGTCACCGGAGTCTTCGGCGATGCGGGCGTCGAGGAGCTGCATGGAGGCGGTGAGCAGGGTGTTCTGCCGCTTGAGGCGCTCCATGGCCTGGCGCGCCTCGTCCATCTGCCCGGCCGCGTGGCAGGCGCGGGCCAGCGCGCCCAGCACCCGCGGATCGTCTTCGTGGATCCCCTGCAGGCAGGTGCGCACCAGCGCCACCGCGTCTCCCTGGCGCCCCGCTTCCAGGTACGCGTCGGCCAGGGCCAGGCGGTTGTTGACGGTGTTGCTGAGCGCCACCTCGCCTTCCAGGCGCCGCACCTCGGCCGCGGGGTTCAGGCGCCGCGCGATCTGCCGCCCCGCCGAGCGCAGCTCCCCCGTGCGCGCCGACGGGAGGTACTCCACGATGAAGTAGAGCAGGATCCCCAGCCCGGGGAAGAAGAAGAGGATCAGGATCCACCACGGCTTCCCCTGCCGCACCGCGTGCACGGCGAAGAAGAGCTGCGCCGCCAGCATGGCCAGGCCGACGAAGGACGAGTACCAGTTGAAGAATTGCATCTCTCTGTGTCTCTGTGCCTCCGTGTGAGCCCTAACGCACCGTGAAGGGCACCACGAACTCGGACCGGTCCCACGCCAGGCGGAGCATCCCGGCGGGATCGACGGAGATGGTGAAGCGCTCTGCGGGCTCGCCGCGCTCCACGCGGCGCATGGGGACGCGGCCCAGGTCGCGGGCGGGGTCGTGGGAGGTGCCGGTCTGGCCCGTCTGGCGGTTGACGATCAGCACGCCGCCGTCGCGCTCGGGGATGGAGAAGAGGGTGTACTCGCCCGCGGGCACCACCACGCCGCCGCGCGCGGGGTCGCCCAGCACCAGGTCGCGCGTGGTGGAGAAGTGGGTGGCGCGGTTGGCGCCCGTGCGCCAGAGCTGGCCCCACGGCACGATGGCGCCCCAGATGTCGCGCCCGCGCCGCAGGGGCGTGCCGTAGTCCACCACGATGCGCGCGCCGCCCACCGTCGCCTCCTCTCGCCCGCGGCCGGAAAGCTCGCCCAGCCCGCGCCCGGCGGCATCCGCGGCGGCCCACCGGCGCGCCGGGCCCTCCACGTCGGCCCAGGGCACGCGCGTGACCACCACCTTGCGCGTGGTCTGCGCCGCGTCCAGCGCCAGCAGCCGCCCCGCCCCGTCCACCCGCACCGTGGACGGCCCGCGCATGGGATGCGTGACGGTGACCTGGTCCGCGCCCGTGCGCGCCACGGTGAAGGGGACGGCCCGCCCGCCCGTGATCAGCGGCTGGGTGCGCGTGGCGCCGGCCGGCACCCGCGCGATGGCCAACTCCAGCGGCCAGTGCACCAGGTCCAAGAAGGGGAGCGCGGACGCGTCGCCCTCGACGCGCGCCGTGCGCGTGGAGTCGCCCGCGGTGGTGCGCCGCACCCAGCCGCCCTCCGCCGGCTCCAGCACGTCGGTGCGCATCGGTGGGCCGGCGGGGTTGGCGGGGTCGTGCCAGCGCTCCTCAAAGCGGCGCATGGAGCCCGCGGCATCCAGCTCCAATGTGTAGCGGCGCAGCGCGGTCCGGGGCGAGCGCACCACCGCCTCGGCTTCCCAGCGTCCGGGCGTGCGCCGCCACCGCTCCAGGGCCACCGTTTCGCGCCCCAGCACGGTGACGAGCGCCGCGCTGTCGCGCGCGGGGGTCTGCGCGGGGAGCGCGGGGGCGCTCAGCAGCAAGGCCGCGCAGGCCAGGCGTAGATGAATCTGCATCGTCCTTCCCTGGAATCGTGTGGATGCTTGTGTGCCCCGCTCGCGAAGCGCACGGATACGAAACGACCCCGGGGGCACTCCAGTCAAGGAGTGCCCCTCCGCGCGACGTCCTTTTACACCATCCAGTGCCGGTCGAGCATGCTGGTGTGCACCCGCACGCGCGGGAGCGCACCCGCACGGCGCCGGCCGGGAGCACACCCGCACATCCGCCCGGCAGCGCACCCGCACCTCGCATTCAGGAGCGCACCCGCACGCCCGCCGGGCAGCGCACCCGCACGTCCCGGCGAGGAGCGCACACGCGCGTTCCGTCCAGGAGCGAATGAATTCGCCGCTGGAACTACGCGAAGTCCCCTGCGGGGACTGGACGTTCCCCGCTTGATCTGAAAGAACAGGCCGCGAAGGCGGCCTTCGTGTTTCTCCAGCGGCGAATTCATTCGCTCCTGGATGGGGCGCGCAACCTCCCGGCTTCAATCCCCCGCGGCGGCTCGGAGCTTGCCCGGGCCCGTGCGCGCCCGGCACCCGCCGGCCCGACTACACCAGGGAGCATCACATGGCGCGATACAAGCTGCGGCAGCGGCTGATCTCGGTGGGCGAAGACTTCACCATCGAGAACGAGCAGGGGAACACCGTCTACACCGTGGACGGCAAGGTGATGAGGATCCGCGAGACCTTCGTGATCGAGGACCGCGCGGGGAACGAGGTGGCCACCATCCGCGAGAAGAAGCTGGCCATCCGCGACAGCATGGCCATCCTGCGCGGGGGCGAGACCATCGCCACCATCCGCAAGGCGCTCATCTCCCCCTTCCGCGACAAGTTCGGCATCGACGTGCCCGGCGGCGAGGACCTGGTGGCGCAGGGCCAGATCCTGGAGCACGAGTACGAGATCCGTCGCGGCGGCGACACGGTGGCGCGCGTCTCCAAGCACTGGTTCTCCCTCACCGACACGTACGGCGTGGAGACGGTGGCAGGCGAGGACGACGGGCTGATCCTGGCCATCGCCGTGGCGATCGACGAGATGGCGCACGACCCAGACGAGGGCAAGGGGTGAACGCCGGGCCGGTTGCGGCGTAGCAAGGGAGGGCTGCCCGCGTGGGCGCGCCCTCAATCGAACCGAACGCTGGAGCCGACATGGCGAACGACAGGGAAATCGCGACTCTCGGCGGCGGGTGCTTCTGGTGCACCGAGGCCGTCTTCCAGGACCTGCGCGGGGTGGAGCGGGTGCAGTCCGGCTACTCCGGCGGGCACGTGCGCAACCCCACGTACGAGGAGGTGTGCCGCAAGCAGACGGGGCACGCCGAGGTGGTGCAGGTGACCTTTGATCCTTCGGTGATCTCGTTCCGCGAGATCCTGGAGGTGTTCTTCACCGTCCACGACCCCACCACGCCCAACCGGCAGGGCGCCGACGAAGGCCCGCAGTACCGCTCGGCGATCTTCTATCACTCGCCCGAGCAGAAGGCGGTCGCCGAAGAGGTGATGCGCGACGTCGCCGAGCGGCGGATCTGGGGCGACCCCCTCGTGACGGAGGTGGCGCAGTTCACGGAGTTCTTCCCGGCCGAGTCGTACCACGACGACTACTTCCGCCGCAACCCGTACCAGGGCTACTGCCAGGTGGTGATCGCGCCCAAGGTCAGCAAGTTCCGCAAGCAGTACCTGGAGAAGCTGAAGGCGTAGAAAGCGGGCGCGCACAGAGGCACGGAGGCACGGAGATCAAGGCATCTTCGTGCCTCTGTGTACCCGTGTGAGGACAGTGCAGGGGATCCTCTGGTTTCCACGTTTGGGGACAAGCCTTTTCGGGGTATGCGGTTGTGGGGGATGGGCGGCCGGGGCATGCGCCTTGACCTGTTCTCCGGGCGCAGGCCACTCTTCTCGCCACAGGCAACGTCCTCCATGAAGTTCCATCTCATCGCCGTGCTGCTGCTCCTGGCGGGCCCCGCGCTCGCGCAGACGGCCGACTCCACGCCGCCCGCGCTGCGGCTCGATTTTCCGCTGGTGGACGCGCCGTACAACGTGGAGAACGGGTTCCGCGCTCCCAGCATGCAGCAGGCGCTCGCGGTGACCGAAGGGTTCTACGAGGCTTCGCACCTGGGCATCCAGCGCCTGTGGGGCGACCACAAGCTGCTCGCGAAAGCCACCATCGTCGCGTTCGACTGGTTCACCATCGCGGTGCCGGGCGCGGATGCGTGGTTGCACGAGGAGTATCACCGCTCCGTGCTGGGGCGGCGAGGCATCGCCAGCCACAACGACGTGTACGCGCTGGATCTGACCGCGAAGGCCATCGCCGTGAGCCACGTGCGCGACGCCGACCTGGCGGCCCTCAAGCGCGACCACCCGGCCGAGCAGGTGCGCCTCAGCTCGGCGGGGATGGAGGCCGAGCTGCACCTGGTGCAGGAGCTGCAGAGGAACCGCTTCTTCGGCCGCTCGCGCGCGTGGAACCTGCCCACGTACTGGCTGGTGAAGCTGGGCACGGCCGGGTACCTGTTCTCCGGCTCCGACCCCGAGGTGGACGCGGATATCGACGAGTTCAACGACAAGGATGGCACCGACGTGGAGGCCCGCGACTTCACGGGCCACGACTTCACCGCCTGGGTGTACGACCTCCACCGCCCGGACGAGGCGTACGCCGCACGCGGCACCCACCCGTCCGGCGTGGGAATCGACCGCTACATCAAGACGACCGACCTCACCACCGAAGAGCTGACGTACCTGGAGAGGCAGTCCACGCGGCACGCGCTCAACTTCCTCGACCCGTTCCTGTACGGCATCAACGGCATCCGGGCGACCAACCCGCTGAACGGCCGCCCGATGCGCCTGAATGCCCGCGCCGGACACGTGCTCACCCCCTTCGGCCACGCGGTGGACGCCAACCTCCTGCTCCGCCAGGGCGCGCTGAACCTGTCCGTCGCCTTCCGCGGCTACGCCAACGGCGAGCGCGGCTTCCCCGGGATCGAGGCGGAGGTGCTCGACTTCCCGGTGCGTGTTCGCGGCAGCCGCCTGACGGTGTCGCCGCGCCTGGCGCTGTGGATGCAGCCGGAGGGGCAGCGGTTCCGCGCCACGCGCGGCGTGCCGGGCGCGCTGGCCGCCCTCAAGGTGCACCGCCCCCTCACCCGCCGCTTCGGCACGTACGCGGAGCTGGAGGGGAAGAGCGCCGGCTGGGTCCTGGGCAACGCCAACCTGGATGCCGGGGTCAGCTTCCGGGTGGGCGGGTCGGTCATGCTGCGCTGAGGGGCTCACACAGAGACACAGAGGCACAGAGATGAAGTTCGTCTCTGTGCCTCTGTGTCTCTGTGTGAGATTGCGGTTCCTTGCGGGGTGCGCGTAATTTCCGGCATTCCCAGCCTCCACCCGCTCCGAATCTGCCTATGAAACCGTTCCTTCCCGCGGTCCTGTTCCTCGCGCTCGCCACTCCCGCCGCGCGGGCGCAGGAGCCTGTGCACTCGGACGACACCGGCGCGCGCCGGGACACCGTGGTGCCCAACCCGCCGCGACTGGCGGCGGCGAAGACGCTGGCGGAGCTGCTGGCGGCGCGGGTGCCGGGGCTGCAGGTGCGCCCGGGGAGCGGCGCGGTGGCGTCGGGGTCGCGGCTGCGGCTCCGCGGCGCCTCGGGAATCCAGACGCCCAACGATCCGCTCGTGGTGATCGACGGCGTGCGCGTGGTGAGCGAGCCCAACGACCTCCTGGCCAGCGAGGTGAGGCAGCAGCCCTCGCGCCTCGACGACTTCGTGCCGGACGACGTCCAGCGGATCGAGGTGCTCACCGGCCCCGCCGCCATCGCGCGCTACGGGCCCGAGGGGGCGAACGGGGTGGTGGAGGTCACCACCCGGCGCGGCACCGCGGGCGGTCCCCGCTTCCACGGCTTCGCGGAGGCGGGGGCGAGGAGCGACGCCACCGAGTACCCGGCCAACTTCGGCCGCGTGGGACGGCTCCCGGGCGGCGCGCGCGTCACCGACTGCACGCTGGCCCAGCAGAGCACCGGCCGGTGCACCCCGGTGGCCGACTCCCTCCTGTCGTTCAACCCGCTGGAGGAGGCGAGCCCCTTCCGCACGGGCGGCACGCGGCGGGTGGGCGGGTCGGTGGAGGGCGGGGTGGGCCCGCTGGCCTTCCTGGCCGGCGGCGCCGCCGAGCGCGACCTGGGCGTGCTGCGCCGCGACGGGCGCGAGCGTACGGAGGCGCGCGGCTCGTTCACGCTGCGCCCGGGCGGCGGGGTGGAGCTGGCCGGCTCCGCGCTGCACCTGCGCAACCTGCTGGAGCTGCCGAGCGACGTTTCCATCCACGGATCGCTCTTCAACGCGCTCACCGGCAACCCCTTCGACGACCCGGAGCGCCGCGGCTACGCTAGCCTCACGCAGGCGGAGCGGGACACGCTGGGCGTCACCCAGAACGTGCGCCGCACCGTCGCCACCGCGTCGCTGCGCTGGTCGCCGCTGCGCTGGATTACGGTGGGGGGGCAGTACGGGGTGGACGACGTGGCCTCCGACGAGGTGCCGCACGTGCACCTCCCGCCAGGGTCGCGGCGGCTGGGCCGGACGCTGGAGACCGGCCGCGTGCGGCGCAACGCGGACACCTTCGCCCGGGCGGAGTACGAGCCGCTCGCCGGGCTGCACCTTGCCACCACGCTGGGCGCGGAGCGGACCTCCGCCCTCCTCCATACGCTGGATGTAACCGGTGACGAGCCCCTCCAGTCGAGCTCCGAGCTGGTCGCGCGGCGCCGGACGGACGCGCTGTTCGCCCGGCAGGGGGTGGCGTGGCGGGAGCGCGTGTCCGCGTCGCTCTTCCTCCGCCGCGACGAGCCGGAAAACGGAGACCCGCTGCTCTCCGGCGCGCTGAGCGCGGCCTGGGAGCTGGGCCGCGAGGCGTTCTTACCCCGCCCGGCGTGGATGGACGGCCTGCGGCTGCGCGCCGCGTATGGCCGCACGGAGCAGGGCCCCGGCCCCGGCGCGGATTTCATCCCGTGCGGCCTCAACCCGTGCGACCGCCCGGAGCTGCAGCGCCACACGGAGGGCGAAGCGGGGGTGGACGCGTCGTTTCACGCGGGACGCCTGCAGCTGTCGCTCACCGGGTACGACCGGCGCACCGACGACGTGCTGGCCCTGCTCCCGTTCCCCGGAGGCGCGCGGCTCGTCAACGCGGGGCGCGTGCAGAACCGGGGCGGGGAGGCGCGGGTGAGGGTGGGCTCCGCGCCCGCGGCGCCGTTCTTCTGGGAGCTGGTGGGAACCGGGTCGGCGAACCGCAACCGGCTGGAGGGGACCGAGCGGCCCATCGTGGACGATGGCTCCACCGGGCAGATCAGCCGCGCGGGCCACCCGCTGGGCTCGTTCTACGGCCCGCGGATCACCGGCTTCCAGGACCGCAACGGCGATGGGATCATCGGCGCGGCCGGGTGCACGGGCGCCAACCAGTCCGCGTGCGAGGTGCAGCTCAGCTCCGGGTCGGAGTTCCTCGGCTCCCCGGACCCCACCCGGATGCTGGCGCTCCAGGGGCGGACCAGGGTGCGCGGAGTGGAGCTTTCCGCGCTGCTGGATCACCAGGGCGGCGCGCACCGCGCCAACCCCGCCGAGCGCTCCCGTTGCCGCACCCTCGCGACCGTGTGCCGGGCGGCGTTCGACCCCTCGGCGCCGCTCGCGGACCAGGCGCGGGTGATCGCGTATGGCTCCGGGAGGGCCTTCTTCCCCGTGGACGACGCCACCTTCACGCGCCTCCGCGAGGCCGCGGTCTCGGTGGCGGTGCCGCAGCGCTGGGCACGCCGTTTCGGCGGGCGGCGGGCGGAGTTCACGGTGGCGGGGCGCAACCTGGCGACCTGGACCTCCTACACCGGCCTGGACCCCGAAACCAACTTCGCCGCGCAGGCGCCCTTCACCTTCGGCGATTTCTTCACCCAGCCCCTCCCGCGCACCCTTACGACTCGCTTCGACGTCAGCTTTTAAACAGCGGGCTCACACAGAGACACAGAGGCACAGAGATGAAGTTCGTCTCTGTGCCTCTGTGTCTCTGTGTGAGTCAAGAACTGGTGCACAACGGGGCGGAGCGCACCGAAACGGTGCGGATCGTTTCTGGCCTATGTTCCTAAACCGTTGCGAGCGCGATGCTTACACGGGGAACGGATCGGGCCCGGCGAATGCATTCTTGTTCGAACGTCCGCTCGGAAGGCTTGCCCACCCGTACGCTCCTGTACCGGGACGGATCGAGCCGTTCACCTCCTCGATGAGGTAGTCCCCATGAAGCGCAGCCTGGCCCTGCTCCCGCTCTTCGCGCTCACCGCCTGCTCCGATGCGATCATTGACGCGGGTCCGGCGCCGCAAGCGCCGTCGCTCTCCGCTGGCCCCGCGTCCGAGTTCGTTCCGGGGGAGGTGATCGTGAAGTTCCGCCGCGGGGTGTCGGCCGCCGGCCGCGGTGCCGCGCTGCAGAACGCGAACGCGACGGTGCGGGAGCGTATCCTCACGGCCGCGATGCGCGGCGCGGGCCAGGGCGAGGGGATCACGGTGGTGCACTCCGGCCTCGGCACCGCGGCGGCCATCGCGCGGCTGCGCGCCAACCCCGACGTGGAGTACGCGGAGCCGAACTACATCTACCGGCACAACGCCACGTCCAACGACCCGTACTTCACCAACGGTTCGCTGTGGGGGACGTACGGCGACGCCTCGTCGCCCGCCAACCAGTACGGCAGCCAGGCGGCCGAGGCGTGGACGGGGGGCAAGACCAACTGCGGCAACGTCTACGTCGGCATCATCGACGAGGGGTACATGTACACCCACGAGGATCTGTCCGCCAACGCGGCGACGAACCCGGGCGAGGTCGCGGGCAACGGTGTGGACGACGACGGCAACGGGTACGTGGACGACGTGTACGGGTGGGACTTCGACGGCAACAACAACACCGTCTTCGACGGCACCGACGACGACCACGGGACGCACGTAGCCGGCACCATCGGCGGCGTGGGCGGCAACTCCACGGGTGTGGCCGGCGTCTGCTGGAGCGTCAAGCTGATGAACGCCAAGTTCCTCGGCCGCAACGGGGGTACCTCCGCCAACGCCATCAAGGCGGTCGACTACTTCACCGACCTGAAGACGCGCCACGGCATCAACGTGGTGACGACGAGCAACTCGTGGGGCGGCGGCGGCTACAGCCAGGCGCTGTACGATGCCATCGAGCGCGCCAACGCCGCCGGGATCCTCTTCATCGCCGCCGCGGGCAACGGTGGCAGCGACGGGGTGGGCGACGACAACGACGTGACGCCGCACTACCCGTCGTCGTACGCCAACGCGAACATCATCGCGGTCGCCTCCCTCGCCAGCAGCGGCGCCAAGTCCGGCTTCTCCAACTTCGGCGCCACCAGCGTCGACATCGGCGCGCCGGGCAGCGGCATCTGGTCCACCGTGCCCAAGAGCTCCAAGGGGAAGGTGATCTCCGGCTACGCGAGCTACAACGGCACCTCGATGGCCACCCCGCACGTGAGCGGCGCGGCGGCGCTGTACGCCGCCTACAACGCCGGCGCGTCGGCGACGACCGTCAAGAACGCGATCATGAGCAGCGCGGTTGCGACGTCCTCGCTCAGCGGTAAAGCCGTGTCCAACGGGCGTCTCAACGCCAGCGGCTTCTGAGCGCCCAGGGCAGCTGAAGCACCAGCCCCGGCACGGTGATCCCGCGCCGGGCGCTGCACACCGCAGGTGCTGGATGCAGTCGTCTCTCGGTGCCGGCCCGTCCGGGTCGTCCTTTCTTCCCCGTAGCGAGGTGTTATGCGCGGCTTCCGTCCCACGATGTTCGCCGGGTGCGTCCTGGCGCTGGCTGCCTGCTCCGACGAGAGCACCAGCCCGATGTCGGTTCAGCAGGAGGGTCCCAGGGTCGTTCGGAGCGCCAGCGGGCGTGAGATCCCGGACGCCTACATCGTGCGCCTCAAAGATGGAGCGGACCCGCGCGCCGTCGCCGCGATCGCCCAGGTGGATCCGCGCTACGTGTACACGGCGGCCGTCACGGGTTTCGCGGCCACGCTGAACCAGGGGCAGCTCAACGCGCTGCAGCACCACCCGAGCGTCCAGTACATCGAGCAGGACCAGGTGGCGCGGCCCACCACCGACCAGACCAACGCCACCTGGGGGCTGGACCGGATCAACCAGCGCGACCTCCCCCTGGACGGCAAGTACAGCTACACCTACACGGGCGACGGCGTCCGCGTGTACGTGATCGACACCGGGATCGACGCCGGCCACTCGCAGTTCCTGCGCTCCGACGGCACCAGCCGCGCCCAGAACGTCTACAACTCCACGGGCGACGGCAACGCCAGCGACTGCAACGGGCATGGCACGCACGTGGCCGGCACCTCGGGCGCCAAGACGTACGGTGTGGCCAAGCTGGCGCTGCTGCGCGGCGTCAAGGTGCTGGGCTGCGACGGGTCCGGCACCAACTCCGGCGTGATCGCCGGCATCGACTGGGTGCGCGTGAACCACATCAAGCCGGCCGTGGCCAACATGTCGCTGGGCGGCGGCTTCTCGCAGACGGAGAACGACGCGGCGCTCAACCTCTCCAACGCCGGCGTCTTCCTGGCGGTGGCCGCGGGGAACGAGAACCAGGACGCCTGCAACGTGTCGCCGGCCAGCGCGGGGTACAACACCTCGGTCACCACGGTCGCGGCCTCCGACAGGACCGACACGCGCGCCACCTTCTCCAACTACGGGAGGTGCACCGACCTCTACGCTCCGGGCGTGGGGATCACCTCGGCGTGGATCGGGAGCGGGAACACGGAGACGAGCACCATCAGCGGAACCTCGATGGCCTCGCCGCACGTGGCCGGCGTGGCGGCGCTGGTGAAGCACCGCTACGGCGACGTCTCGTCCGCGTCGGTGTGGAGCTACATCAGCGGCGCGGCGAGCACGGGCAAGATCAAGAGCAACCCGACCGGCACGCCGAACGTGCTCCTGTACAAGTACATCACCGCCTGGTAACTCGCGCGGAGAAGGTACAAAGAGGAGCCTCCTTCCGGTGCACCGGAAGGAGGCTCCTCTGATCATGCTCGCACCACCTCCAGCGGAGTGCCCGGGCGGACGGTGTGGAGGGCGGCGTAGCCTTCGGCGGGGAGGGTCTCGCGGGCGCGCAGGTACTGCTGGTAGTGAAGGGCGATGATCTCGGGGGGGACGCGGCGGGCGCGGGCCTGGTTCTGCGCCTGGCACAGCTCCAGCGGGACGTCCAGCACCAGCGCGGCCACGGGTCGGCCGTGCTCGGCGGCGAGCTCGCGGAGGCGCTCGCGCGACGCGGCGTTCAGATTGGTCGCGTCGGCCACGGTCAGGCGGCCCAGGGAGAGACGTCCGCGGAGGATGCTGTGGAACACCTCGTACGCCGCGTCGGTCGCGTCCTGGTTCGCCTCGTCGTCCGATACGAGCGCGCGGCATGCGTCCGACGATACGACCTCCGTGGCGAGGAAGTGCTCCCGGGCGAAGGTGCTCTTCCCGGCGCCCGCGGGAGCGACCAGGAGGACGAGCGCGTCGGCGGGGATCGCTACCTTCATGTAGGCTCGCGGGCTGGCGATGGATCGGCGGCCAACAGCGGGCTCACACAGAGACACAGAGGCACAGAGATGAAGTTATCCTCTGTGCCTCTGTGTCTCTGTGTGAGCCCTGTGGTTGCCGCGACTCTAGGAATCGACGGAGGAGCGGGTGAGGAAGGTGTCTTCGGACTGCTTGCGCAGCAGGTCTTCGAGGAACGAGACCTGGTTGCGCAGGCGCTCCATCTCGTTCTGGAGGGCCTCGACGGTGAGCTCCAGGCGCTCGAAGTGCTCGCGCGAAGGGTAGTCGGGGCCGGAGCGCGGCGAGACGCGCTCCACGAGCCCCGCAACGCCCGGCAGCGCGGCCACCGAGCGCGGGAACCACGACCACGACTCCGTTTCCAGGGCCGGCGGCTGCGCCGGCGCGGCGGGCATCAGCGTCGCGAGCGCCCCGGCGAAGCGGAACGCCTCCGACTTGGGCACGCGCAGCCGGTAGCGCCGCTGCGGCGTCTCCACCACGATCTGGCTGCTGCGCAGGCGGGTGCTGGGTTGGATGCGGATGATCTGGCCGGCCGCGATCTCCACCTGCTTGCGGGCGAAGCGCTCCTGCTTCAGGGCGATGAGCCGATGGGTCGTCGCCACGAAGACCCACGCGCCCGCCATCCGGATCCGGGGCCCGCGGGCACCCAGCAGCTTGCCCGTGATGAGCCCCTTGATCTGCTCGTCCACGTGCAGGATGTGCGGGAGGTCGCGGAACTCGCGGTACTCCCACCAGCGGTCCCCCTCGCCGATGTCCCGGAGCTGTGCGTCGATGGCGCCGCGATCGATTGGCATGACGGCCCTGCAGGTTGAAAGAAACGGGATGACGAGCCGGGTGATCCGGCGAGGCGCGGAGATGAAGTCACTCCGCGCCCGTGGCCGTGGAACGTCTGTGGGCCGGAGCGCAGAACCGCAGTGACCTGGAACTCAGGCCGATGACTTTGCGCCGCGGGCAAGTGGGTACAGGACCGGCTTACCGCTCTGTCAGGCGGAGCTCGGTGATCTGCCACTCCTGGCCAGCCTGGTGCTGCCAAACGATGGTGTAGTCGCCGGTGTAAGCCTCGCGACGCCCCTGGATGCTGTAGCGCCCCTCCTCGCGGACCCGCACGGGAGATACAAAGCTCGTCGCTCCAGGAGACCACGTGGCGCCCCGTACGTCCAGCGCGAGCACGACCTCGGCGAATGCCGACGGGGAGAGGTTCTGGCCGTTCGAGTAGAGCCGCGCGTCCTCCGTGAAGAGGGGGGTGATGCGCCCGACACTTCGCCCCGAAAAGGCGCGCACGAAACGTTGGCGCGCGGCCTTCAGCGCGGGGGCGGACGCGGCGTCCTCCACACGCGCAGGCGGGTCCGCGGCGCGCGCAGCCGCAGGGGCGGACTCGATCTGGGCGCTGGCGATGCCCGGCGCACAGACGGCGAGGACGACTCCGCCCATCAAGGCGCGAAGCAGCTTGGATGTCATGGGAGGTCCGATCCGGGGGGGAGTTCTGCGGGCACCCGGAGTATAATGCGAAAAGCCTGTCTCACACAGAGGCACGGAGACACGGAGAGGAGGTTATCCCCGTACTTCCGCGTCTCCGTTCGAGAGGAGCCATGAGTAGATGCGCGCGTCGCGGTAGGCGCGGGTGGCGGAGCCCACGTGGTCCTCGCCCTCGTCCAGCCCCACGCGGTCGCCTTCGGCGCGGAGGGCCAGCACGCGCGTGAAGCCGGCGGCCTGGCGGCGCGCGACCTCGCCGAAGGAGAGCCACACCGGGCGTCCCGGGTCGCGCTGGGGGACGCGCGTGGGGTCCACGGCCCACAGGGCGGCCCACAGCTCCGGCCGCGCCAGCGCGAGGTCGAAGACGCCGTTGCCGCCGAAGCTGAAGCCCGTGAGGTAGCTTCGCCGCGCGTCGCCGCCGTGGCGCGCGTGCACGGCCGCGACGATGTCGCGCACCGCGTCCGCGTACAGGTGCCACAGGTCGCCCGCGCGCGGAAGCTGCGGCGCGACGACGATGAAATCCGTCGGCGGGTTGCCGGGGCGCAGGGGGCCGTGCATCGTCAGCGCGCGCCGGATGTCCATCGGCGCCGCCTCGTCGTAGCCGTGCAGGAAGAAGAGCACCGGCCGCGGCCCCTCCGCCGGGTTCGCGGGCACGGACAGGAGGTAGCGCAGCGGCGCCCCTTCCACGACTTCGATCTCTCGTTCCTCCATCACGATCCATTCTTATCTCTGTCATCCCGAAGGAGCCGCCGCTCCACAGCCACGGTGGCGGAAGGATATGCTCTGGGGCCGGCAGGGGACCGGCGCCGCGGGGCCGGGGCCCGGGGTGCCGACGGTGGGATGACTCGGATCGGGCCCTCGCAATCGGGAAGCCCATCCGGTTCCAGCGCGGCTGGCCGCGTCCTTGCGACCGCGGGGCGTGCCCGCCCAACCCACCCGCCGCGAGGGAGCCATGATCTGCATCCTGCACGGATACCTGCTCGAAGGCTCTGGAAGCAACCTGTGGACGCGCTCCGTGGTGGAGTCGCTCTGCCGCCAGGGCGAGACCGTGCACCTGATGGCGCAGGAGAACCATCCCGAGCGCTACCCCTTCATCGCCGAGGCGCGCCACTACGCCCCCGACGGCACCGTCGACCGCTTCTACCGGCGCGCGGAGGGCGGCCACCCGGGGTGCTGCATCCTCCACAAGCCCGTGCTCGGCGACACGCTGCCCGTGTACGTGTGGGACAAGTACGAGGAGTTCCCCAACGTCGTCCCCATGGTGGACCTGCCGGACGACGCCATCGAGGAGTACGTCGAGCGCAACGTCCGCGCGCTGACGCGTATCGTGCGCGAAAACGGCGTCACCGCCATCCATGCCAACCACGCCGTGCTGATGTCGGTGGTGGCGCAGCGGGTGTGCGCGGCGGAGGGGATCCCCTTCTCCATCATGCCGCACGGCAGCGCGCTGGAGTACGCCGTCAAGCGCGACGAGCGCTTCCTGCGCCTGGCCACGGAGGCGTTCACGGCCGCGGGGCGCATCTTCGTGATCGGCGGGGAGATGCGCGAGCGGGTGCACGGCATCTTCACCGGCATCCCTGGGCTGGACGAGAAGATGGTGGACCTGCACCTGGGCGTGGACACCGGCCAGTTCGAGCCCGTGGAGCGCTCCGGGCGCCGCGCCCGCGCCGCGCAGCTCCGCGAGTCGCTGGCGGGGCTCCCCCGCGGCCGCACGCCGGCGCAGACGGAGGCGCTGCTGGGCGCCCTCCGCGGCGACCTGGCGGGCCCCGCGCTGGACGAGGCGCTGGCGGCGGGGCGCGGCTACACGTCCAAGGTGCCCGACGCGGAGCTGGAGGCGCGGCTGGACGAGGTGGACTGGGAGCGCGACCCCCTGCTGCTGTACGTGGGGCGGCTGATCTCGGCCAAGGGGGTGCAGGAGGTGGTCGCGGCCCTCCCCCTGATCCTGGAGCGCATCCCGGAGATGCGCCTGGTGATCGTGGGGCACGGCCCCCTGCGCGAGCCGCTGGAGGCCATGCTCTGGGCGCTGGAGCACGGCGAGCGCGCGCTGTTCGAAGAGATCGTGGCCACCGGCCGCGCGCTGGAGGGCGATCCGGAAGGGGAGGGCGGCGGCCACGAGCTGACCAAGGTGGCGCGCTTCCTGGAGGGGCTGGGGCCGGACGCCGACGCCTACTTCGAGGCGGGGCGCCGTTTGGTGCGGCGCGACCGGGTGATCTTCACCGGCTACCTGACGCACCGGGAGCTGCGCTACCTTTTCCCCTGCTGCGACGCCGCGGTCTTTCCCTCCGTCGTCAAGGAAGCGGGCCCGCTCGTCTTCCTGGAAGCGCTGGCGAGCGGCGCGTTCCCGCTGGGCACCTACTTTGGCGGGATGAAGGCCAGCATCGACTCCGTGGCCACCGCGCTCCCTCCGGAGGCGGCGGAGGCGATGAAGCTGGACCCCTCGCCCGAGCGCACGGTGGCCGACATCGTACGCCACGTGCCCCGCGCCCTGGAGATGGGCGAGCGCCACAAGGCCGCCCTCTTCCGCGTCGCCCGCGACCGCTACGACTGGTCCAGCGTGTCCCGCACGCTTTCGGACGAGCTGGGGGCGCTGTAGGCCTCACACATAGACACAGAGGCACAGAGACTGGTTCTTCTCTGTGCCTCGGTGTCTCTGTGTGAGATCGCCGTTTCAGATCAGCGCCGCCGCGTCCGGGCCCGCGTGGCGGCGGGTCTGCTCGGCTTCCGGGAGATCGGAGAGCATCTGGAAGTCGGCGAAGTCGAAGCCGGGGCCCACCATGCACGCCACCAGCGTGTACGCGCCGCGCGTGCGGGCCGCCTGCCACTCGCCGGCGGGGACGATGCCGAGCGCGTGGACGCCCTCCGCCACGGGGCCGAGCACCTCGCACGCCGCGGGGCCGGCGGCGGCGGGCATGCGCCACAGCTCCAGCGGGTCCCCCTCCAGCCAGCACCACGATTCATCGGACGCGACGCGGTGCCAGCGGCTGGCGCCGCCGTCGGCCAGGAGGAAGTAGATGGCGGTGAGGGCGCTGCGCTCCGGGCGGCCGTCGGCCGGGCGCACGGCCAGCGGGGAGCGGAAGACCTCGCGGAAGGCGCCGCCCTCGGGGTGCGGCTGCAGGCCCAGGACGCGCACCAGCTCGCGCGCACGGGGGTTCGATGGCTCGTTCACGCTTGGCTTCCAGGATGAAAGGCGTACGGAGGGGCTCACTCCGGAGACACAGAGGCACAGAGACGAAGTCGCCGTTACGGACGATACTCCTCCGGCTCGTCCCACGTCTCGGACCAGAATTCTTCCTCCGCACGCTTGGCCTCGTCCATGTCCGTGCGGGCGTCCTTTGCCCTACGCGGGAGGGTGCCGGTGCCGATGATGTGGCGGATCGCGTCGTCGTCGATCGCCGGCTCCCCGCGCGAGTGGAGACGGTGCCGGTAGCGCAGGCCCGCAGCGAGGACGAGTACGGCGGAGATGACCCAGATCCAGACCATGGCTCGGCGCGGTGGAGGGTGGGGAGCACGCAGATGGAGTTTCGCATTCACGCCCGGGCGGGTCCAGGGGTCACAATCGCGTTTTCCTCGGTGCCTCTGTGTCTGTGGGCATGGGTGCGCTCGGACGCGCGGCTGCCGGCGCCCAGGCCGTGAGGATGAGCGAGACGGGCTCGCCGGTTTCCGGGTGCGCCGGCTCGCGCAGGCCGTGGATGCGCAGCCCCGCTCGCGTCAACGCATCGGACCATGATCGCAGGGTGCGAAAGAACCAGGGCATCGGCTCCGTGAAGCCCTCCCCGAACGCGGCGAACCGCTCCGTGCGCCACCCGTCGCGGTAATCGCCGTCGCGCGCCGCCCACGGGTGCACGGTCTGGATCACCAGGACCCCGCCGGGGGCCAGCAGCCCGCGCGCGCCCTGCAGCGCATCGTCCAGCGGGTCGCCGAGCAGCGCGAAGTTGGCCGCCACCACGTCGAAGGCGCCTCCGAAGCGCTCCGGCCCGTCCAGCTCGCCGTAGCTGCAAACGTGGAAATCCCCGCCCCCCGCCGCGCGCGCCGCCACCACGAGCGGCTCCGACGCATCCACGCCCACCGTCTCCACGCCACGCTGGGACAGGGCCCGCGCCAGCCACCCCTCGCCGCAGCCCAGGTCCAGTACCCGCCGGGGCCGGTGCGCCATCACCGCCTCCACGATGGCCGCATCGGTGGCCAGCCGCCGGCTCGCGATGCGCCCTTCGCGCACGGCCTCCGTCCACGCCGCCGCGTTCGCCCTCCAGCTCTGCTCGATCTGCCGCAGCGGATCGTCGTTCATCTCTGTGCCTCTGTGTCTCTGTGTGAGGCCGCTGTTGCTCTTCCGTGTCGAAGCGTACCTTGGGGGCGCAGATTCCACCACCCCGGACCCCGCGCCTCCATGCCGCCCGCCGCCGACCTGCTCGCCTTTCTCGGCGCCACGCTCGCCCTGAACGTGACGCCCGGCCCCGACATGCTCTACGTGATCGCGCGCAGCGTGGGCGAGGGCAGGGGAGCGGGCGTCGTCTCCGCGCTGGGCATCTCGGCCGGGACGGTCTTCCACACGGCGGCGGTGGTGCTCGGCGTGTCGGGGCTGCTGGTGGCGTCGCCGGTCGCGTACGACGTGCTGCGCTTCGCCGGGGCCGCGTACCTGGCGTGGCTGGGCATCCGTGCGCTGCGGGCGCGGCCCCGCGCCGAGGGGGAGCCGGAGGTGGAGCCGGCGGGGCTGGCCGCCATCTTCCGCCAGGGGGTGATCACCAACGTGCTCAACCCCAAGGTGGCGATCTTCTTCCTCGCCTTCCTCCCGCAGTTCGTGGACGCGGCGCGCGGCAACGTCACCGCCCAGCTCCTCCTCCTCGCCGCCCTCTTCATCACCTCCGGGACCCTCGTCAACGTCGTCGTCGCGCTGGCCGCCGGCCGGGCGCGGGCCGCCGTGCGCCGCGCGGTCGCCACCGGCGTGCTCTCGCGCGTCACCGGCGTCGTCTTCCTGGCGCTCGCGCTCCGCCTGGCGGCCGTGCGCTGAGCAACAGCAGGGCTCACACGGAGACACAGAGGCACAGAGACGACGTCATCTCTGTGCCTCTGTGTCTCTGTGTGAGATTTCTTTCATTCGCTGATCGCGCGCCTGGCCACCTCAGCCGCGAGGCGGGTGGGGCGGTCGCCGCCGGGGCCGCCGTGGCGCAGGTAGGTGAGCACCGTGTAGCGCGGGCGGCCCGCGGGGTCGAAGACGAGGCCGGCGAACCAGCCGTCGGCGGCGCCGGTCGTGCCGGTCTTGCCGCCAAGGCGCCAGGCGCCGGGCTGCGTGCCGGCCGCCGCCTGCGCGGTCCCCGCCTCCACGGTGCGGAGCATGGCGCGCTGCAGCCTGGCGGCGGTCGCGGGCCGCATCACGCGCACCGTGTCGCCGGTCCCGGCGAGCGCCGCCTCGATGGTGGGCGAGCGCATGACGCCGCCGTTGCCCACGGCCTGCAGGAAGCGCGAGATGTGCAGCGGGGTGACGCGGGCCGATTCGCGCCCCAGCGCCAGGTCCGCCATGGCGGCGGGGCCGCCGACGTGGACGGTGGCCGCCAGCGGGGCCATGGCGCGGCGGAAGCCGGGGGAGGTGCTCGCCCAGAACGACGGGTCCGCGGCCTCGCGCGCATGGGGGCCCGCGATGGGGAAGCCCATGCGGCCGAGCTGCGCGGCCAGCCGGGCCGTGCCTCCGTCGCGGGCCAGGCGCACGGCCATCTCCACTGCCGCCGTGTTGCAGGAGTAGACGAGCATCTCCTCCGGCACGCGGATGCGGCGGGCCGGCCGCCGCCCCGCGTTGGAGATGGTGCGCCCCGCCACGTTCGCCAGCGCCGGGCACTCCATCTCCTCGCTCGCCCAGCCGCGGTCCCACCACGCGGCGGCGATGGCCAGCTTCCACAGCGAGGCCGGGAGCGCCGCCCGGGTCACATCCACCGAGTCGCCGCCGGCTGCGGATTCGGTGGAGACGAGGACGGCGCCGGTGGCCACGTCCTGCACGATCACGGCGCCCGCGTGCCCGGTGGCGCGCAGCAGCCCCGCCGCGTCGCGCCCCAACTCCGCGCAGAGCGTCAGCCCCGACGGCGCGGCGCCGGTGCCGCAGAATGGCCGCGGCGCTTCCACGGGGGAGGGACGAGCCGCCGCAAGCGCGAGGAGCGCCGCCATCAGCGCGAGCGCCACGGGCGTGCGTCCCGCCGCGTCCGTGCGGTGTCCCGGGCCGGTCAGGCGCCGCACGCGCCCGGCCAGCGACCCGCCGCCGGCGCCCAGCGCCAGGCCGGGAAGGCGCGCCTCCTCCATGGCGAGCAGGGCCAGCACGTAGTCGCGCACGCCCGCCCGCGCCACCACGGCGTCGTCGCAGCAGTGCTCGCGCTCCTCGCGGATGCGCGCGGAGATCCACCACACGGCCGGGTGATAGAAGAGGAGGGTCTCCGCGAGCCGCTGCGCCAGGTTGACGGCGTAATCCCAGCGCCGCACGTGCGCCAGCTCGTGGATCAGGATGAGTTCCACCTGGCGCGGCGTGAGCCCGGACGATGCGCTGAGCGGCAGCAGGATCACGGGCCGCAGGAATCCGATCAGCGCCGGCCCGCCCACGTGGGGCGAGATCCAGAGCCCCACGGGCCGCCGGATGCGAAGCTGCGCGCGGAGCCGCGCCAGCGCCGCGCTCCACTCCGGCGGCACGGGGAGCAGTCCCCGCCGCGCCAGCCGCCGCACCCGGATCCACCCGCCCAGCAGGCGCAGGGAGAGGAGAATCACGCCCACCGCCCACCCCGCCGCCAGCCCCGGCACCAGCGGCTCGATGGCGAGCGAAGTGCGCCGCACCAGCGCCGGCGCGAGCCCCGCGGGTGCTTCAGCCGTTTCACCGGCCGGCGCTTCGGCCCCGGCCAAAGGGAGCGTCCGCCACCCCTCTCCCGCCAGCACCGCCTGCGCGGGCCCGGGCCGCGCGGCGTGCGCCAGCCAAGCGCCGGTCGCCAGCGGCGCGGCCATCATCAGCGCCAGCGCGCCGCACGCGACACCGTAGCGAACCCCGGGCGATCCACCGCGCGCCGCGCGCAGCGCCATCGCGGCCGCCAGGGAGATCAGCGCCCCCTGCCATACGAAGTGGATCAGCGCCCACCCCACCAGGTGCGCCCACGCGCTCATTCGTCCTCCGGGCGCGGAAGACGCGCCACCATCCGCCGGATCTCTTCCAGCTCCTCGCGCGAAGCGACCTCCGGCGACAGCGCGTGCATCACCAGCCCCAGCGCCGATCCGCCGAACGCCTTCTCCGTGAAGTCGGCCACGAGCTGGCGCTGCGTCGTCTCCGGCGGGACCGTCGCGGCGTACACGTGCGTGCGCTCCCGCTCGTCGCGGATCACCAGCCCCTTGGTGTGCATGATCTGCAGGAGCTTGAGCACGGTGGTATAGCCGGTCTCCTCGCCGGGGAGCGCGTCGAGCACCTGGCGCACGGTGCTCGGCCCGCGCTTCCAGAGCACGCGCAGGATGCGGAGCTCGCCTTCGGTGGGGAGGGGAAGGTCCCGGGGCATGGCGAATGGGGAGCGAGTACGCCGCCTCTACGAACTGCGACGTACATAACATGGAGGCACAGAGGCACGGAGACAACTCGGTCTCTGTGCCTCTGTGCCTCTGTGCCTCTGTGCCTGTGTGTGAGCCCCGCTGTTACTCCTTCCTGGCGGCCCGCTTCCGCGCCGGAGCCTTCTTCGCCGTCGTCTTCTTCGCCGTCGTCTTCTTCGCCGTCGTCTTCTTCGCCGTCGTCTTCTTGGCGGGCGTCTTCCTCGCCGACTTCTTGGCGGGCGCGGAGCCCGCCGCGGCGATCAGGCGCTCCACCGCCTCAAGCCCCAGCGCGGCGCCGCCGTGCACGCGCTCCATCACCTGCTCCATGCGCCCGAGCACGGTTGCGTCGCCCGCGCCGAGCTTCGCCAGCGTTTCCACGGCCCAGCGGTAGTGCTTGGCCTCGTCCGCCGCGCCCCGCTGCACCACCTCCCGCACCTCCGGGGGGAAGCGCCGCGCGGCCGTGCGGGCGTACTTGTGCGCGCTCTCCCACTCGTTGGTGCGGAAGGCCAGGAGCACCGCGCGCTCGCCGCCCACGGCCCCAAGCGACTGCACCGCCAGCTTCAGCATCCCGGTGGAGACGTGCGGCGCCCGCACCGGCGTGCCGCCGCGCGCCGTCACCAGCTCGGCGATCTCGGTGACGTGGCGCTGGTGCTCGCGCCGGAACTGGCGGAGCCTGCGCTTGAGGGCGTCGGTGGTGAGCGCGTCGATCGCCACCTGGTACGAGGCGATCGCGTCGTGGTCGAGCTGGAGCAGGTCGTTGAGCGCGGACACCAGCGCCGCATCGTTCTTCGCCATCGTCTCTCCTGGGTTTGCGGTGGACACCGTGGACGATTGCAAACCTGTTGCCGCGCGGCGGCAGATTGTGCGCGCACTGCACAATTTTCCGGGCGATGTGGCAGATGGAGCGCTTCAGCGCGATCTGCGTCGCCGGCAAGCCGAAGGCAGGCAACGGCTTGCTTCAACACTATGGCGAGCGTGGACGGGGAAGCCTACCTTCCACTGTCCCCCGCATCCCCCGGCCGCCCCGCGCGCCTCCCCGGCGCCGGCCGCGCTCGCCCCCTGACCCGCCAGAGGAGATCCACCAACAGCGACCCACCTGAACCTCCGCAGCTCCCATCGCCCCCGGATCCATCGGCCTTCCGGGAACTCAGGAAAACGGCAAACCCGCCGAAAGGCGGGGACGCAAAGCTACGAGGCTACCGTGGGCTCCCCGCCCGCCACGCCAGTCGAGCCGCCGATCGAGACACCCACCCATGTCCAACTTCCGCTGGTACCTGCTCGCCGCCGTGCTCGCGCTCCCGGCCCCGGCTTCCGCACAGGACGCCTTCCTGGCCATCGCGCACTACTCCCCCGGCCCCGCGGACGGCCTCCGCGCCCGCAACCTGCTGATCCCCGTGGAAGGGGTCGGCCCGCGGCAGCTCCGCGACACGTACAGCGCCTCCCGCTCCGGCGGCCGGGTGCACGACGCCATCGACATCCACGCCCCGCGCAACACGCCGGTCCTGGCCGTCGCGGACGGCACCATCCGCAAGCTGCACTCCGGCGCGCGCGGCGGCCTCTCGCTCTACCAGATGGACGACGACGGCCGCACCCGCTACTACTACGCCCACCTGGACCACTACGCCGACGGCATCACGGAAGGCCGCCGCGTCCGCCGCGGCGAGGTGATCGGCTTCGTGGGCGACACGGGCAACGCGCAGCCCGGCGACTACCACCTCCACTTCTCCATCGCCATCCTCCACAACCCCTCGCGCTGGTGGGAAGGCACCAACGTCAACCCCTTCGAAGTCCTCACCGGTCAGTAACGACGGGGGGTCACACAGAGACACAGAGGCACAGAGATCAGTTCTTCTCTGTGCCTCTGTGTCTCTGTGCGAGCATTGAGACTTCTTATTGACGGCAGGTATCGGCAAGGTTTATCCTGTCACCCAACGGCAATTTTCGGCAACATTAATCCCTCCGAGTCGTGGACATCTTCGCGCCGAAGCTCAGCGGAATGCAGTTCCTCGAGTTCACCCGCCTGCTGGGTGAGATCGACGTCTTCAAGGGACACTGGAGGAAGCTGCAGGAGATCCGCGCCGAAAAGCTTGCCCAACTACGCCAGGTGACGACGATCGAGTCCGCCGCCAGCTCCACGCGTATCGAGGGCGCGGAGTTGAGCGACGCGGAGGTGGCACAGGTGCTCCAGGGCGTGAGCATGGAATCGTTCCGCGCCCGCGACGAGTCGGAGGTGCGCGGCTATGGCGACCTGCTCCAGGCGGTCTTCGACAGCCACTCGAATATCCCGTTCGACGAGAACCACATCAAGCAGCTGCACAAGATCCTGCTGAGCTACTCGAGCAAGGACGAGTGGCACCGGGGTGAATACAAGAAGCAGGCGAATCACGTGGACGCGCGGCACCCGGATGGACGGGTGGAGGTGATCTTCGACACTCCGTCGCCGTTCGACACACCGCGCCTGATGTCCCAGCAGGTGGAGCTGACGCGCGCGGCACTCGCGGGAGGCGAGATCCACCCGCTCATCGTGATCGCCCGCTTCATCGTAGAGTTCCTGGCCATCCATCCATTCCAGGACGGCAACGGGCGCCTCTCGCGGGGGCTGACCACGCTCCTCCTCCTGCATACCGGCTACGGCTACGTTCCCTACTCGTCGCTGGAGCGCGTCGTAGAGGAGAACAAGACCGCCTACTATTCGGCGCTCAGGGAATCGCAGGCCGCGATGCGGGCCGATCCCACCGCATTCGGCGAGTGGCTCCTGTTCCTGCTGCGGGCGCTGCAGGCGCAGAAGCGGAACCTCGAGGCAAAGCTCGAGGTGGAGCAGTCGATGCTGCAGCTCACCGAGGTCCAGCAGCAGATGCTGGATCTCGTGAGCCGCCACGGACGTGCTACCAGCACGATGCTGGCGCGCGCACTGGAGATGCCTGCGCGTACGGTGCGCTACCACCTGGAGGTGCTCATCGGACAGCGCCTGATCGAGCCCCACGGCGAGAAGCGGGGCCGGTACTATACGCGGGCGCAGCGGACGGTCGCGCCGGTGGCATTCGAAGCCCCGGTTTCCCCGATGGCCGCCATCCTGGCGGAGATCCTGGAGCGGGGTGGCCGAATCGGCCGCGGCGACCTCATACGGCTCGTCCGCCGCTACGAATACGATCCGCGGACGATTGGAACGATGCACGGCCGCCGCCTCGCACACCTGCGCCGAGATGCGAAGACGGGAGAAAGTGTGCTGACCAGCCGCGGCCAGGAGATCGCTGAACAGCACCTTTTCACCGCCCGCCTTGCCCGGGGTGTACGGCGCGGGGCTGTGGACCCGGGGGAGGGCGGCACGCCTCGTTGAGTGAGGCGCCGCGATTGTGAGGCGTGGACCAGTGATCCACTCTGCCCACCCATGTGACCCCCGCCTTTCATCGCACCGTTCTTGCAACGCCCGCCGCGCCGTGCCGGGGACCGACTCTCCGGCCGTGTACCCTGGAACGAACCCATGCGCAGATCCAGCTTCTTGCTTGTGGCACCCGTCGTCGCGTCCGCCCTGCTGGCGGGATGCGCCCGCAACGCCGAGACTTCGGCCGATGCTCCCCCGGTCTGGGCCGCGCAGCCCGCGGAGCGGAGCGAGTCCGCCCAGCAGGGGTGCACGCCCCTGGAAAGCCGCGCCGCGAACCAGGCCTCGCAGCGTCCCGCATCCCCCCGGCAGACGCGCGCGTGCGGCGTGCGCTCCAACGTGGCCTTCGACGTGACGGTGGTGGCGAAGGGGCTCCAGAAGCCCTGGGCCGTGGAGCCCCTTCCCGGCGGCGCCCTCCTGGTGACGGAGAAGGGGGGACGGATGCGCGTCGTATCCGCCAGCGGCCAGATCGGCGCGCCCATCGCCGGCGTGCCGGAGGTGGACGCGCGCGGGCAGGGCGGGCTGCTGGACGTGGCGCTGAGCCCCCGCTTCGCGACGGACCGCACGGTGTTCTGGAGCTTTACCGAGCCGCGCACGGGCGGCAACGGCACCAGCGTCGCCCGCGGCGTGCTCTCGGCGGACCGCGCACGGCTGGCGCAGGTGCGGGTGATCCTGCGCACGCGGCCCACGTACAACAACAACATGCACTTCGGCTCGCGCCTGGCCTTCGGGCCGGACGGGATGCTCTACGTGACGATGGGCGAGCGGTCGGACCGGGTCCCGCGGCCGCAGGCGCAGGAGCTGGGGAGCCACCTGGGGAAGACGCTGCGCATTACCCCCGACGGCGCGCCGGCGCCGGGCAACCCGTTCGCGGGGCGGGCGGGCGCGCTCCCGGAGATCTGGTCCGTGGGCCACCGTAACATCCAGGCCGCCGCCTTCGATCCGCAGGGCCGCTTCTGGGTGATCGAGCACGGCACGCGCGGCGGCGACGAGGCCAACCGCGTGGAGAAGGGGAAGAACTACGGCTGGCCGGTGGTGGCGTACGGCGTGGAGTACTCGGGCGCGCCCGTCACCTCCACCCTGGGCACGGCGGTGACGCAGCGCGCCGGGTTCGAGCAGCCCGTGTACTACTGGGACCCGGTGATCGCCCCCTCCGGCGCGCAGTTCTACACCGGCAGCGCCTTCCCCGCGTGGCGCGGCAACCTGTTCGTGGGCGCGCTGCGGGAGATGCGCCTCGTGCGCCTGGTCATCTCGGGCGGCCGCGTCACCGGCGAGGAGCACCTCCTCACCGACCGCCGCCAGCGCATCCGCGACGTGCGCCAGGGGCCGGACGGCTTCCTATACCTCGTTACCGACGCCGAGAACGGGGAGCTGTGGAGGGTGGCGCCGCGCAGGTAAAAAGCCGTGGGCTCACACAGAGACACAGAGGCACAGAGCACTTATCTCTGTGCCTCTGTGCCTCTGTGTGAGGCATTGGTGTGGTCCTTGCCCCCGCGACCTGCCATGCCCAGACCTCTTGCGCGACAGGTGGTGGTGATCGTGGGCGCGTCCAGCGGGATCGGGCGCGCCGCTGCGAAGTACATGGCGGCGCGGGGGGCGCGCGTGGTGGTGGTCGCGCGCAACGCCGCGGCGCTCGGCGAGCTGGTGGAGGAGATCGAGGCCGCCGGCGGCCAGGCGCTCGCCGTTCCCGGCGACGCGACGCGGGAGGAGGACATGCGCGCCGTGGCCCGCGAGGCGGAGGCGCGCTTCGGACGGATCGACAGCTGGATCAACAACGCCAGCGTCTACATCCAGGGCCGCGTGCAGGACATCGAGCTGCACGAGTACCGCCGCATCATCGACGTCAACCTGGTGGGCGCCATCAACGGCACCCGCTGCGCCCTGGAGCCGATGCTGCGGCAGCGCGCCGGCACCATCATCCTCACCTCCTCCATCCTGGGGCTGCACGGCGCGCCGTACACCAGCGCGTACGCCGCGGCCAAGGCGGGGATCGACGGGTTCGTGGACGCGCTGCGGGCGGAGCTGTGGGGGACGGGCGTCAGGGTGGCCGTGGTGTACCCGCCCACGGTGGACACGCCCATCTACCGCAACGCGCGCGGCAAGTTCGGAACGGTGCCGCTGCCGCCGCCCCCGGTGGTGTCGCCCGAGACGGCGGCGCGCGTCCTGGCGGAGGTGGCGGAACGGCCGCGGCGCGCGCGCACTTTCGGGGTGCTTGGGCACACGTATCCGCGCGTGGCGAAGGCGCTTCCCGCGCCGGTGACGGACGCGCTGCTGCACCGTTTCCTGCAATACACCATCAGCGACGAGCCCACGGGGCCGGACAACCTGGACTCGCCGCTGCACCGGCCGCGCACCCGCGACGGGTGGATCGAGCCGGGGTGGCGCGGCCTCACGCTGCGCCAGTTCGTGAAGAGCTTCCCCCAGGAGTCCGCCGTGCTGGGCGCGGCGCTGGGGATCCTGGCGGCCGGCGCGGTGCGGCGCATCGCCCGCAGGCAGGCCGCGCCTCACCCGGAGGCGCGGCGGTGAACCAACCCGGAGACGAGCCATGCGCACGGCGACGACGATGGAGCTGGAAGAAGACGACGGGCTGCTGGCGGACTGGATGAAGGGCGCCATCGCGGGCGCCGCCGCCGTGTGGGTGATGGACCGCGTGGGCTGGTACCTGTGGGACCGCGAGAGCACCGAGAAGCTCCACGAGGAGTTCGTCGCGCGGGTGGACGGGCTGGATCCGGCGCACGTGGTCGCCAACCGCGTGGCCGACGCGGTGGGCCGGCCCCTGTCGCCCAAGCAGCCGCACCCGGCGGGGGTCGCGGTGCACTACGGGATCGGGATGGGGCCGGCGATGGCGTACGCGGCGCTGCGGCGGGACCTCCCGGAGATCGCGGCGGGGCGGGGGCTGCTGTACGGGCTGGGGCTCTTCCTGGCGGTCGACGAGGGCGCGGCGCCCCTGCTGGGGATCGCCGCGCCGCCGGGCGAGTACCCGTGGCAGGCGCACGCGCGCGGCCTGGTGACGCACCTGGCGCTGGGCGTGGCCACCCACGCCTTCCTGGACGTTCTGGACTCCATCGACTGACCTCGCTACAATCGGGGGGCGCTTCCGGGGAACCCCCGGAGCGCCCCTCCCCGCTCATCCCCCCCGTTCCATGGCCATTCGCGAAGGCCGCTGGGACTGCCCCAGCTGCGCTTCCACGGGCATCTTCGGACGCCACTTGGAGTGCCCCGCGTGCGGAAAGCCGCGCCCCGCCGGCGTCCGCTTCTACCTGTCCGACGACGCGCCCGTCCTGGTGGACCCCCAGCGCCTGGCCGAAGCGCGCGCCGGGGCGGACTGGGTGTGCGCCCACTGCGGCGGCAGCAACCGGGCGCCGCTCCCCGGGTGCGGCGGGTGCGGCGCCCCGCGGGGGAACTGCGCCACGCAGCGCGTGACCGACTACGCGTCCAGCGAGGTCCCCCGCTCCGGCGCCGCGCCGCGCACGCTGGCGGCCGGGGCACCCGGCGGCGGCGCGCCGGGGAAGAGCGGGGCCGGGGGGTGCTTCCGCTTTGGCTGCCTGGGGCTCCTCGCGCTGATGGTGATGGGCAACCTGGTGACCCTCCTCTTTCCGCCCGTGGGCGGCGAGGACCTGGTGGCGGCCGTGGTGGCGGAGAAGAGCTGGCTGCGCACCGTCGCCCTGGAAGAGCGCCACGTCGTCACCCGCGACGGGTGGGAGCTGCCGGACAGCGCCCGGCTGGTGCGCAGGGAGCGGCGGGTGCAGCGCTACGACCAGGTGCTGGATCGCTACGAGACGGTGTCGCGCCGCGTGGCCGTTACGGAGCAGGTGCCCGACGGCACCGAGACGCGCACGCGCACGGTGTCCGAGCGGGTGCGCACGGGCACGCGCAGCTACGTGTGCGGCCAGCGCGACCTGGGGAACGGGTACTTCGAGGACGTCAGGTGCACCGAGCCCGAGTACGAGACGCGCACCCGAACCGAGCGCTACGAGGAGCCGCGCTACCGCACGGAGACGCGCTACGAAACGGTCACGGAGCGCGAGCCCGTATACCGCAACGTCCCCGTGCGCGCGATGCACTACACCTACCGCATCCCGGAGTGGAGACCCTCGCGCAGGCTGGAAGAGCGCGGCGGGTCCACCGAGCCCTCCTGGCCCGTTGTCCGGATGAAGGGCGCCGAGCGCGAGGTGGAGCGCACGCAGCGCTACGAAGTGGTCTTCCGCGAGACGGGCGGCGGCCGGCGGCACACCGTGCCGATGCCGCACGGGCGCTGGGGCCGCTTCCGCCCCGGGGATCGCGTGGCGCTGCGCCTGGCGTCGGGGAGCGAGCCCGCCATCCTCCCGGCGGACAGCCTTTCCAGCTGCCGCCGCTGGCACCTGGGGAAGGGGAAGCCGCCCCCCGACTCGCTGGGGTGCTCGCCCCCGCCGGCGCGAGCGCCCTGACGGCGCCTGTTTTGCGTCAACTGTTCCCCGGGCGCGGCGGTCCCGCCGCTCCCCGGGGAAGTGGCCCGCGAGGGCCCGGTTACGGGCTGGAAATACGGTTCTTCGTCGATTTAGTTGCAGGTAGGTAGAACAAGAATGGACACCGGTCCTTTCGGTGCAGCAGAATGGAGTTGTCTAAGCTCCCATTCACGCTCACGCCTCAGAACACGGTGTC
>CADCTW010000234.1 GCA_902805735.1 uncultured Gemmatimonadota bacterium | reverse complement strand
GGCATCTCGGCCTCGGGCTCCAGGTCTTCCGGGCTCCGCTCGGGGGGCGTGGGGAGCGGCGCGGGGGCGGGCGGAGGGGGCGGGGGCGGCGCGCACGCGGCCAGCGCCAGCAGCAAAATCGAAGCGCGGATCTTCATCATCTTATCACTGAGATGTTCGTTACACGAAACCGTTCTTTCTCCGTGAGTCCTTGCCTCCGCAGGAGTTACACCGTCAGCGTGGTCACCAGCACGGTCAGCATCATCCCGATGGTCAGCGCGAACAGGTAGGCGCCGCCCAGGATCAGGTACTTCGTCCCCGTCTTGCGGAAGCCCTGGCCGTACACGCGCTTCATCGCCCAGAACACGTACCCCACCAGCCACAGGAGGAGGAGCACCGAGTACGGGCCGCCGCTGGTGAGGAGCAGGGCGGTGAAGACGACGTAGGCGAACGAGTGGATGTGCAGCGCGAAGACAAAGTGCTCCACGTACAGCCGGTTGCGGCGGTAGTAGAGGAGCTTGAGGAAGATGGCGACGAGCGGGAGGAGGAGGAACACCGTCTTGGGGGCGTTCCGCTCGATGCCCGAAACGAGCGCCTTGATCGCCTCGGCGCGCGGCATGGAGTTGATCCGTTTCTCCTGCTCCCCGAGGCGCCGCGCCAGCGGCCTCAGGACACGCGGCACGTTGGCCGTGTCGCGCATCGGCCCGATGTCCAGGAACCGGCCCTGCTTCACGACGGTGCGGGACGCGGCCGTGCTGTCGCCCGCCGGGCTCATGCCGCGCTCCGCGTCCTGGCCGAGACGGCGCGGGTCGGCGTAGAGGGCGAGCACCAGGAAGAAGAGCAGGCTCGTTACCAGGTACAGGCGAAAGGGTGCGATGTAACGGACGATGCGCCCGGCCACGTACTCCCGCGTCAGGAAACCCGGCCGCAGCAGCAGCCCAGAGATCGTCCGCGGCAGGGCGGAGTTCACGGAAAGCTGGTCGTCCAGCACGTCCCACATCATCCGCCGCACGGAGACCAGCCGCCGGATGTTGCGCTGCCCGCACTGCGCGCAGAACGGGCCCGTGACCAGGCTCGCGCAGTTGGCGCACAGCGGTACCGCCGCCGTTTGCGGCACCACGACTTTGACGGGCGGGCGTGTGAGAGAAGGGAACATCGTGGCTGCTGCGGAGGAGGGTGTGACGCGGGGTTTCCGTACAAGGTCGCGCCACGGGCCGGGTTGCGGAAGCCCTCGCACGCGCGGATGTGGGCAGCGGAGACACAGAGGCACGGAGACGGCGGCTCCGTGTCTCGCCAGGCGTGGCTCACATCGGGGCGGCGGCGCTCCAGCGAGCCGCGAAGAAGGCGCGCGCCTCGGCCAGGTCGTCGGGGCCGGCGCGCAGGGCGGTGGCGCCGGCCAGGCCCAGGCCGACGAGGTCGCGGGCGACGGGGGCGATGCGCGGGTCGGAGAGGCCCAGGCGGGCGGCGGGCTCCAGGAGGGCGGGGTCGGGCGCGCCCAGGAGGTCCAGGGCGGCGCGCAGGGTGGGGGCGTGGTCGCACAGGCCCGTGAGGAGGAGCACGGGGGCGGCGTACCCCTCCGGGTCCACCGCGTCGATGCAGCGGACCTCCACGAAGCCCTTGGGACGGATCTCGGGGAAGAGCGTGGTGAGGTGCGCGCGCCAGTCGTCGCCGGTGGCGCCGCTCCAGGCGCGGAAGGGGAGCCAGGGCCCCTCGTCGCCGCCCAGCAGGATGGCGGGGGCATCCAGCGCGAATTGGAGGTACTCGCCGACGGGGTCGGCGCAGGGGAAGATGCCGGTGCGGCCCCCGTCCAGCTCGCGCCACACCCGCGCGCGGAAGCTCCGCCACCCCGTGTCCGCGCCCAGGTAGGCCGGGGAGTTGGCGAAGATGGCGGCGAGGTAGGGAGCGGCGGCGTTCAGCATGCGCCAGCGGGCGAGCGGGTCGGGGCCCCAGTCCAGGCTCACCTGGAACGCCGCCGTCTGCCGCATCATCCGCACGCCGCCCGTGCCGATCGACTCCAGGAAGCGGGTGAGGCGGGCGTAGCGGGCGCCGGGGAGCTGCAGCGGGGTGTCCTCCAGCGCGTTCACCGGATCGATCCCCAGCGAGAGGAGGTCGATCCCTTCGTCGCGCGCGGCGGCGCGCAATGCGGGGACGACGGCGCGGAGGGAGCGGAGGAGCGCGGACGGGGAGCGAGCGGGCGCGGCGGCCAGCTCGATCTGCCCGCCGGGCTCGTAGCTCACGCACCCGCCGTCCGGCAGCATCCAGCGCGGCGCGCCGTACGGAGTGGCCTCCTCGCGCCAGCACCGCTCCGCCCCGAAGCGGCGCAGGAGGGGGAGCGTGCCCGGCCCCTCCGCCGCCACGATGGGCACGCGGCGGCGCGTGTCCGCGGCCACGGGGATCAGCTCCACCTCGGCCCCCACGCGCGGCGGGCCGGGCGTGCGCGCGCCCAGCCCGAACGCGTTCTCCGCCAGGTCCTCCCTTCTGTGCCCCTGTGCCCCTGTGTGCGCCCCGCCGTTCACGCCACCTCCAGCACCGGCACCCCCAGGACGATCGCGAACAGCCCGTCGTCCTCCCACCGCTCCACCCGCAGGCCGGCGGCGGCGAACAGGGCTTCGATGCTCGCCCGGTCGTGCTTGCACGAGATCTCCGTGCGGATGGACTCGCCCGCGGCGAGCGTCCAGCGGCCCGCGCCGGGCACCGTCACCGTCTGGGCGCGCGAGGCGACCAGGTGCATCTCGATGCGGTGCTCGGCGCGGTGGTAGAACGCGCGGTGCTCGTACGCGTCCACGTCGAAGTCCGCCCCGGTGCGGGCGTTGACCACGCGCAGCATGTTGCGGTTGAACTCGGCCGTGACTCCCGCGGCGTCGTTGTAGGCCGCCTCGACGGTCGCGGGGTCCTTGCGCAGGTCCACGCCCATCAGGAAACGGTCGTGCGTGCCCATGCGCGCGCGGGTGGCGCGCAGCAGCGCGACGGCGTCGTCCGGCGCGAAGTTGCCGATGGTGCTGCCCAGGAAGGCGTGCAGCGTGGGGTGCGGGAGGCCCGGGAGCGCGAACGCGGCGGTGAAGTCGGCGGCGACGGCGCGCACCTCCAGGCCCGGGTAGGCGCCGCGCACGCGGCGGGCGGTGGATTCCAGGAAGTCCGCGCTCACGTCCACCGGCACGTACACCTGGGCGGCGGGGATGGCGTCCAGGATCAGCCGCGTCTTCACGGCGCTCCCCGCGCCCAGCTCCACCAGCGACGCGGGGCGTAGCGCCCCCAGCCACTCGGGCATCCAGCGGCCCAGCAGCGCGGCCTCGGCGCGCGTCAGGTAGTACTCCGGGAGGCGGGTGATCGCCTCGAACAGCTCGGAGCCGCGCTCGTCGTAAAAGAACTTGGGGGGAAGCTCCTTGGGCGCGCGGCCCAGCCCGTCGCGCACCTCGTCCAGGACGCCGGCGTCCGCCGCGGCGAGCTCAGCCATCGCGCGCCATCCGGAAGCCGCTGAAGATCTGGCGGCGGATCGGGTAGTCCCAGTTGCGAAAGGTGTTGCGGATGGCGCCCGGCCGCGTGGCCCACGACCCCCCGCGCAGCACCTTGTAGTCGGGCCCGAAGAAGACCTCCGAGTACTCGGGGTAGGGGAAGGTGCGGTACCCCGGGTACGGCGCGAAGTCGCTGGCCGTCCACTCCCACACGTCGCCGATCATCCCGTAGCAGCCGATGGGCGACACGTTGCGCGGGTACGCGCCGACGGGCGCCGTTTCGAAGGCGAGCTGGTCGATGTTGGCGTCCAGCGCCGTGGGCGGCTCGTCGCCCCAGGGGTAGGCGCGCTTGGCGCCCGACGCGGGGTCCCACGACGCGGCGGCCTCCCACTCGGCCTCGGTGGGGAGACGGCCGCCGGCCCAGCGGCAGTACGCCTCGGCCTCGTACCAGCAGACGTGGCACACGGGGCGGGCGGGGTCCACGGGCATCTCGCGGTCCATGGAGCGCGTCCACCACTCGCCGTCGTGCCGCTCCCAGAACTGCGGCGCGGCCAGCCCGGCCTCGGTGCGGTGCTTCCACCCCGCCTCGGACCACAGCTCCGCGCGCTCGTAGCCGCCGTCGCCGATGAAGCGCGCGTACTCGCCGTTGGTCACCGCCCACGCGCCGATGCGGAAGGGGCCGACCTCCACGGCGTGGCGCGGGCGCTCGTTGTCGTACGCGGCGGTGCGGTCGTCCGTGCCCATCTCCACCATCCCGCCCGGGAAGCGCACCATCCCGTCCCCGCCGGCGGGGACGGGACGGGGAGCGGGAGGGGCGATGGCGCGCGGGGCGCGGTAGCGCGCGCCGTCATCCTTGAGCTGCAGCGCCTGGAGGATGGTCTCGTCGTGCTGGTACTCGTGCTGCGCAACCATGCGGTACACGTAGCCGCCCTCCACCAGCCCCGGATCCGCGGCGCCGCTTTCCCCGTCCAGCACGCGGTCCAGCACGGTGCGGCGGGTGCGGGCCATGTGGTCCAGCGTGTCGCCCAGCGCGGGGAGGGCCAGCTGGCCGCGCACGGAGCGGGGGTTCTCGAAGGGGTTGAAGACGCCGGGCATCTCGCCGAACTCCACCGGCCCCTCCAGGTTGCGGACGAGCCACAGCTCCTCGAAGTGCGCGATGTGCCCCATGTCCCACACGATGGGGCTCATCAGCCGGTTGTGCTGGCTCATCAGCTCCGCCTCGGGCACGGAGCTCACCAGCAGCAGCGTGCGCTCGCGGGCCTCGGCCAGGAGCGCGGCGATCTCGCGCGCGGTGGGTGCGGCAGTGGGCATCGGTCCCGGGGCGGCAGGGGGCTGTGGTGTGGCGATGGGGACAAGCTACCGGCACCGGAGCGCGTGCGCTACGCTGGCGTGCAAGGTTTGGTGCACGTTGCTCACACAGAGACACAGAGGCACAGAGACGACCTCATCTCTGTGCCTCTGTGTGAGCCCCTTTTCAACGGTGCAGGCGGCGCGTCCTCGCCGGGCGTTGAAACGCCCGGCTGCAACTACGGGAAGCCCGCTGAAGCGGGCTCGCATCTATCCGGCTACGGAGCCCGCTTCAGCGGGCTTCCCGTTGTTCCAGCGGGGGGATTCATCCCCTCGCGCCGGCGCAGAAAGACACGGAGGCACAGAGAAGAAGTCATCTCTGTGCCTCTGTGTCTCTGTGTGAGCCCCGCGGTTAGAAAAGCAGCCCGACGCGCAGAAAGAACGACTGGTTGGAGGCGGCGGTGATGATGAGATCCTCCGGAAGCTCCGAGTAGGTGCCGCCCGCGGTGATCGCCGCCCGCCCGAAGCGCAGCCCCAGCCCCGCTTCCACCCCCAGCGCGTTGCCGTTCTTGCCGTACTCGAAGCCCAGGATCTCCCCCTCCGTGCTGGAGAAGAGGTACGACGGCGCCACGTACGGCACCAGCGCGCCCCCGCCCGTCCCCACGGGGACGGGAAGCTCCAGCACGACGCCCACCGGGAAGGTGTAGTTGTCCAGCGAGCTGCCGCTGTCGGCGCCGTCCAGGCGGGCGGCCAGGGCCCCGGCCCGCGCGCAGAGCGAGAGGCCCGCGGCCGAGACCGGCGCGCGGAAGGCCAGCATCACGCCGCCGCTGTGCAGCGGGACGTCGGCGTCGCCCACGCGGCCGTAGCCGTACTCGGCGGAGGCGGCGAGCGGGCCCCGCAGGTTCCAGCGCAGCCCGGCGCCGATCCCCATGCCGTCCACCTCGGGGGTGCCCTCGTAGGTGGCCGCGGAGCCCTGGAGCTGCAGGGCGCGGCGCCCCTCCGGCACCGGCGCGCCGATGCACCCCTGCGCGCGCGCCGCCGTGGGAAGGGCCAGCGCCAGCGCCGCCAGCGCGGCCGGGAGGAAGCGGGTCGCCATCAGCGGGTCCTCACGAGGGAGAAGCGGAGCGACGCCGGCGGAACCGAGTCGCCCTGAGTGAGGCGCAGGCCCACGCGCGACGAGCCGCCGATGCCGAAGCGCAGGTAGGTGGCCCCGCCGCCACGGATGTTGTACCGCTGCGATCCGCCGGACGCGAGCGGGTGCACCACCAGGGGGAATTTGCGCCCCTCCCCGTAAAGCTCCGACACGGCGGGCATCACGGAGCGGAAGTTCCAGCTCGGCTGCACGAAGCGCGGGTCCACGCCGGGCACCGCGTCGTCGGTGTACACCGAGAGCGTCCAGTCCTGCGCCCAGTCCACCGGCGAGTCGTTGATCACCTGACGCATGTTGGCGAGGCCGGAGGTGCGGCTGTTCACCAGCTTGAAGAAGAACGGCTGATCCCCGCCGCCCTGGCGGTCCGCGGAGTAGCGCAGGAAGGCCCACGAGCCGCCGCGCGTCTCCAGCAGGTCCTCGCCGATCACGGAGTTGCTGTCGGGGGCCTGCAGGTACGTCATGTAGCGGCCCAGGTTGTCGATGGCGTACCTGTAGAACGCGTCCACCACCCGCGACTGGCCCGCCAGGTTGTTCAGCTTCGCCAGGTCCAGGTTCTGGCGCGGGGTGAGCCCGCTGGCGGCGTAGAAGTTCAGCTCCTCGGCCGAGTGGGCCAGCCCCTCGTCCAGCCACGACTCCTCGAACGTATCCGCGTTGTTCACGTAGATGCGGCGCGAGGCGTTGATCAGGTGCTCCAGCTCGTGGGCGATGGTCCCCGCGGCGCTCTGCAGCACCAGGTTCCGGGAGCGCACGTTGCCGTTGATGGTGCCCGCGGGGTCCGGCGCGAGGAGGTAGAAGATCTCGCCCACGTTGCTGCGCGGGCAGGCGCCCAGCGAGGGGGTGGCCACCCGCGGGAACAGGTCGCCGGCGAAGAAGAAGCCCCCCACGTACCCGCCGCTCCCGCGCGGCGTCAGCGCGTTGACCTCGCGGGTGAAGAGGATGATCACGCGTCCGCCGTTCTGGTCCAGGTCCGTGGGCGCGCCGAAGTGCTGCACGTCCACCGGGTAGATCTGCCGGTCGAACTCCTCGCCGAAGGCCCGCAGCTCCGCGTCGGTCAGGCCGCCGGCCGGGTTGGCGGGGTCGTTCACCAGGATGGCGCGCTGCGTGACCGCCGCCACCCGCGCCTGCCGCGTCACGTACCCTTCGCCGCAGACGGGGAGATTGAGGTAGAAGCGGGGGATGTTGACGGAGATGGTGCCCCCCTCCACCGGCACGTCCGCGGCGGCCTCTTCCTGCGCCACGCTGGCCCGCGTCTGCGACAGGCGCGCGGCGGGCGAAGAGGCGCGGCGGATGAGGGGCGACAGGTCGCTCCGCATCCGCTCCACCAGCTTCATGTGCGCCTCGTGGTCGCGTCGCGGCGCGGCGCCGGCCGGCGACAGCGACGGGTTGGGCGGCCCGGTGACGGGCTGCAGGTTTCCGCCGACCGCCTCCACGCGGAGGCGCGCGAAGCCGTTGGAGGTGGCGAAGAAGGGGACCAGCGTGTACTCGCCGCCCTCGCTATTCGCCTGCACGCAGAGCACGGATGCCTCTTCGCCGCGCAGGGTGAGCGCCTGGCCCACGCCGAGCTGCACGCCCTTGCCCAGCGCGCACGGGAGCAGGGTGCGGCCGAGCTCCGCGGCGATGGGGTCGGACGACTCGTCGGCGCACCCCGCGGCGGCGAGCACCGCGAGCGCCGTGAGAACCTGTCTCTTCATGAACTGCTCGTGTACGTGGGGAGGGGGGCGCACCCGAGAAATGGGCGCACTTCTATTTCGCACCGCCGGTGGAAAGCCGCAAGTGCCGCAACCGGGACTCACACAGAGACACAGAGACACAGAGGGGAGCTGGACACTTCTATACCGGTGCGGGAAGGCCGTCGATGCTGGTTGCGTTCTTTTGCTGCCGGTAGCGAGGCAGATCGTCCCCTTTGGCCTCCGCCCAGCGGGGGAGGGTGTCGCGTTGGCCAGTGTACTCCATGAGGGGCACCGCGAAGCCGCAGGAGGTCTGCACCCGCGAGATCTCCGCGGTTATGACCTGCCGTCTACCGGGGTAGACCGGGAAGTGGGCGATCAGCTCCACCCATTGCGGCATCCCCGGCAGCACCACCTCCCCGGTTCCGTACAGGCGCAGGATGCGGGGGGCGCCGGTGAATGCACAGAACATGAAGGTGATGCGGCCATTCTCGCGCAGATGGGCGGCGGTCTCGTTTCCGCTGCCCGTCAGGTCCAGGTACGCTACGCGGCTGGGCGACAGGACGCGCAAACAGTCGAGCCCCTTGGGCGAAAGATTGACGTGCCCCTGTTGCGAGAGGGGAGCCGAGGCCACAAAGAACACTGGCTGGGCCTCGACGAAGGCCTGCAGCTCCGGAGTGATGCACTCCACCACTTTGCCCATGGAATCATCTCGAGTTTCAGGTATGGCTCCGGATTGCGCACGGCCGGACGCCGGAAGCTGCGCACCCTGACGCCGGACGCGCAAGCAGGTGTCTCCACCCGCGCACTTCCCCGGCGGCGGCGCCTGCCGTAGCTTCCGGGTCCCGTTCCCCACATTCCAAGCACCGATGCTGAACGTACTGGCACCCGACGACGTCGAGGCGCTCGACCTCGCCCTCCTTCCCCGGCTGGTGGACGAGGTGGAGACCGTGTTCCGCGGCAAGCGCGAGACGGTGAGGCTCTCGCTGGCGGCGCTCCTGGCCCGCGGCCACCTTCTCTTCGAAGACATCCCCGGGGTGGGGAAGACCACGCTGGCGCGGGCGCTGACGGCGGCGCTGGGGCTGGAGTTCCGGCGCGTGCAGTTCACCAGCGACCTGCTGCCCTCGGACGTGCTGGGCGTGTCCGTGTACAACCCGCGCACCCACGAGTTCGAGACGCGGCCCGGCCCCATCTTCACCCACGTGGTGCTGGCGGACGAGATCAACCGCGCCCCGCCACGCACGCAGAGCGGGCTGCTGGAGGCGATGCAGGAGGGGCGCGTCACCATCGACGACCGCTCGTTCGACCTGCCGCGCCCCTTCCTGGTGATGGCCACGCAGAACCCGCTGGAGCAGCACGGCACGTACCCCCTCCCCGAGAGCCAGCTGGACCGCTTCCTGATGCGGCTCGCCATCGGCTACCCGGACGCGGCGGAGGAGCGCGACGTGCTCCTGCGCTCCGCGGCCGGGGGCGACGGGGTGGAGGGGATGCGGCCCGTGCTGGACGCCGCGCGCGTGCTGGCGCTGCAGGAGCGGGTGGAGCGCGTGCACACCGAGCCCGCGCTGGTCGACTACCTGATGGCCATCGTCCACGCCACCCGCCACGACCCGCGCCTGCGCGCCGGGGCCAGCACGCGCGGCGCCATCGGCCTGCTGCGCGCCGCCCGCGGCTACGCGCTGGTGGACGGCCGCGACTTCCTGGCCCCCGACGACGTGCGCCGCCTGGTCGTCCCCTGCCTCGCCCACCGCCTCCTTTCCGCCGGCGGCGGCGACACGTACGACCAGGCCGTGGCGGTGCTGGAGGAGATCCTCCACGCCATCCCGGTCCCGGTCTGATCTCCCCTCCGTGTCTCTGTGCCTCCGTGTGAGCCCACTGCTCGATGCCTAAGCGCTTCTGGAGCACCGCCGAGAGCCTGCGACGCTGGTTCAGGCCCCCGCGCCGCCTGCGCTTTTCGCGCGCGGGGTGGGTGTTCAGCGGGGGCGCGCTGCTGCTGGGGGTGGCCGCCATCGGCACGGGGAACAACCTGCTGTTCCTGCTGCTGGGGGCGATGCTGGGCTTCATCACCCTGAGCGGCTGGCTTTCCGAGCAGATGCTGCGCGGGATGGAGGTGCGGCGCCGGCCGCCGCGCGCGGTCACGGCGGGCGAGCCGGCGCGCGTCGCCTACGAGCTGGCCAACGGCAAGCGCCGCCTCCCCTCCTTCGCCATAGAGGTGGGGGAGGCGGGGTCGGCCGTGCTGGCGTGGATGCCCCTGCTGGAGCCCGGCGCGGCCGGCGTGGCCCGGGCGGAGGGGAGGTGGCCGCAGCGCGGCGTGTACCCGCTGGGCACGGTTACGCTGGCCACCTCCTTCCCCTTCGGCCTGTTCCGCAAGGAGCGCGACGTGGAGCTGCCGGGCGAGGTGGTGGTGTGGCCGCGCGCCGACCGCCCCGTGCGCGAGCCGCGTCCGGCGGGGGAGCGCGCCCGCCCCGCGGGCCACCGTCCCGCC
>CADCTW010000233.1 GCA_902805735.1 uncultured Gemmatimonadota bacterium | reverse complement strand
GGCCACCGACTCGGCCGGGGCGGGCGCCGCGGCGCAGCAGCCGGGGATGGACGCGGCCACCGCGGGCGGCCCCGCCGGCACCAACAGCGGCAGCTCCACCTCGGGTCCCGGCGGCACCCCCGCGCCGGGCACTCCGCAGCCCTCCACGCCGTAACACGCGGCATCCACACGGCGGCGGCTGTGCTGGGCGCGGGGTGGATGTTGCGATGGGGCGGGTGCCGCGGCTGGGGAGTCGCGGCACCCAAACCAGAATGCTGGAGGACCGATGAAGACGAACAAGATTCTCTCGACCCTCGCCCTGCCCGCGGTGCTGGGCGTGGCGGCGTGCGGCGGCGGGGGGGAAGGCGGCGAGGGCGGTGCGGCGGGCGATCACGGCGGCGCGGCCACCACCGACGCGGGCGCCACGGGCGGCGCGACGACCACCGATCCGGCGATGAGCGGCGGCACGGCCACGGGCGGCACCATGACGGCCACCGACTAGGCCGGCATGGCCGCGCAGGGCGCTCCGATGGATCCGGCCGCGGGCGCCGGCGCCACCGGCGGCACGAACACCGGCGGCGCGACGGGCACGACGGGCACCACCACCACCCCGTAACCGCCCGATCCTCCAGAGATGGACCACGGGACGGGGCCTGGCGACGGGCCCCGTCCCTCTCTGTGTCTCTGTGCCTCTGTGTGAGCCCCGCTGTCTGGAGACCGCCCATGCGACCTGAAAACGTGCTGCGCGCCCGCGCCCGCCTGGGCGAAGGCCCCGCCTGGGACCCGGCGGCGGAGGTGCTCTGGTGGGTGGACGTGTGGGACTACCGTGTGCACCGCTGGGACCCGCGCACCGGCGACGACCGCGCATTCGACGTGGACGAAGCCGCCGCCTTCGCCGTCCCCGCGCCCGGCGGCGCCGTCGTGGGGCTGCGCCAGCGGGTGGTGAGGCTGGACGCGGCGACGGGCCACGTGGAGACGCTGGTGGAGGTGCCGGGGCTGGCCCCGCGGGAGCGCATCAACGACGGCAAGTGCGACCCGCGCGGCCGCCTCTGGTTCGGCACGTACGCCCGGGACGAGGGCAGGGCGTCGCTCTGGTGCCTGGACGGCGCGCGGCTGCGGCGGATGGGGGGCGGCCTGACCATCGCCAACGGGCTGGCGTGGAGCCCGGACGGGGCCACCTTCTACCTCAGCGACTCGCCGGCCAAGAAGATCTACGCCTTCCCCTTCCACGCGGACGCGGGCACGCTGGGCGAGCGCCGCGTCTTCGCGGACCGCTCGGGAGGGGCGAGCTTCCCGGACGGCGCCGCCACGGACGCCGAGGGGTGCCTCTGGTCCGCGCACTGGGAGGCGGGGTGCGTCTTTCGCTTCGCGCCGGACGGGCGGGAGGTGGACCGGATCCGCATCCCCGCGCCGCTCACCACGAGCTGCGCCTTCGGCGGCGCGGACGGGCGCGACCTGTACGTGACCACCGCGCAGGTGGGGCTCGGCGACGAGCGCATCGAGGACGCCTGGGAGTCGGGCGACCTCTTCCGCGTGCGGGTGGAAGTGCCCGGCGTCCCCGTGGTACCGTTCGTGGGGTGAGCTGGCTTGATCTTTGACTCTGCTCCCCTCACGACGGGACGGACGCGACCGATAGGGGGATGAATGTCGACGAAAGAGCAATCCGGGCAGGTGGGGCGGCTGGTGGTGATCGGTGGCGCGGAGGAGAAGGAGGCCGGGAGCGACATGGAGATCCTCACCCGCTTCGTGGAGCTGGCGGGGGGGAGCGATGCGCGCATCATCGTGTGCTCGTCGCCGTCGGGCGAGGCGGAGGAGGCGCTGGAGACCTACCGCAAGGTCTTCGAGGAGCTGGGGGTGGTGGAGGTGATCGGCGCGCCCATCGAGGAGCGCAACGAGGCGGACGAGCCGGAGCTGCTGGAGGCGGTGGGCCGCGCGACGGGCGTGTTCTTCACCGGCGGCGACCAGCTCAAGCTGACGGCGCTGATCGCGGGGACGCACTTCTCGGAGGGGATCCGCGACCGCCTGTTCCACGACGGGCTGATCGTGGCCGGCACCAGCGCGGGCGCGGCCGCCATGAGCGGTGTGATGCTGATCGGTGGCAGCGACGAGGGCTCCGTGCGGCGCGCGGACGTTTCGCTCGCCCCCGGCCTGGGGCTCTGGCGCGACACGGTGGTGGACACGCACTTCAACCAGCGCGGCCGCGTGAGCCGCCTGATGACGGTGTTCGCCCACAACCCGCAGGTGCTGGGGATCGGGATCGACGAGAACACGGCCGTGGAGGTGGAGCTGGGTGTGCGCTTCACCGTGCTGGGGGAGAACGCCGTGATGGTGTTCAACGGCCACGTCACCCACTCCAGCGCCCCCCGGGCGAGCGACGACGACGTGCTGGCGCTCACCGACGCGCTGGTCCACGTCCTCCCGCGCGGATACGGCTTCGACCTGCAGACGCACCGGCCGCTCCTGCGCAACGGCGACACCGTGCCCACTCCCGCCTCGCCCACCAGCGGCGGGAGCCGCACCGCCGAGCTGGGGACCGGCGACTGATGGAAGCCTCGCAAGGCGAGCCGCTCCGCCACCGGCGGCTCATCCCCGACTCCGAGCACACCCCCGAGATGGCGGGGGTGGTGGACCGCAACATCGTCGCGATCCTGGCGCGCCGGCGCGCGGACGAGCAGCGGAAGAGCACGCAGGACCGCATCGCGGACCGGGTGACGCGCTTCACGGGGAGCATGCTCTTCGTGTACATCCACCTGGCCATCTTCGGCGCGTGGATCGTGATCAACGCGGGGTGGACGCCGCTTCCGCGCTGGGATCCGTCGTTCGTGGTGCTGGCGATGATCGCTTCGGTGGAGGCGATCTTCCTCTCCACATTCGTCCTGATCTCGCAGAACCGCATGCAGGCCATGGCCGACAAGCGCGCCGACCTGGACCTGCAGGTGTCGCTGCTGGCCGAGCACGAGATCACCCAGCTCATCGCCCTGGTGACCGAGATCGCCCGCAAGATGGAAGTGGAGGCCGCCCGGGACCCCGAGCTGCGCGAGCTGGCGCAGGACGTGGCCCCGGAGAAGGTGCTCGACCACATGGAAGCGCACGAGCGGCGGATGGCCCGCTGAACGGCGGCTCTCGCGGAGGCATGGAGAACCGCTCTCCGTGCCTGCGCCTGAGCCTACGGCAGCGCGATGGCGCGGCGGGTGACGGTGCGCGCGTTGTGGAAGAGCGACTCCAGCTCTTCGTCCGGCGCCTGATCCCAGCCGGGGGGGATGGGGCTGAGGCGGCGCTTCTCGCTCCCGCTCTCGAAGCAGAGCCACCCGGACTCCAGCCCCGGCGTCATCAGCCCCGGCGTCCGCACGCGGCGATCCCTGCTCACGCGCCTCTCGGGCCCGGCGTACACGGCCCCCGTCGCCACCCGGCGCTCGGTGGTCCGGCGCTCCCCCTGCCGCGTGCCGAACGGTGTGACGTTCCACACGCTGCAGGATGCGCCTTGCGAGTCTTCGAAAGTTCTTAGCGGCATCACCTTGCGCGTAAAAGGGTTCGCCGGGCGTCACGCACGTACCGTGCCTGCAACGGTTTGCGTAACAGATTGCGGGAGCGCTACTTAGCGCATGCTCCCCGCCTCCCGCCCCGCTCTCCCCCGGCCGGACGCCAGGTCCACGCGCTCGTAGATGGCGCCGAGCGGCACCGAGCACCCCGCCGGCTCCAGCACCAGCACCGCGTCCTCCCCGCGCACCTCCCCGTAGATCCACTCATCCCCCCGCTTCAACAACGTCTCCACGCGCATTTGGTCCTGCGCCACCAGCACGTACGTCCGCAGCGACTCGAGCTGGCGGAAGTGCCCCCACTTGTCCCCCCGGTCATACCGCTCCGTGGGGGGCGAGAGCACCTCGATGATGACCGTCGGGTTCAGCAGCGTGTCGGCGTGCGCGTCCTCCAGCCGCGGACTGCCGCAGACGATCACCACGTCGGGGTAGGTGTACATCACCGTCCTCGGCACCTTCACCCGCATGTCGTTGACGAAGTGACGGCACGGACCGTGTCTCAGCGCGTTGAAAAGCTCCCCCGCGAGGTTGACGACGATCTGGTTGTGCGTGAGCCCCGCGCCAGCCGTAGCGTAGATATGGCCGTCGACGTACTCGCTCCTGACGTCGAGCGAGGCGCGCTCGCGGGCGAGGTATTCCTCGGGTGTGTATCGATGCTCGAACGCCGTTGCCATGCTTCCCCGGGTGCGTGTGGCCGCCGTCTCAGGACCGTCCAGACGATACGCGCGGCCCACCACCCGCACCAGAAGGATGTACCGCCAGAAATCGCACCCCTCGCGCGGCCGCTGGGCCCAGAGGAGCGCCGGGGGGGCGCAAGGGAGGCCCTCACCCCCCCGACCCCCACTCTCCCGATAACGGGAGAGGGGGGCGCATCTTCGGTGTCGCTCGTCGCCCTGCCTTCCCTGTGGCCCGCGGCTCCGCCGACCCTGCAGCAGATCGTCGCGCCACCTTGATGTGGTACCCGGCCCCGGATTCGTCCTCCACCGCGGCCCCGCCCAACATTGCCGTTGTAGGGGCGCGATTCATCGCGCCCCTACATTGTCGCCCGCGGGCGGAGTCCCACGCGTACGGAGCGGCCCCCGCCCCGTCGCGCGGACCCGTGGAAATCGCCCTCTCTCCCGTTATCGGGAGAGGGGGTCGGGGGGGGAGGGCCCTCTCGGCGCGCCCCGTTCCCCATCAAAGCCCCCGCCGCGCCCACGGCTCGTTCGCCTCCAGGCAGTCCATCAGCTCGATGTAAATCTTCCGCGCGGCCTCGGTGAAGCGCTCGTCGTCGGCGTCGGCCACGGGGGCCAGCTCGGCGCGGATGCGCTCGGAGAGGCTCCCCGTCTCGATCATGCGCGCGGCGAGGTCAAGGTAGGACGCCTCGTCGCGGCGCACGGCGCGGCGGGCGCCCGCCAGCAGGGCGCGCAGGGCGTCGCGCGCCTCCACGCGGCCCTCGGCGTCGCGGTCGCCCGCCACGCGCGGCGCGAGCACGCGGGCGCGGCTCCCGTCGCGGATGCAGGCGCGGAAGTCCTCCACCAGCAGCGCGTGCGGCGGGAGCGCGATCCGGCCCTTCTTCACGCGCGACGCCAGGTAGCGGAGCGCCGAGCGCACGAAGACGGCGACGGCCACGTCCATCTTCACGCACTCCTGCGTGTCCAGCACCCGCACCTCCATGGCGCGGCGGCTGAACTTGAAGACGGCGCCGCGCGCGTTGAAGAAGTCGTGGCGGATCGCCCCGGCGTCCGGCAGCCGGTCCAGCGCGGCGTACATGGGCTGCAGGATCTTCTTGCGATAGTCGCCGAAGCTGCCCACGTACTCCGGCACCAGCTCGCCGCAGCTCTCGGGGATGCGGGCCTGGTGCTCCAGGATCCAGGCGAGCCGTGCATCCGCGGACGGCTGCAGCTCGCCGTCGTGCATCGGCGACGAGGCGGCGAGGGCGGGGAGGTAGGGGATCAGGAGCGTGGCGGCCGTGTGCATGGCCACCGCGTCCTCCTCGCCGCCCATGGGGAGGTTGAGGTGCGCGGCGTGCACGTTCATCCACCCGTGCGTCTGCACGTCGAAGAGGCGCGCGTAGGTGTTGTAGATGCGCCCGTTGGAGCGCGACCAGAGCCGCCCCTTCGCCGGGTTGAACCAGGGGTGCATCCCCGTGGGGAGCAGGCGCGCGCCCCACTCGTCGCGCAGCACGGCGCTGAAGCGGCCGATCCCCTCCACCAGCGCCGTCTCCGCGTCGGCGAGGGAGCGGAGGGGGGCGCCCGTCTTCACCTCGAAAACGTGGTCGGCGATCTCGTTGCTGAAGCCCACGGCGCCCAGCTCCACGTCGCTGGTGCCCCGCCCGGCCAGCACCCGGAAGGCCTCCTCCACCAGCGGCACCACGTTCAGGTCGCGGTCCACCGTGGGGTACTCCAGCTCCATCCCCGCCACCTCGAACGGGCGGAAGGCGCGCTCGGCCGACGCCGCGCCGCGCACGCGGATCGGTGCCCGCAGGCGCTCCAGCGCTTGCGGGGAGGGGGCGGCGCGTGGCGGGGCCGCGTCCACGGGCGCCGCTTCCACACGGCGAAGAAAGAATTCCACCAGGTCCTCGTAGACGGCGTTCCCGTCCTCGGCGTCCTCGTAGCCGACGTCCAGGTTGGGGTTGTCGTTGACCTCGATCACCACGGGCCCGTCCGGCGTTTCCTTGAGGTCCACACCGTACAGGCCGTCGCCGATCAGGGCGGCGGCGCGCAGGGCGGCATCCACCACTTCGCGCGGCGCCTGCCCGCGGGGGACGGCCTCCACGCGGCCGTAGCGCTCCGTCCCCTTCTGCTCGGACCGGATCTGCCAGTGGCCGCGCGCCATGAAGTAGCGCGCGGCGAAAAGGAGCTTGCCGTCCAGCACCGCCACCCGCCAGTCGAAGTCGGTGGGGAGCCACTCCTGCGCCAGGATCAGCGGCGAGCGCCTGAACATCTCCGCGCTGCGCTCGTGGAAGTCTTCGCGCGTGACCACCTTGTGCACGGCGTTGGAAAAGGAGCCGTCCGGCAGCTTCACCACGAACGGGAAGCCCAGCTCGGCCACCGTCTCCCACGGCGTGTGCGGGGTGATGATGCGCGACCGGGGCGTGGGAATCCCCTCGCGCCTGAGCAGCTCTTCCAGGAACACCTTGTTGCCGCAGCGGATGATGGACTGCGAATCGTCCACCACGGGCATGTCCAGCGCCTCGGCGCGCAGGGCGAACTGGAACGCCGGCTCGCTGACGCCGGCAAGGACGCGGATGAAGAGCGCGTCGTATTCGGGGAGGCGCCGCAGCTCGCCGAGCCCGATGCGGTGCACGTGCACGTTCATCCGCGCCGCCACCCGCTCCAGCCGGTCGATGGTCTCGGGCGACGACGGAGAGAAGATGTCTTCCACGTCCACCAGCACGGCGATGGAGGCGCGGCGGGTCTCGCGGGGCTCGGCGGTGCCGCGGCGGAAGACGCGGCGCGTGTCCGCCAGGGCGCCGGCCAGCAGCCCCCGCTGCTCGCCGTCCAGGTGGTGCGGCGAGACGGGGGCGACGCCGCACACCTTCCACTCGTCCTCCTCGAAGACGAGCTGGATGCGGAGCAGCGGGACCGGCCACTCGCGGAAGACGGTGCGCCCCGCCACCCGGAAGCGCGGGTCCTCGGTGCGCCCCAGCACGGCCAGCGTCTCCGCCACCTCGCCCTCCTGCGCCGGACGCAGGCTGGTCTCGGGGCAGCGCACCAGCGGGGGGTGGAAGACGGCGGGCGGCGCGTCGTCGCCGGGGGCGCGCGGGGACGCCGCGGGCTGCGGGACGTCCGCCATGCGCCGCCGCACGCTCATCTCCGCCGCGTCCACCGTGGGGACGCCGGCCTCCTGCAGGGCGCGGAAGAGGCCGTACGGCTCGCCCATCCCTTCGCTCGTCTCCACGCGCGGGAGCACCTGCTGCCCGCGCGCGTCCGCCAGCAGGGAGACGTAGTAGCCCGTGGATCCGTAGTGAAAGGAGCGGCACAGGTTCACCACCACCGCGCCGGGCTCGGCCACCTCGCCCCCTCCCTCCAGGTACCGCTCGGCCCGCACCACCCCCGCCTCGGGGAGCCCCGCCGCGTCCGCGGGGTCGCTCACCACCACCATCACTCGCCTGCGCTTCACCGTTGATCGTCCTTTTGAGGCCAGAGCTCCAGGAGCACCGCGTCGTATGTGGCGTCGCCCAGGAGGATGGCGTTGATGAGCCGCTGCGCATCGACCACCAGGCGCCCGTCTTCCGACACGGGCACGTGGTGCGACGGGTCGCGAAGGGAGAAGCGGCGGCCCCAGTGCTCGTAGCCCACCACGACGATGAAGTGCCCCGTGGGATCGCCCGCCTCGTCGTCGTCCACGAGCGCGTCCGTTTCGGGGATCCACCGCTCGCGCCGGAAGCGGTACAGGTACGTGGCCGAGAGCCCCGCCAGCACGGGGTGTTCGCGGTCGATGATCTCCTTGAGCAGCGCGGGGGTGAGCTCCTCGAAGATGACGATCTCGCCCCCCATCTCCAGGAAGTCCAGGTACGCCCGCGCCGCGCGAAGCCGTTTGGAGTCCCTGAGATACGGGAAGCGCGAATGGATCTTCTCCATGAGCTCTTCCCGCGGAAGGGCGGCCCAGGTGGGATCGAAGATCTGCAGGTCGTACGAGTAGATCCGCGCGCTGAACCCCCGCCGCAGCCCCGCGATCCCCAGGAACACGGCGAGGGTGCCGCCGTCCTCGTTGCGGTCGATCTCGCCGAGCACCGCTTCCGCATCCACCTCCAGCCCGTAGAAGTCGTAGACTTTGCGCAGGCAGGTGGGCCCGCAGGTGGAATCATCCGGCTGCAGGAAGCGCTGCACGCGCAGCTCGTGCGCGATGCGGCCGAACTCCGCCGTGCGGTCCTCGGGGATCAGGATGTCTGCCATTCGCCGGGGCACAAGAGAAACGCGGACCCCGGTGAGGCCGGGACCCGCGCGGGCGGCGTGCCGCAATGGACGTACCAGGGCCCTCACCCCCCCGACCCCCCTCTCCCGATAACGGGAGAGGGGGGCGATTTCCACGGATCCGCGCGACGTGGCGCGGCACCATCCGTACGCAGATTTCAATGTAGGGGCGCGATGGGTCGCCCCCCCTGCCGCGAACCGGTGCCGCGCCGCCGGCAGACACGGAAGATGCGCCCCCCTCCCCCAGCAGTTTGGGGGAGGGGGGTCGGGGGGGAGAGGGCCCCCCCGGCAGGGTTGTTGCGCATCCTCAGGGCGCGCGCAGGGCAGGCGGCGGGAACCCGAATCCCATGGTCGATGAGCCCCCGATCCACCGTGCAGGAGAAGCCGGAAAGCGCCGCGGCGGAGCTGATTCCGGCGCGCGGCAAGGCGTGCGAGGTGCAGGTGGGGCGGCGGGTGGTGCGGCTCACCAACCTCCACAAGCCGTTCTGGCCGGAGGAGGGGATCACCAAGGGCGACCTGCTGCGCTACTACCTCTCCGTCTCCAAATGGCTGCTTCCGCACCTGCGCGGGCGGGCGATGGTGATGAAGCGCTATCCCAATGGCTGGAAAGGCCCGTTCTTCTTCATGAAGCGCACGCCATCCGGCGCGCCCGAGTGGCTGAAGACGTGCGCCATCGAGCACAAATCCAAGAGCATCATCGACTTCCCCATCATCGACGACGAGGCGGCGCTGCTGTGGGCCGTGAACCTGGGGTGCATCGACCTGAACCAGTGGTACGGCGTATGTGAGGACTACAACCGCCCCGACTACCTCCACTTCGACCTGGACCCCGTCCCCGGCGCGGACTTCGCGCGTGTGCGGCAGGTGGCGCTTCACGTGCGCGACGCACTGGCCAGGGACGGCATGAAGAGCTACCCCAAGACCACGGGGAGCAAGGGGATCCACATCTACGTACCCATCGTGCGCGGGCCGCTGCAGAAACAGGTGTGGACGTTCGCCAAGTGGTTCGCGCAGACGCTGGAAAAGCGGTTTCCCGACCTGGTCACCGCCGAGTACCGCGTGGCCAAACGGCCCGCCGGGCGCGTGCTGGTGGACTACAACCAGAACGCGTGGGGCCGCACGCTGGCCTCCGTGTACTCCGTCCGCCCCAAGCCCGGCGCCACCGTGTCCGCGCCCGTCACCTGGGACGAGGTGGAGGCGGGGATCGAGATCGGGGACTTCACCCTGCGCAACGTCCCCGCGCGCCTGGCCGAGCTGGGCGACCTGTACCGCCCGCTCGTGCTGAATCGCGGCCGCTTCGACCTGTCGAAGGTGATGTGATCCCGGAAACCCGAGCGCAACGTGCCGGAAGTGTCGAAGAGAGAGTCCCAAGTGCTGCGTCCTGGGTGCTGAACAGCAGTTCACCGATGGTGAAAGACCCAGGACTCATGATTCCACGACTTAGCGCTTGGCACTAGGCTCTGTCTGGTGAATCGAGTAGCCGCAGGCAGCGCTGGATCAGGGCGAGGTTGACCATGGCCAGGAAGTTGGTTGCGAGCTTCTCGAATCGAGTGGCCAAGCGACGATTCTCCTTGAGCCACCCGATGGCCCGCTCGATGATGTTGC
>CADCTW010000232.1 GCA_902805735.1 uncultured Gemmatimonadota bacterium | reverse complement strand
CGCGCCGGAGCGGGCGCTGCTGGCCGCCGCCGCGCCGGACGCGCCGGCGCGGGTCACCTACGACGCCTTCTTCCAGCGCATGCAGTCGTGGGTGGACGACTCCATGGTGCTGATGGCCGACACCACCATCGCGCTCTACTCCGCCGCGGAGCTGCCGGTGAACCGCCGTGACGGCTTCATCGCGCAGGCGGCGTGGAACTCCATCGGCTACACCACCGGCGCCTGCCTGGGAGCGGGCTTCGCGGACGCGCGCCGCCCCGTGGTGTTCACGGGCGACGGCGGCTTCCAGATGGTGTGCCAGACGCTCTCCGACGTGGTGCGCGCGGGCCACGGCACGGTGATGTTCATCTTCGACAACCAGCTGTACGGGATCGAGCAGGCCTTCGTGAACGTGGAGTTCTTCACCAAGGGCGCCGCCCCCGAGGCGTTCAACCTGCTGTACGGGTGGGACTACGCGCGCCTTCCCGAAGTGTTCCGGGGCGGCTGGGGCGCCACCGTGCACACCATGGCCGAGCTGGAGGACGCCCTGGAGACGGCCCGCGGCAACACGGACCGGCTCTCGGTGATCGCCCTCAAGATCGAGCCGAACGACATCACGCCGCAGATGCTGAAGCTGGCGGGGGCGTAACGGAAGGGGGTCACACAGAGACACAGAGGCACAGAGATGAACTTACCTCTGTGCCTCTGTGTCTCTGTGTGAGCCCCGCATTCTCAGCAGCCCCTCCTGCGCCACCGAGGCCACCAGCCGGCCCTGGCGGTCGTAGAGGCTGCCGCGGGTGAAGCCGCGCGCGCCGGCCGCGACAGGGCTGTCGGTGGAGAAGAGGAGCCACTCGTCGGCGCGGAAGGGGCGGTGGAACCAGAGGGAGTGGTCCAGCGTGGCCGCCTGCAGCTCGGGGCGCTGGAAGGTGAGGCCGTGCGGGAGGAGCGCCGTGCCCAGCAAGCCGTAGTCAGAGGCGTACGCGAGCACGGCCTGGTGGCGCAGCGTGTCGGCGGGCATCTCGCCCACGGCGCGGAACCACACGTTCTTGGCGGGATCGCGCGGCGTGGGGCGGAAGGGGTCCACCGGCTCCACCGGGCGGAAGTCGATGGGCCGCTCCTGCGTGTAGATGGTGCGCAGCGGCTCGGGGATGCGGTCCGCCACGGCGCGCACCAGGTCCAGCTCGCGGGTGAGGCCCTCCGGGTCCGGCACCTCCGGCATCGCGACTTGGTGCTCGATCCCGGGCTCGGCCACCTGGAAGGAGGCGGCCATGTTGAAGATGGCCCGCCCGTGCTGCACCGCCGTCACGTGCCGCGTGGTGAAGCTCTTCCCGTCGCGCAGCCGGTCCACCAGGTACACGATGGGCGCGCCGATGTCGCCCGGCAGGATGAAGTAGCCGTGCAGCGAGTGCGCCACCCGGTCGTCCCCCACCGTCCTCCCCGCCGCCACCAGCGCCTGCCCCAGCACCTGCCCCCCGAACACGCGGCCCGAGCCCACGACGTCGCGGTTCTTCCCGCGGTAGATGTTCTCCTCGATCTCCTCGAGGTCCAGCAGTTCCAGCAGGTCCTCCAGCCGGTAGCTCATGCGGATGTCCGGGTGTCGTCGTTAAGGGCGATCGCGATCGGGCGGGCTCTGGCAATCCGTGGACCGAATCCGCTTCGCGGCACACGATAGCGGGGCTCTACGCTCGTGTACTGGAAGCTCTTGCGCCGCAGACCACAACGCGTCACGTTGCGGATGCAGTGTCCAGAGATGGCCCCTATCGTTGTGCCATCACTTTCCCGCTGCTCTCCTTGCCCTGTCGCCCTGCCGCGCTTCCCCCGTACGAACCCGTGCTTCCGCGCGCCGCCGGTCTCGCTTTCGTCGCCTGCATCGCGCTCGCCCCGCGGGAGTGCGCGGAGGGGACGACGCCCAATCTCGCCTCCGATCTGGGCGCTGCCGTCGCCGGTGACCCACCGGGTGGGCCACGCCTTTCCATCGCCACCCGCCCCTGTGCCGGGTCCGGCTGCACCGCCGCACCCGCGCCGCCGCGCGTCCTGCTGATCGCGCGGCAGGCAAGCATGGCGCTGGCGGACTCGGCGCGCGCCGATGCCCTCCACGCGTCCGCCCTGGTTGACCTCATCTGGGGGCGGGGGGGAATTCCGCTCGACCGGTCCATCCAATCCTTACGGACGGCTTCGCGGCTCTCCGCCAGCCCGGCGCCAATCCTTGGTGACCTGGCTGCGGCGCTCCTGACTCGCGCAGAGCGCACCGGGAGCGCGCGCGACCAGTTCGAGGCGCTAGACGCCGCCGAAGAGGCGCTCCGCCTGGCGCCGGATGACCCCGCACCCCGATTCAACGCCGCGCTTGCGGCCGACCGACTGGGTCTCGCGGATGCGGCGTCCGGCGCATGGAGTGCGGCTGCCGCGGCACCGTCAGCCCGGGACGATGCTGGCTGGGCCCGGCTCGCACGCCGGGAGCGCGTTCGTCCACCGCACCGGCCGCCGGGCCCCGATCGCCGGGAGCTTCGGGAGCTCGGATGGGATCGCCTGCTGGGACAGTGGGGCGCGGCGACGGTTCGGGGCGACTCCGCCCTCGCCCGGCGCGCGCTCGCCCAGGCCGACTCGGCCGCACGGGTGCTTCGCGCGGCCGCCGGCGACGCCTCGCTTTCCGACGCGGTGCGGATGATCGGGCTCGCTGCAGGGAACTCGGACGCCACTCTCCGGCTCGCGCGCGGGCACGCAGCATACGCGCACGCACGGACGGCATTCGAGGCCGGCCGGCGCGAGGAGGCCGCCGACTCGCTCGCGGCGGCGACGCGCCTCCGGCCGGGAGACACGCCTCTGCACGGGTGGGCCAGCGTGCTGCACGCCGCGGCGACGGCGTACCAGGGGCGGTACGAAGCCAGTGAGCGCGAGCTGGATGCGCGCGCAGCGGAGATTGATACGCTGCGGCATCCCGCGCTGGCGGGGCGGAGCGCCTGGGTGCGCGCCACCATCCACCTGCGCACGGGCCGCTACGAGTCCGCGCAGAACTGGGCCCAGATTGCCGAGCGGCTCCTCGCCCGAGCCGGCGAGCGAGAGTACGCGGGCGCGGCGCAGGCGCTGGCGGTCGACGCCGCGTTCGCGCTGGGTGATGCTGAGGAGGTTTACACCGAGGCGCGGCGCGCGCTCGCCACGCTACGCCCATACCGCGGCTCAGTCCGGCTTCACAACGTGCTCGCGGCGGTGTCACTGCGCGCGGCAGAAGATGGAATGCCGTACGCCGCGCTGCGCCTCGGCTGGGAAGGTGTGCGGGTGGCCTCGCGGATCGGCGATCCCAACTACCTGGCGGAAGCGCACCTGGTGAGGGCGCGCGTAGCTATGGCCGCAGGGCGGGGCGAGCTGGCCCGTAACGAGACTTCCGCAGGGGCGTCGGTGCTCGCCCGGGCCCCCCGTGGGCACGTTCACGACTGGCTGAGCGCCGACCGGCAGCTCACCCGTGCGTTCACCGAATTGCATGCGGACCCGCTGCGGGCCTCAGCGGCGTTGGACTCGGCGTTCAACTTCTTCGCCGCGCTACGCAACCCACTCCGGGCGCTGCCGCTGCTGGTGGCCCGCGGCGAAGCACGGCTCGCCATCGGGGACGCGCGCGGCGCGGCGGACCTGGAGCGAGCTACCGCGGCGATCGCGGCACTGGGTCGCGGAACACGCAATGGTGCCCTGGCCACCTCGCTCCTCGATGCCGCGCGTCCCGTGTTCGACCGTGCGGTCGCCCTGCGGCTGGGAGGTGGCGACACTGTGGGAGCGCTGCTCGCCCTGGAGCGCGGGAGGACCGCCTTCGGGCAGGCGCGGCCTCCCGCCACCGCGGCCGATCTGGGCGTGCGTGGCCAAGCAGTCGTCTACGCGGTGTCCGGCGACACGATTCTCACCTGGGTGGTGAGCCGCGGTACTGCGCGGATGCACCGACAGGTGGTCTCGCGGGGGGAGCTTGCCAGGTCGATCGAACGATTGCGGTGGGCGCTTGAGCGTGGAGCCGCTCCGCTAGCGGACCGGGAGATTGAGCGGCTGTCGCGCTGGCTCCTGCACCCGATCGAACCGTGGATCGACCCTCGCGGCGGAGAGGTTGCGGTGATCACGGACGGCGAGCTCGCGGCGGTTCCCTTCGCCGCGCTCCCCACGCGGAGGGGGAGACGATGGGTTGAACTTAACCCAATGCGCCGGGCCGCTTCGCTCGCGGACGCGGCGCTTCCCCCCGCGCCGGAGAGGCCTGGGCGTGCGCTGCTGGTGGCCGACCCGGCGTTCGACGGGACCCGGAATTCCGGCCTAGCTCGGCTTCCCGGAGCGCGCGCCGAAGTGGAGGAGGTTGCGCGTGAGTACCCCGACCAGGAAGTGCTCTCCGGCCTGGAGGCGACGCGGGGCGCCTTCCTCGCCGCCGCACGCTCGGCGCGGGTGATCCACTTCGCGGGGCACGCGGTGTGGGACGCGGCATCGCCCGGCCGGTCGTGGCTCGTCCTTGCTCCCGGTAAAGACGGCGCGGAAGGGCGGCTCAGCGCGGCGGAGTTCGGGGCCGCGGGTCTGCGGGAGGTGCGGCTCGTCGTCCTCTCCTCGTGCCACACGGTGGGCTCGGGACGCGGACGGATGGGAGGATTCGCCGGGTTTGCCGGTGCCCTCCTCGACGGAGGCGCGGAGGGCGTAGTAGCGAGCCTGTGGCGGGTGGACGACCGCGCCACGCGGATGCTGATGAGGGAGTTCCACGCCGCATACCGCGCATCGGGCGACCCATCGACCGCACTGCGCACGGCGCAGATCGCGCTCATCCGCTCGCCTGACCCGCGGCTCCGCGCCCCTTCCGCCTGGGCAGGGTTCGTCTATGCAGGATCGTGATTCACCACTTGAATGGAGATACGATGATGGAATCACCCGACACGAAGGTGGACCTCCGAATCCGGTTCGCCGGGCTCTGCCTCTTCGTTCCCGATCCGGCGAACAAGCGTGTGCACGTTCTCATGCCTGAGACCGGTGCTCACGCCGGGCATCGTCAGCATGACTGTGGGGACATTCCTAAGCACCCCCTCTGCTTGTACTGGGTGAGCCAGGGGGAACAATGTTCGACGACTCTGGAAGGAAAGCACCTGGTACTTCAGGGACCCGGATGGGGTGATCCCGACCTGATGATCAGCGGTGTGTTCGAACTCAAGCACATCGAGCCGACGAGCGGATGCCCCAGCGGGGATCACGGAAAGGCGGACCCGATCACCGCGCCTACGGCCGCCACGATGGAGTTACATGCGGGCAGGAGCAAGATCATCAATCGGGGAGCCAGATGGAAAATTTCCGAGGGAGGCCCTAAGCAATCCATGCCAACGGTGCTGGACTGGCGGGTGAAGAACGTCAGCTACGGCGATCTAGATGCGGTGCTGCGCGGGTGGGGCGTATTCGGAACGGAGATCCCTGACGTGGGGGCACAAAACACGGTGAACCTCTGGATTCTCCACGCGCCCGAGAACGAACAGTTCCCGGGAGAGATCACGAGCGAACCGAAGATGGGTGAGGGCGGTTCGCACTTCGGGGCCTATTATACTCTCCTTACCTGCGGCGAGTACGATACAAACCCCCTCGAACCAGAGCTGGAGAGCGACAACGGGGATCCCGACCGCCCTGAATGGCCTGGCCCGAAGTCGTTCACCGGAATGCTCGTGAACTGCATGCTTGCTAAGGCAGACATAGCCTGACGATACGCACACAGAGGCACAGAGACGATTTCATCTCTGTGCCTCTGTGTCTCTGTGTGAGACTGCTTTCTCAGTACCCGGCAGTCGCTTCGTCCAGAGCCTGCCGGAGTATCGGCCAGCGCGGGGGCGGCCCGGTACTCTCGCGCACCCGCTGCCACGCACCCGTCTTCGGCGTACGGGCGAGGATGTCGCGGCTGGCGGCAAAGAACTTCTCGTCCTGGCGCGCGGCGGCGATGCGTGCGGCGCCGAGCCATTCGCCCAGGGCCACACCCTCTTCACCGAGGAGTTGGGCGGCCTCCGCGCGCGCGCGTTCGATTTCGCTCTCGTCTTCGATCGCGCGGAACAACGACGCGGCGGGGCCACCCGCCGGGGCACCGTCGATCAACCCCGCCGCCTGCTCGGCCAGGGCGCGAACCGCCGTGTCGCCGTCGGCAGCGGCCACCCGCAGCTCGGCGACCAGGATTCCCACGCGGACTGCGCGGGCCTCGGGGGCCAGCACGTCGCCGCTGGAGCGCACGCTGCTCCACGGGCGCTGCTCCCAACCCACCGGCAGCCCGCCACGGGCGTCGCTCAGCAGCTCGGTGGGCGAGTCGCTCCCGCGACGGCCCGCCAGCGCGGGGATGAGCGCGAGACCTGCGACGGTGGCCGCGAGCGCGACCACGCTGGCGCGGCGGCTCCACCGTCGGCCGTGCAGCGAGACGATGGGTACCTCGCGCTCCGCCTGCTCCTCGTTCACCATCGACGCGGCATCGGCGAAGAGGGCGGACCATTCCTCGGAATCCGCGACAGCCGCGAGGGCGCGGTCGCGCTCCGCGCCCTTCAGCCGACCGTCGAGAAGTGCGGCGATCGTTTCGAGATCCAGATCAGGCGTGGACACCGGGTGCCCTCCTTGCGGATGCGGGTCACCTGCTATGGATGGACCGGTCCGCCGGTTCTCCCCATTTCCGCCGATCATTCGACCCCCTCCCCCAGCATTCCGCGTACCTCGGCGCCCCCGAGCCCCGCGGATTCGAGCTGCGTCCGCAGCCGCGCCTTCACGCGATCCATGCGCCGGTAGAGCGGCTTTGCATCGCACCCCAGACTCACGGCAATCGCCGCGATCGTCATCCCCTCCCAGAAATACATCCTCACCATCGCGCGGTCCTCCGGGGAGAGCCCCTCCAGGCTGCGGGCAAGGAGCTCGTAAATCCGGCCACGCTCCCGCTCGGATTCCGCGGCCCTGACCCCCGCGTCCGCCGCCTGCGGGGCGGAGGTCTGATCCAGCACGGCGCTCCCCACCTGCACCGGCCGCAGCGGCGGCCGGTTGGGCAGCCGCCCCAGGAGGCGGCCAAGCTGCGCGTCCGTCATCGCCGTCTCGCCGCGGGTGCGGAGGAGCTCTCCGGCCGCGGCGAGGGTGTAGCCATAGCGGCACACCAGGCTCTCCAGGCTCGGCGCGGGAGGGCCGATCCGCTGGGCGGCCGCGGACGGGCGCCACCGTCCCCAGCGCTCCGCGCGGAAGTCGCGGAAAAAGGTGGCCACCACCACCGCGAGATAGGTCCTGAGCGAGCTGTCCCCGCGGAACTTCCGCAGGACTTCATAGTCGCGCGCCACGATGCGGGCGCGCACCCACGAGCCGAACTCCTCGGCGTCGTCCGGACGGAGCCCATGCCTGCGCGCCACGTGCGCCGCGCTCTGGCTGATCCAGGCGGCGTGCTCCGTGACAGCGGCTTCTAAATCGGCTCGTTCTGACAGCGGTCCAGACATAAAGGCGGGCACGTTGAAGGTAGGAACACAAGGTAGGCTGCGGCCCGCGGGGTCACAATGGAGGGGCGGCGGCCGCTGTGCGCCGTCCCCCCAGCCGCTCCACTGAGCCATGCCGGACGCCTCCGCCGCCCCAGCAGACGCGATTGATAGCGGCAGGCATTCCAGGTTGAGGCCGCCCCTGTACTATGCAGGCACACGAACCAGCCCGGACTCGGCCAGACCGGGCTGCCCCGCCTTCACCCGTTTGGGAGAGAATATGACGGTCACGATCGAGGCATCGACGCTGCGCCGCGCCGCTGAAACGGCCGATGGAACTCGGAACAGGGATGTGTGGCTGCTGATCGGCGCGAGCAACTTCAAGCTCGTGGAGTGCGGAACCGAACCTGGCACCGGGGAGATCCTTATCCAGTGCCTCACAAAGGACAAGGTTCGGCCCGACCTGCGGCCGAAGATCGAGGAGATCAACCTGAAGTCGAAGAAGACGGGCGCGAACGGCAAGGAGCACAAGCTACACGAACTCTACGACGCGGTCTTTTGGACCGAGTCGGCGGTGGAGAAGTTCGTGTATCCCTACTACACCTACCTGTACCGACACCAAGCCTGCAAACGCCTCTGCCTGCTTCAGGAGGCGTGGGAGAGCCCAAACGTGGTGGCCGTTGCCCACTTGCCGAAGTCGGAGCCTTTCCCGGTGGATGGTAAGCGACTGGGGCTCGGAGAGGATGTAGTACGGCTCGAAACCGAACACGTGATCCTGGTGGACGATGAAGAAACCGGTCAGCTCAAGGCGTACATTCCAGAACACTACGTCCTCAAATTTCTTCGATGATTCCGACGAATAGCGGATCGCGCAGGAGGAACTCGCGCTGGTTAGGGCGAGCCGCGAGGTACCTGCGCAGGAGCCGGATGGCCTCCTCACGCTCGCCGAGGGTGAGGCGCAGGTACGCTTCCTCATAGTCCAAGTCGAGGCTCAGCTCACGGTTCGCTGCAGTCTCCTGGCGCGCCCGGGCGTTCTCCGCCCGGGCGCGCGCCGTGTCACCGGCACGGGCGGAGATGGAGGCGGCCACCATGCGCCGGAAGATCGGACTGAAGGGATTGCCCCCGCGCCGGGCTTTGTCCGCCGGGTCGATCTCCTCGAGCCGGGCAACGAGGCTCCACGCCAGCTCCGGGTCGGGACGCGCATTCGGATCTTCCCGCATCAGCGTCAGGCGGCATTCCACGAACCGCCAGTCGCGAGGGAACGCCTCCCTTCCGCGATCACACCAGCGCGCGGCTTCACGATAATCAGCCAGCATGACCGACACACGGAACAGCCGGTCCAGCGTGTTGTCTGCGTCCACCAGGTACGCGTCCTCCTCCAGCGCCCGCTGGGCCGCCTGGCGCGACTCCGCGAGCGCCCCCTTGAAGCGGAGCATCTGGCTGAGCGTGCTCCACGCGCTCGCCCGGGCGGGATCACGGGCAGTGGCGGCGCGCAGGTCACGCTCGGACCGCGTCAGAAGCGTGTCGCGCGGACCCGAGAACGCGGTCGCGAGCCGCCAGTACGCGGTGCCTCGTGCTTCCAGGGCGGCGGTGCTGTCTCCTGGAAGCGCGAGCGCCCGCTCGGCGTGGCCGATCGACCGGCGAAGCGCTTCCCCGCGCGCGTGGCCGGAGGTGAGCACCGACCGGCCCAGCCACACCTGCGCCCGTTCGATGCGCGGCTGAGCCCAGCGGGCATCTTCCTCTTCAGCGCGGGCGAGGAGCGAATCGGCCGTCGCCAGAAGCGCGTCAGCGGCTTCGATGTCCAGCGAGTCGTTGCGGAGCGATACCGCTCCGGCCTCACTCCGCAGCCGCTGCGCCCGGAACACGAGCGTGTAGGCCGTGGAGCTGCGCGTGGCGGCACGCTGCTCCCGCAACCGCACGTGGTCTCCCAGTCGGCGCCGCAGAAACCTCTCCACCTGATCGGCGACAGCGTCTTCGAGCGCGAACAGCTCGGCCTCTTCCCGCTGAACGCGCTCACTTCCCAGCTGCTCGCCCGAGTTCCCGTCCACGAGCTGCACCGCCACACGGTACGACCCACCCGACCGCTGGAGCCGCCCCGTCACCAGCGTCCCGACCTCGAGGTCGCGCACCACGCTGTCCAGGTGAACCGCCCTGTCCCCGTAGGGCAGGACGCCGCTCCTGGAGATCACCCTCAGCGACTGCACGTCGCTCAGGCGGTCGATCAGCGCGCCCGTGAGCCCTGCCGCGAGAGCTTCCATCTGTGCATCGCCCCCATCCGCTTCGAAGGGAAGCACGGCGATCCGGCGGGGGTCGAGGCCGGGAACGTCTGGGGGCCCTCCAGCAACGTTGCCCCCGCCGGTGGCGGCCGCGATCAGGAGGCCGAGGATCATCCCCACCGTCCCGGCCCGATATGCCGCCCGGTTCCAGCGCACCGCCGCCGGACGGGGTGAAGGTGCCCGTGCAGGCCCGGCTGGCGCGGGCAGCGACGGGACTTCCCGACCGGGAGGCGACGCCTCGATGACCGACTCCGACGGCGCTGCCGGTGCCGTCGTACCCGTCCCGCCGTGCTCGGGAGGAGCGGCCACGGCGGGAAGTGGGAATGTGGGCATCACGTGAGCGGGCTCCGCGCGCAGGCGCTCGACGATGCGCGCCAGCTCGGGGCCGGGCTCCACTCCGAGCTCCTCGCGCAGCAGGGCCGCATGCGTCACGGCGTAGCGCAGGGCGGCGGCCCGTTCGCCCGCAGCGTCTAGTGCTTGGACCAGGCGCGCGGCGATCCGCGAGCTGAACCGGTCGTGGCCCGCCAGGCGGCGCCACCATTCCACGGCATCGAGGAGACGGCCCGCTCCCTCAGCCTCGTCCGCTACCGACTCCACGCCGCGGGCGAACGCGCGCGCGAGTCGATCGCGTTCCTCCTCTGCCCAACGTTCGAATTCCGGCGCGTCCGCCACGTAGAAGCCGTCCAGCAGGGGCCCGCGATAGAGCCTCAATGCGGCTTCTACGAATCCTCCATCGAGCGCGTCCTGGAACTCGCCCAGGTCGCTCCGGACCACCGCGCCGTTGAGCGCGACTTCGTCCCCGGTCGAGATGAAGACCTCCTCCTCAAGCTCCTTCCTCACCACGTACAGGGATTCGGAAAGGAGGCGCCGGGCAGCGTCCGTAGGGTGCTCGGACCAGAGAAGTCCCACAATGCGCTCGCGAGCCACGGGACGCCCGCGCGCCGCAGCCAGAATCGCGAGCAGCGCCACACGCCGCTTGTGCGCGGCCCTCCCGGTGACGGGACCCGCATCCCCTTCCAGGCTCGCACCACCCAAGACATTGAGAGAGAACATCTTACGAGAGTAGATAAGAGAGTTGACTTCTGATCGGATGGGAGATTGAGAGCCGCGACGCATTAGTTAACCGCGCATTCCGGACCAGCGCAAGCAATCCCCTTTGCGCCACGGTTGCGCGATCCACTCACCCTCCACTACGGAGAGCGCGATGTTCTTACTCCCGCTGCCCCCGCCCCCCAAACGCCACGTGCTTCTCTGCGCGCTGGCGTTGATGCTGTGGGCCGGCCACGTCCCCGCGCAGACACCACCCGCTCCGCAGCGGCCCACCGCCGCCACCGCACCGGCCGCCGAACCGGGCGGCGCCAGGGACACGACGAAAGAACGCAGGAACACCACTGACGATTCGGGATTCCCGGAGCCCTTCGGCCTCTCGCTCTTCCTCATGGTCGCCTGCGGCGCCGTAGGAGCATTCGCCGCCGATCGCGCGTCGGACGGCGGGCGCCTGGAGCGACCGGGGAGGTACGAGCAGGGCTTCATGCTGGGTTTTCTCGGAAAGCTGATCGTGGGCTCCGTCGCGGCGGTCATCGTCCTGACCCTCAATCCCACCGGCGATGCCTGGTGGTCACTGATGGGAACAGCGCTGACGGCGGGGCTCGGGGGCGAGGCGATCATCCTGGCGCGCATGGCCGCGCTGCAGGCGCAGGAGGACAAAAAGGACCGCGAAGCTGCGGAGCACGAGACGACGCGCGTGGACGCCCAGTGGGCCGAGAAGCTGGAGACGTTTCGCGTGATCGCGATCGAGACGCATGACCGGCTGGCGGCGCCGGGCACCTTCGGAGCTACCGCGCTCGAAGCTCCGGCCCCCGCCAGCTTCGAGCGGATCGTCAACACCTTTGCGCAGCGCGCCCGCGCGGAGATGGTCCGCGCCGACGCGTGAGCGCCCCCTCAATCCGCAGCTCCTTTCACCCGGAGGTTTCCCGATGACGCTTTTCCCCTGGTGGCGCCGCGTGGCCCTACTTGCCGCCGTGCTCACCATCCCCACCCCGGGAGTGCCCAGCCTGAGCGCGCAGGAGGTGTACATCCGCGTGCCGGTGGAGCTGGGTGCCGCGGCAACGCGGTCCACGCTCCCGTTCGGCGAGCCGTTCCTCTTGGTCGGCGCCGCTCCCGAGGCGCTCCGCCGGGTGGACGCCCGCCCCATCGACCTGCGCGACATCGACTCGAGTGACCCGGATGCCGCGGAAGAAGCGTGCGAGCGCCGGCTCGAGGAGCTCGACCCCGGCATCCGGGAATGGACCCGCAGCCGCGACTTCAAGAGCGATTCCTTCTCCGTGATGCTCGTGCGCGGGCTGCGCGCCAACCGTCGCTACACCCTGTGCTTCGGTACCCGCTCGGCCATCGTGGGAAAGGACCTGCAGAAGTTCCGCGACCGCGCGTTCGCCATCCTCGACACGACGTTTGAGAAGCTCGATGTGGCGGACGCGCCGCGTAGCCTGTCCCCGGCGAATGTGCGGCAGTTGCAGGTCGTACTCGCCAGGGCTCTGCCATCGCGCCCCAACGACAAGGTGCACACGCGCGGCACACTGTTCGACACCACCCAGGCCAAACCGCCGCTCGAGACGCTGCTGCGGACGGGCGAGATCCTGAGCGCGCAGGACGGACGGCGTCGCGCCGCGGTGGATTGGGACTCGGCGATGAACATGACTTCGGGTTCGCTCTCCGCTCTCGGGCACGACCGGGTGCTGAGCCGCGTCGTGGCCACCCTGTCGCCGCGCGACCGGGTCGCCGGGTTGGACTCAGCGACGCTGGAGGAGTCGGTGGCCACCGCGCGTCTTCTCATCGTTCCCGACCCGGACGTCGTGGACGCGAGCCTGCGCGGAATGGTGGTGCTGAAACCGGCCGCCGCGCGGCCGGCGCAGACGGTTGGGATGACATCCCTGGCGGACTCGGCGGACGTCGCGGCACGCGCGGCCCGCCTCGACTCCACCTACCTGCGCCTGACGCAGCTTCGGAACGTGGCCGCCGCCCTGCAAGCCACCCCGGCGCTGCAACAGAGGTTCGCGATACGGCGTGACGACGCGGAGGGCCTTCGCCGGCGGCTGGAAGCCGCCATGGGCCAGGCACACGGAATCCGGACCGCGCTCGCCAGGTGGACCTCCAACGACGCGGAGCGCCGCCGGCTCCTCGAGAGCGCGGCGGGAGAGCTCCAGGTGGAGGCGGAGCGCAAGGTCGATCTCAGCGCGACCTCCATATCGAGCTTCGAGGCGCGCGCGAAGCAGTACGTAACCGCAGACATCGGCATGGCCTACCTCCCCAAGCTCGGCGAAGCCGCCCCCTACTTTGGCGTGAACTTCTACCCCGGCGCCATCAACAAGCGCGTGCCGCTCGGATTCGGCCAGCGCGAGCTGGACCGCTGGAGCTTCACCCTGGGCCTGACGGCCACCTCCATCTCGCAGAAGGACGTCCGGGACGACCTGTTCTCCTCGTACTCGCTCCTCCTGGGAACGGGCCGGCGCATGACGGATGCGATCCGCCTCACGGGAGGCGGAGTTCTCTTCCGCGGCCGCCACCCGAACCCCCTCGTCGACGACACGTCCATCGCCGCTTCGCCCTTCCTCTCGCTCTCCTTCGACTTCGACGCCAGGGCGGCACTGGGTCGGGTGGGCGACGTCCTCTCCAAATAACCGCATCGGAGGAACCATGTGCATCGACATCACCAGGAATCCCAGCGTCACGCCGAAGTCGCTGTCCCTGCCGGGGCGTGTCGAGGTCTGCTTCGAGATGAACAGCGCGACGAACACCATCGTCGAGATCATATACCGGGCGGGCTCCGGGATCCGGATCCTGAGCAACGGAGTGCCGGTGAAGAGCGTGAGCCGCACCCTCACCTTCTCTGGAACGCAGGAGGTTTGCGAGTTCCTCCACCTGGTGTCCGCAGACGGCAACGGAGAAGGGGTACACGAGATCGAGATCGAGATCCGGGAACCCGGCTGCCCGACCATCCGCCTGGGTGGCGTGGTCGTGGTAACCGCCAACGCGGGAGTGTGACGCCATGCGGAACTACCTGACCCGGTGGCCCCTTCTTGCCGTGCTTGTCCTCGTGCCGGGGTGCGACGACGGCGCCACTGACTCGAACGATCCGCGGGTCCTTTCCCTCTCGCTCTCCGCGGCGTCCGCTCCGGCGGATGGGGCCACCCTCGTGCACGGCACGGCGAGCGTTGACCCGGATACCCGCGGCGACCGTCGCTCGCTGACTTTCACCGTCTCCGGCGCCACTCTCACCGAAGGGGACGGGAAGTCCGCCACAGTCACGGCCGACGAGCACGGGATCGCACGCGTGTCCCTCCGCGCGCCGGTGGAGCCCGGGATGGCGCGCGTGCGCCTGAGCGTGCAGAACATCGTGCGTCAGGACTCGGTGGACTTCACCCGGGCGCTTCCGCAGCGGCTCGATGTGGAACCCGAGAAGTTCGCACTGTCCGCGGGCGTGAAGAACGAGTTGCGCGTGGCCGCACAGCTACGCCGCGCCACCGGAAGAGTTAGCCCGTCGACCCCCGTCACTTTCCGCGCGTTCCAAGCGGGAACCAGCGTCGAGATCGGCCAGTTCGGCGTCGCCTCGCCAAGCGATGCCAGCGGAGTGGCGGCCGTGCGCTACACGGCGGGCAGCACCTCGTACCGCGGACCAGTGAGAATTGTCGCGACCGCGGCGGGAGAAGGGTCCGCTCAGGTGATCGGCGAAGCGACGATCGAGGTGATCGACTGAAGCTTGACCATCAGTCGGTCTGGGGGGGGCACGCATGATCGTCGGCAAGCAGCCGGTGGCTGTACTCTCGCTGGATATTCATGTTCTTGTATTCGGAACGGGCCTGGGATGTAAACGCCGGCCTCCACTTCTACTGCGGGCCCCGCTCTACCACGCGGGGCCCGCTGCTGTCGTGCACCGTCCCTTTTGAGATCCGCCTCCGCCCCGCTACGTTCAGGAGCGCCGCGCGTGGCGGGCAGCTCGCGATATCCGGGGACAAGGACGAGAGGTCATGGATTCGAAGATGGTGCTGGAGATCGTGGGGTACGTGGCGTCGGTGCTGGTGGCCGTGTCGCTGATGATGAGCTCCATCCTGCGGCTGAGGGTGATCAACCTGGTGGGGTCGGCGGCGTTCACGGTATACGGGGTGCTGATCCACGCGTACCCGGTGGCGGCGGTCAACGGGCTGATCGTGCTCATCAACCTGTACTACCTGCGGCAGATGCTGGGCTCGCGCGAGTACTTCAAGCTGCTGCGCGTGCAGCCGGATTCGGAGTACCTCCGCTACTTCCTGGAATTCTACCGCGCGGACATCCAGCGCTTCCTCCCCGGCTTCACGCACGCGCCGGCGCCGGACCAGCTCACCTTCTTCGTGCTGCGCGACATGGTGCCCGCCGGGCTCTTCATCGGCCAAAAGCGGGGCGGCGGCGCGCTGTGCGTGGTGCTGGACTTCGTGATCCCGCAGTTCCGCGACTTCAAGACGGGCCGCTACCTGTTCCGCGACCAGGCGGCGTTCTTTCGCGAGCTGGGCGTCACCGAGATCCTGAGCGAGCCCGGGAGCCGCGAGCACACGGACTACCTTCGCCGCATGGGCTTCGCGCCGGGCGAGGGGATGTACCGCCTGCCGGTGTCGTGAGCACCGTCTTCCGCGCGCGCCGCGTCGTCCTGCCGGAGGGCGTGCGCCCCGCTTCGGTGCACGTGGCCGGCGGGCGGATCGTGGCGGTGCGTGGGTTCGAGGATACCGGCGGCGCGCCGGTGGTGGATGCGGGCGACGCCGTGCTGATGCCGGGGCTGGTGGACACGCACGTGCACGTCAACGAGCCGGGCCGCACCGGCTGGGAGGGCTTCGAGACCGCCACCCGCGCCGCCGCCGCGGGCGGGGTCACGACGCTGGTGGACATGCCGCTGAACAGCATCCCCGCCACCACCTCCGTCGCGGGGCTGCGCGAGAAGCTGGCGGCGGCCGGACGGTGCCGCGTGGACGTGGGCTTCTGGGGCGGCGTGGTGCCGGGGAACGAGGCCGAGCTGCGCCCGCTGCATGCGGCGGGGGTGCTCGGATTCAAGTGCTTCCTGGCCCCCTCCGGCGTGGACGAGTTCGGCCACGTGGGCGAGGCGGATCTGCGCCGCGCGATGCCGGTCCTGGCGGAGCTGGGCGCGCCCCTCCTGGTGCACGCCGAGCTCCCCGCCCCGCTGGAGCGCGCCGCCGCTTCGCTCGCCGGGGAGGATCCCTCCCGCTACGCCACCTACCTGCGCTCGCGTCCTCCGGAGGCGGAGACGGAGGCGATCGGGATGATGATCCGCCTCTGCCGCGAGTTCGGGACGCGCGTGCACATCGTCCATCTCGCCGCGGCGGAGGCCCTGCCGATGCTGCGCGAGGCCCGCGCGGAGGGGCTGCCGATCACGGTGGAGACCTGCCCGCACTACCTGCACTTCGCGGCGGAGGAGATCCGCGACGACGCGCTGGAGTGGAAGTGCGCGCCGCCCATCCGGGACCGCGGCAACCAGGCGCTGCTCTGGAACGCCCTGGCGGCGGGCGACCTGGATCTCGTGGCCTCGGACCACTCCCCCTGCCCTCCCGCGATGAAGGCGGGCGACTGGTTCGCGGCGTGGGGCGGGATCGCGTCGCTGCAGCTCGGACTGCCGGTGATGTGGACCGGGGCGCGGGCGCGGGGGATGGGGCCCGAGCGGCTGGCCGCGTGGATGAGCGCGGCGCCGGCGCGGCTGGCGGGGCTCGCGGCCAAGGGCGCGATCGAGGTGGGGCGCGACGCGGACCTGGTGGTCTGGGAGCCCGACGCGGAGGTCGTGGTGAGCCCCGGGACGCTCCATCACCGGCACAAGGTGACGCCGTACGCGGGCGGCGTCTTTGCCGGCGCGGTGCGGACGACGTACGTTCGTGGGGTGCCCGTGTACGACCGCGGCCGGTTCCCGGGCGAGCCGGCCGGACGCATCCTCCTGAGCCACCGCGGATGACCGACTTCGAAGAGCTGCCGGACCTGGCGGCGGAGCGCCTGGGCGGCGCCGTGCTCGCGGCCAACGACGAGTTTTTCGCGCCCAAGGAGGGCCTGCTCAGGCCCGGCCCCGCCGAGTGGCGCGAGGGCGAGTACACCGAGCGCGGCAAGTGGATGGACGGCTGGGAGACGCGCCGCCACTCGCCGGACCACGACTGGTGCATCGTGCGCCTGGGCGCGCCGGGAATCGTGCGCGGGCTGGTGGTGGACACCTCTTTCTTTCGCGGCAACTTCCCGGAGCACTGCTCGGTGGAGGCGTGCTCCGTCCCCGGCACGCCTTCGCCTGATGACCTGGCGGGCGCCGCGTGGACCGAGATCCTGCCCAGGTCGGCGCTCCAGGGCGACCACAGGAACCGCTTTCCCGTCGCGCACGAGGGGCGCTTCACGCACCTGCGCCTGCACATCTACCCGGACGGCGGAGTGGCGCGGCTGCGCGTGCACGGGCAGGTGGTGCCGGATTGGACCCGCTTCGCGCGCGCGGGCGGCGAGGTGGACCTGGCGGCGCTGGAGAACGGCGGGTGGGTCGTGTCGTGCAGCGACATGTTCTTCGGCCACCGGCAGAACCTCATTCTCCCCGGCCGCTCGATGTTCATGGGCGACGGCTGGGAGACGCGCCGCCGCCGCGGGCCCGGCCACGACTGGAGCATCATCCGCCTCGCCGCGCCGGGGAGCATCCACCGCGTCGAGATCGACACCGACCACTTCAAGGGCAACTCGCCGGAGCGCTGCACCCTGGAGGCGGTCCATCTCCCGGGCGACGCGGCGCTGGGCGGCGCGCAGTGGCGGCCGCTCCTGGCCGAGACGCGCCTCCAGCCCCACGCGCGCCACCGCTTCGAGGGCGAGGTGCTGCCGGCCGGCCCCGCCACGCACGTGCGCCTCAGCGTGTTCCCCGACGGGGGCATCGCGCGGCTGCGGCTCTTCGGGACGCTGTGAGCGCCCTCGCCCACCTCAACGCCCTTCCGCCCGGCGAGGCGGAGCGCGAGCTGCTCACCTGCTGCGCCTCGCGGGAGTGGGCGCGGCGCATGGCGGCGGCGCGCCCCTTCGCGAACGAGCGCGCGCTGCTGGAAAAGGCGGCGACGGTCTGGTGGGGGCTGGGCGAGGCGGACTGGCGTGAGGCGTTCCGCGGCCACCCGCGCATCGGCGAGCACAGGGCGGAGGCGGGGCAGAGCCCGCGCGAGCAGGCGTGGTCCGCGGGCGAACAGGCGGGGATGAGCACCGCCGCCGAAGACACGCAGCGCGCCCTCGCCGAGGGCAACCGCGCGTACGACGAGCGCTTCGGCTTCATCTACATCGTGTGCGCGTCGGGGAAGACGGCGGACGAGATTCTCTCCATCCTCCAGCGCCGCCTCGCCCACGACCCCGCCACGGAGCTGCGCACCGCCGCGGAGGAGCAGCGCAAGATCACGCATCTCCGCCTGGAGAAGCTGCTGGAAAGCGGTCTCACACAGAGGCACGGAGACACAGAGACAAGATGAGCGCGATCACCACGCACGTGCTGGATACCGCGCGGGGCCGCCCGGCCGCCGGCGTGGCGGTCGCGCTGGAGCGCGGCGGCAGCCTGCTGGCGCGCGGAGCCACGGACGCGGACGGGCGGCTGCGCGACCTGCTGCCGGCCGGCGCGCCGCTGGAGCCGGGGAGCTACCGCATGGTGTTCGACACGGAGGGCTACTTCGCGGCGCAGGGGACGGAGGCGTTCTACCCCGAGGTGGCGGTGGTCTTCCGGGTGCGCGAGGGCGGCGAGCACTTCCACGTGCCCCTGCTGCTGAGCCCCTTCGGCTACTCCACCTACCGCGGCACCTGATGAGCCCCGCCCTGCGCGAGATCCTGGACCTCGTCTTCCGCTGGATCCACCTGGTCGCCGGGATCATGTGGATCGGCAACTCGCTGCTGTGGAACTGGCTGGACCGCAACCTGGAACCCTCCAAAACGGGCAAGGAGGCGGTGCAGGGCGAGATCTGGCTGCTGCACAGCGGGGCGTTCTACTACATGGAGAAGGGGCTGGCCGGGTGGGACCAGGACCGGCCGCTGCACTGGTTCAAGTGGCAGGCGTACACCACCTGGCTCACGGGCGCCGCGCTCCTGGTGGTGGTCTACTACGCCGGCGGCGGCGCGCTGCTGGTGGACCCCGCCGTGCGCGACCTGGATCCCGCGCACGCCGTGGCCATCGCCGCGGGGACGCTGGTGGTGGCGTGGCTCGCGTACGATTTCTTCCTGGGCCGGCTGATCTCCAGCCTGGGGCGGATGGGCGCGGTGCTGGGGTTCGCGCTGGTGCTGGGGGTGGCGTACGGGCTCACGCAGCTGCTGAGCGGGCGCGCGGCGTTCCTGCACGTGGGCGCCATGCTGGGGACGCTGATGGCGGGCAACGTGTACCGCGTGATCATGCCCTCGCAGCGCGTGCTGGTGGCCGCCGCCGAGCGCGGGGAGCGGCCTGACCCGGCGCCGTCGAAGCGCGCCAAGGATCGGTCGATCCACAACAACTACATGACCTTTCCGGTCATCGTGCTGATGCTGAGCAGCCACTTCCCGGATCTGTACGCGAGCCGGCTGAACTGGCTGATCCTGGGCGTGCTGGTGCTGGCGGGCGCGGCGGTGCGCCACATCCTCAACGTGCGCTTCACCTTCCCGCGCTGGAAACCCGCGCTGGCCGCCACCTTCGCGGCGTCGCTCGGCGCGCTCGTACTGCTCCTGGCGCGCCCGGCCCGTCCGGCCGTGGCCGCGGCGGACGGCGGGCGGGTCACCTTCGCGCAGGCCAACGCCGTCATCCAGAAGCGCTGCACCGTCTGCCACTCCGCCAGCGCCGCCGACCGCACCTTCGGCAACGCCCCGGCCGGCGTGGCGTTCGACACCCCCGAGCAGATCCTGGCGCGCGTGGACCGCATCCGCGCCCGCGCCGTGGAGACGGCCACCATGCCCCCCGCCAACAAGACCTTCACCACCCCCGAAGAACGCGCCCTCCTCGGCCGCTGGATCGCCCAGGGTGCCCCCCGGGAGTAGGCCTGGCTCGCGGGTTGCGGCTCTCCGGGAACCGAAGCACTCGAACTCAGCGGATGGTACGATGATGGAAGCCGATCCTCGCCCGCTCGCGCTGCCCGACGGCAGCGTGATACACAGCGACCCCGAGATCCACAGCGGAGCCCCGGTTTTCGTCGGCACGCGGGTTCCGGTGGAGACCTTCCTCGAATACCTCGAGGGCGGCTACACGCTCGACGCCTTCCTCGACCACTTCCCCAGCGTGCGCCGGGAGCAGGCCACCGCTTTCCTGCAGCAGGCGACCAGCGCGCTCCTCGCCAGAGTCGCGTGAAACGGGTTCTCTTCGACGAGGACGTACCGCGCCCGCTTCGGCGCGCCCTTCCCGGCTTCGAGATCCAGACGGTGATCGAGGCGGGATGGTCGGGAGTCAAAAACGGAGAGCTGCTCCGGCGAGCGGACGAGTTGTTCGACGTCTTCCTGACGGCCGACCGCAACCTCGCTTTCCAGCAGAACCTCTCGAAAGTACGGCTCGGCGTGGTCGTCCTCGCCATCGGCAGCACCAAGCTGGACGACCTCCGCGCGATCGCGGGCCGCATCATTACGGCGCTCGCAGAAGTCCAGTCGGGACATCTCGTTCGTATTACTCGCCAGGGCTGAATCACCACAGGAGAGTTCGATGGAGCCACAGAACAACGAGAGGATCAACCTGCAGAAGGCGATCAATGCGCACGTGGAGGCGGAGGCGGCGCTCGCGGACGTGATGGATCACACGCCCGATCCGCTCTACACGGAGATGCTGCAGAACGTGCGGCGCAACCTGGAAGGGCTGCGGGCACGGGCGGCGCAGGCGAACCCCTGATCTCACACAGAGACACAGAGGCACAGAGAAAAGCGTTTTCTCTGTGCCTCTGTGTCTGTATGTGAGGCACCCCTCCGCCAACCCAGACCGATCCGGCACATGCCCAACCGCCTCGCCGACGAGACCAGCCCGTACCTGCTGCAGCACAGGGACAACCCGGTGGACTGGTACCCGTGGGGACCCGAGGCGCTGGAGCGCGCCCGCGCGGAGGACCGGCCGATCCTGCTGTCCGTGGGGTACTCGGCGTGCCACTGGTGCCACGTGATGGAGCACGAGTCGTTCGAAGATCCGCGCACCGCGGCGCTGATGAACGAGCACTTCGTCAACATCAAGGTGGACCGGGAGGAGCGGCCGGACATCGACTCCGTCTACATGGCGGCCGTGCAGGGGATGACGGGGCACGGCGGCTGGCCCATGACCGTATTCCTCACCCCGGACGGCACTCCGTTTTACGGCGGCACCTACTACCCGCCCGAGCCGCGCCACGGGATGCCCTCCTTCCGCCAGCTCCTGGCCGCGCTGGCCGACGCGTGGAACGCCCGCCGCGCCGAGGTGGACCAGAGCGCGGCCGAGATCCGCCGGACGCTGCGGCAGGGGATCGCGACGGGAGCCACGGGGGCGCTGTCCACGTCGATCCTGGACCGGGCGGCGCACCACCTGGCCACGCGCTTCGATCCGCGCTGGGGCGGCTTCGGCGGGGCGCCCAAGTTCCCGCAGCCCATGACCATCGAGGTGCTCCTCCGCCACTGGAAGCGCACCGCGGGACCCGAGGCGCTGCAGATGGCCGCACACACGCTGCGGCGCATGCACGCGGGCGGGATGTACGACCACGTGGGCGGCGGATTCGCGCGCTACAGCGTGGACGCGGAGTGGCTGGTGCCGCACTTCGAGAAGATGCTGTACGACAACGCGCTCCTGGCGCAGGCCTACATCCACGCCTATCAGGCCACCGGCGACCCGGAGTTCCGCCAGGTGGTGGAGGCGACGCTCGGCTTCGTGCTGCGCGAGATGACCGGCCCCGAGGGCGGCTTCTACTCGTCGCTGGACGCGGACAGCGAGGGGGAGGAGGGGAAGTTCTACGTGTGGTCTCCGGACGAGATCGACGCGGTCGTCGGCCCGGAGGACGGCGCGCTGGTGCGGGCCTACTTCGGCGTGACGGAGGCGGGGAATTTCGAGGGGCGCAACATCCTCCACACCCCGCGCGACCCGGTGGAGGTGGCCGCCGACGCCGGGATCGCCGCCGGCGAGCTGATGGAGGCGGTGGAGCGCGCGCGGCCCAGGCTGTACGAGGCGCGGGCGGCGCGCGTGTGGCCGGGGCGCGACGACAAGGTGCTCACCTCGTGGAACGCCATGATGCTGCACGCCTTCGCCGAGGCGGCGCGGGTGCTGGACCGGCCCGACTACCGCGAGGCGGCGGAGCGCGCCGCGGAGTTCATCCTCCGCGCGCTGCGCCCGGATGGGGCCCTGCTGCGCAGCTACAAGGACGGCCGCGCCAGGATCGGCGCCTTCCTGGAAGACCACGCCCTGCTGGCCGACGCCCTGGTCGCGCTCTACGAGACCACCTTCGATCCGCGCTGGCTGCGCGAGGCGCGCGCGCTGGGGGAGCAGATGCTGGAGCGCTTCTGGGAAGACGGCGAGGGGATGTTCTACGACACCGCGCGCGACGCCGAGACGCTGGTGGTACGCCCGCGCGACCTGTTCGACAACGCGACCCCCTCCGGCAACTCCGCCGCCACCCTCGCCCTCCTGCGCCTGGCCGAGCTCACGGGCGAGGAACGCTTCCGGGCCGTGGCCGAGCGGGTGCTGGCGAGCTTCGCCGATCCGCTGGCGCGCTTCCCCGGAGCCTTCAGCCACCTGGTGACCGCGCTGGACCGCTTCCTTGCGCCCCCGCAGGAAGTCGCCATCGTCGGCACCCCCGGTGAGCCCGCGACGGAGGCGCTGCTGCGCGTGCTGCGGGGCGCCTACCTCCCCAACACCGCCGTCGCGCTGCGCCGGCCGGACGAGGACGCGACGGAACTTGTGCCGCTCCTCCAGGGTCGAACGCTGGTCGACGGGCGGCCCGCGGCGTACGTGTGCGAGCGCTTCGCCTGCCAGCGGCCGGTGACGGCGCCCGAGGACCTGGCCTGGCAGCTCGGCGTCGCGGGCGAGTGAACTCGCGGCAACGAAGGCACGAAGTCCGCCTGCGCGGACTGGCCTTCAGCATCAGCCGGACTACCCAGTCCCCGCAGAGGGACTTCGTGCTGTTGTTGCCGCGAGTTCACTCGCCAGGCAAGCGGACCAGGCGCTCGCCCGCTCCTTGCGCCCACACGCCGGCGGGCGGATCTTTTCCGCCACGGCTTCCCCAACCAAGGACGAACGATGAAACGCCTCCTCGTTTCCCTTTTTCTCGTCCCTTCGCTCCTGGGCTGCTCCATGAACACCCCCCGCGAATCCGGCGGCAACAACGCCGCCCCCGGCAACGACGCGCCCGCCGCCGCCGCCGGGCCGATCACGGTGGAGCTGAAGCAGCGCGAGCCCAACGAAGCGGGCGACGCGGCCACGGGCGGCGCGGGCACCGTGACGGTGAGCGGCACCGTCTCCACGCCCAACCCCTGCCACGTCCTCTCCGGCGCCGCGGCGCGCGAGGGAAGCACGCTCACCCTGACCATCACCGCGCGCTCCAACGCGGAGATGTGCATCCAGAGCATCGGCACGCTGGGCTTCGACGCCACACTGCGGGGCGTGCCGGCCGGCAGCTACACCCTTCGCGTGGTGCACGCCTACCCCGGCACGGGCTGGGAGACGAAGACCATCATGACGCAGCAGGTGCAGGTGCGCTGAGGATCAGTCTCTCTGTGACCCTATGCGTCTGTGTGAGATCGCCGTTTCACCTTCCCCAAGCTCCGCGTCCATGCACCTGACCCGCGTCCGCACCGCCGCCGCCGCGCAGCTCCTGGCGCTCCTCGTCTGCGTAGCCGCATCCGCCCAGCCAACGGCCGGCGACGGGTGGACGGTCCCGAACCGGCAGGCTCCGGCGCCCATCTCCCGCCAGGAGCACGCTCAGCGCCGCGCGAAGCTGGCGGAGGCGATGGGGAACGGCGTGCTGGTGGCGCTCGGCAACGACGAGCCGGACGCGGACTACCTCTCGTTCGCGCAGAACTCGCCCTTCCGCTACCTGACCGGCGTCACGGAGCCCGGGGCGGCGCTGGTGGTCGACAAGCGGAGCGGGACGCCGCGCGAGCTCCTCTTCGTGCTCCCGCGCGACCCATCGCGCGAGGTGTGGGAGGGGGCGCGGATGGGTGAACAGGGGGCGAGCGCGCTCACGGGGATCCCAGCGCGCAGCCGCGAGACGTTGAAGGCCGCGCTGGACTCCATGCTCACGGGCGGCACCACGCTCTACATGGTCTCGCCGCTCAGCTCCGACGGGAGCCGATCCGAGTGGCAGCGCCCCGACCAGCAGTTCGCGGCCAGGATGGCGGCGGCGCACCCGGGCACCAGAGTGGAGTGGCTGGACCGCGAGCTGTTCCGCATCCGCGCGGTGAAGTCGCCCGCGGAGCTGGACCTGCTGCGCCGCTCCATCTACATCACCCTCCTGGCCCACCGCGAGGCGATGCGCGCGGTGGAGCCCGGGATGAACGAGTTCGAGATCCGGGCGCTGATCGAGGGCACCTTCCGCCGCTACGGCGCGGATGGACCGTCGTTCGGCACCATTACGGGCTCGGGGCCCAACTCCACCACGCTCCACTACCGCGCCGCCGACCGCTACATGCAGCCCGGCGAGACGCTGGTGATGGACATCGGCGCATCGTACCGGGGCTACGCGGCCGACGTCACGCGCACGGTGCCGGTGAGCGGGCGCTTCTCCCCGGAGCAGCGCTCGGTGTACGAGATCGTGCTCGCCGCGCAGAAGGCGGCGGAGGCGGAGGCGCGGCCTGGCGCGTCCTTTCGCGCGATGGGGCAGACGGCGCAGCGGGTGGTGGCCGAGGGGCTGGCGCGGCTGGGGCTGATCGAGTCGTCCACCGCCAGCTACGATTGCGTCGGGCGCGGCGGCGGGATGGGCAAGTGCCCGCAGTCCGCCCTCTTCTACCTGCACGGGCTGGGGCACGGGATCGGGCTGGACGTGCACGACCCGGATCAGGCGTACTTCGGCGCCTTCCAGGTGGGCAGCGCCTTCACCATCGAGCCGGGCGTCTACGTGCGCGGCGACGCGGTGGCGTACCTGCCCGACACGCCGGGCAACCGTGCGCTCCGCACGCGCCTGGCCCCCGTCGTCGCCCGCTACCGCGACATCGGCGTGCGCATCGAGGACGACTACTTCATCACGCCCACGGGCGTGGAGCGCGTGACCGAGGGCGCCCCGCGCGAGATCGCGGAGATCGAGGCGCTGATGGCGCAGCCGAGCGACTGGAACCGCACCCGCCGCCCCGAGGTGGTGGAGTGGTACCGCGGCACCACGCCCCGCTGACCCGTGGCCTCCGTCCCCTTCACCCTCCCGCAAGAGCAGCGGCAGCTCGTGGCGGGCGCCGAGTCGCACCTCGTCAAGACGCAGGTGGTGGGCGTGGCGACGCTGGATGGCGACGCGCTGCGCCTGCAGTACCGCGTGCTGGAGCACTCCTGGCGCCACCGGAAAGGGCTGATGGAGGAGGAGAACACGGAGTCGGAGGTGCAGGAGCTGGTGATCCCGCTCCGCTCCCTGCGCGCCGTCCGGGTCGCCGGCTTCACCTGGTGGCCGCGCCTGGAGATCGCCGTCACGGACATGCGCGCCCTGGAGGGCTTCCCCCGCGCCGGCACCGGCGAAGTCTCCCTGCGCATCCGCCGCCGCGACCGCACCGACGCCCGCGAGCTCGCCTCGCAGGTGGAGTACGCGCTCGCCGAGCGCCTGCTCTCTCCGCCACCCCCGCCCCTCGCCGCCATGCCTTCTCCAGCGACGGGCGACGCGCTGCCGTTGCACCCGGGGAAGGGCGAGGGCGAAGCGAAATAGCCTTGGCGGCCGGTCCGGGAAGTGCGCCTGGGCAAACCGTGCCGATACCACTCCGTGCAATTTAGTCCGGGAGTTACTCTTGGTCCGTGCAAACGCCGATCTCACCGAAGAGGAACAGAGCCGCGAGATGGATCGCGTGTACGGCGCGCCATGAGGGCTGCGCATGGATCTGTGGGCGCTTCAACAAAAGGGCCTCACACGGTGACACAGAGGCACAGAGGAGTGCTCTTCTCTGTGTCTCTGTGCCTCTGTGTGAGCCTTCTTGGGTGCGCCCAGGCCATGCAGCCGGCGCAGGCCGGGCCGATGCTGGACGCGCTCTTCGCGCCGCCCACGGCGGCGGAGATCGCGGACGTGGAGGCGGAGTGGGCGCGGCGCGACACCGGAGCGCAGGGGTACCGCGTGGAGCACGAGCGGCGCGACGGGAGGGCCGGGCGCACGCTCGTGGTGTCGCACACGGTGGGCGGGGTGCGGCACTACGGGGCCGTGCGCGTGCCGGACGGCGCGGAGGGGCGGCGCCTGCCCGTGCTCGTCATCAACCACGGCGGCGAGGGCGGGGCCACGGCGTTCCACTTCTTCCACTCCGGCCCCGTGGCGCGCGAGTGGGTGCAGGTGCTTCCCTCCTTCCGCTCCGAGCGGCTGCGGCTGACGCCGTTCCGCGCCTGGACGTCCGAGGGGGCGCCGAGCCCTTGGGACCGCGACGTGGACGACTCCATGGCGCTCCTTTCCTCCGTGCTGGCGCACGTGCCGGAGGCGGACAGCGGGCGGGTGGCGGTGCTGGGGCGCAGCCGGGGAGGCGGGGTGGCGCTGCTGATGGCGGCGCGCGACCGGCGCGTGAAGGCGGTGGTGGATCTGTACGGGCCTACGGACTTCTTCCTCCCGCAGGTGCGCACGCTGGCCCAGCGCGCGGTGGGCTCGCGCATCCCGCGGCTGCCGGGCGCGGGGTACCTGGCAGACAGCGTCCTCTTCGCCCTGCGCGACGGGCGCACCACCGTGCCGCGCGCGCGGCGGGAGCTGCTGCGCCGCTCCGTGGTCTACTTCGCGGACGGCCTGCCACCGGCGCAGGCGCACCACGGCACGGACGACCGCAAGGTGCACATCGCCCACGGCGACCGGCTGGACGCGGTGCTGCGCGCGCAGGGGCGCGACAGCACGCGGTGGTCGTACTTCCGCTACCCCGGCGCCGGCCACGGCGCCCGCCACCTGCGCGGCTACCGCCGCCGGGTGGAAGCCTTTCTCCGCCGGGTCTCGCACCCGGCACCCTCAGACACGCGCGCGCGATGACCCCCTTCCGCTACTTCGGCGGGATCGACTTCAGCGGGGCAAAGGAGCCCCTCTCCAACCTGTGGACCGCGCTGGGCGAGGAGCGCGACGGGCGCCTGCACGTGCGTTGGCTGCAGCCCCACCCCTTCCGCGAGGACCTGCGCTCGTACGTGGCCGGCGGCTGGCGCAAGACGGGGGGCGTGGACGCCGGCGAGCGCGTGCTGTGGGGCGCCGACTTCCCCTTTGGCCTGCCCAGCGCCGCGGCGGAGCGGCTGGCCGGCGGGCGGCGCGCGTCGTGGTCCGCCGTGGCCGCGTGGGTCGCGGACCGCCCGGCGGACGAGGTGCGCGAGACCTTCCCCGACCTGGCCAAGGCCCCCCGCGCCACCGACACCAACGGTGCCATGGCCCCCTTCGACCTGCGCCTCTACAAGCAGACGGTGGAGGGGCTGCGCTGGCTCCACGAGCTGCGCGACGAGGCCGAGGTGTCCATCATCCCGCAGGCGCCGGCGGACGCGCCCACCACGCTGCTGGAGGTGTATCCGTCCCTCGCCGTAAAGGACCTGGGGATCAAGGGCTCGCGCGTCCCCTCGCGCCCCGGCGAGGTACGTGCGCGCCCGGCGGGCCTGCGCACCTTCTTCTCCTTCGAGCACCCCTCGCTGGAGGCCATCGCCTGCACCCTCGAAGACGCGCGCGACGCCTGCATCGCCGCCCTCGCCGCCTGGCAGTGCCGCGCCGACCTGGACCAGCCCTTCCGCGCCTCCCGCGTCCCCGAAGAGACGGTGCGCCTGGAGGGCTGGATCTTTCGCCCCCCCGCCGCTTTGTGATTCTCACACAGAGACACAGAGGCACAGAGATACTTCATCTCTGTGCCTCTGTGTCTCTGTGTGAGAATCATGATCTTTGCGGAAACGGCGGCGGACTGCCGACGCGGCGCCGCGAGCGCGTCTCGTCTTCGCCCACCTCGGGCACGGTCCAGCGGAAGTAGACGACGGTGATGGCGATCCAGAGCATCAGCCCGCCGGGGACCCACATGATCACCCCGCCCAGCCGCTGGTCGTCGAGCGGCGAGATGGCGAAGAGGCGCGGCGCCTCCACGTACCAGCGGTAGAGCTCGTTCTCCGAGAAGGTGATCAGCGCCGCCGACACCATCATGGGGATGCCGAGCACGAACAGGTAGACCATCTGCAGCGGCGCCGCGATGCGCGGCAGCTCCTTCAGCGGGCTCATCACCGGCCACCACATGATCGTGCCCGTCACCATGATCATCAGGTGCATGGCCACGTGCACGTCGTGGTTCCTCATCATCAGGTCGTACGGGCCGGGGAAGTGCCAGGCCAGGAAGATCGTGTTGTTGAGCGCGAACGCCACGATGGGAAAGGTCACCAGCCGCGCCAGCGCGCCGATGGGCCGGATCTTGATCGCCGGGCGCAGCATCCAGTCCGGCAGCCCGTACAGCAGGAAGGGCGGCATGATCAGGATCAGCACCAGGTGCTGCACCATGTGGGCGCTGAACAGGAAGAAGTCGCTCAGCTCGTGCAGCGGCCCCTGCAGCGCCACGAACATCAGCGCCATGGCGAACGAGAAGGACGCCACCTTCTTCCCCGGCACCGGCGCCGACCCCGGAAAGCGCCCGCGGAACGGCCCGATCAGGAGGAAGTACGTGGCCCCCATCAGGAGCCACCCCACCATGAACTGCGAATATACCTTCCACTCCGTCCAGGAAAACGTCTCCTGGTGCAGGAGCGCGAGCGTCATCGTCGTCATACCGCCTCTCTTGGTTCCTTCCAGACGCGACGGGAGCGGAGCGGGTGGAAGTTCCCCGCCCCGCTCCCGGAAGACTGAACTGAGGGGAATGGGGCACGGCAGCACGGACTAGTGCGCGCCGAGAGGGCCCTCACCCCCCGACCCCCTCTCCCATAAATGGGCGAGGGGGCGATTTCCACACGCTCCCCGGCGAACTGGCCCCTCCCAACCCGCGGCTTCAAGATGTCCGGGCGCGGCTGGAGGGCTGGAATGCGCCCCCCTCTCCCAAACTTGGGAAAGTGGGGGTCGGGGGGGTGAGGGCCGCTTCGGCACGCACCATTCCCCATTCCCCGCCCTATGACCCTAACGCCGACCCCATCCTCGGCAGCACCTGCTGCGCCACGTACAGCGCGCTGATCACCAGGATCGCAAGCAGCGCGGGGAAGATGAAGATCCCCGTGAAGATCTTGCTGTCGAACTTGAGGTGCATGTACCAGAGCACCACGATGATGAACTTGGCCGCGGAGAGGAGAGAGATCACCACGGCGGCCAGCCCGGCGCTCAGGAGGCCCCAGTCCTCTTCCGCGTAGTAGGCCAGGATCTCCACCACCGTCATCAGGGTGAGGACCAGGCCGATCATCACGTACTGCCGCGGTCCCGGGTGGGAGTGCTGGTCGTGCGCGATCTCGCGCTGTTCGCTGCTCATCGTAGGTTCACTTGATCAGGTAAACGAGGGCGAAGATCACGATCCAGATCACGTCCACGAAGTGCCAGTACAGGCCGGCGATCTCCACGCTCATGGAGCGCTCCGGGCCGAGCTGGTGGCGCACCGCCATGATCCCCAGCGTGCTCAGGTAGATCACCCCCACCAGCACGTGGGCCCCGTGGAACCCCGTCAGCAGGAAGAAGGTGCTCCCGAACAGGTTGGTCTGCATCGTCAGACCGGCGTGGACGAAGTGGTTGAACTCGTACGCCTGGAAGCCCAGGAAGATCAGGCCCAGCCCCGCCGTGGCGAACAGCCAGGTGATGGCCCCCTTGCGGTCCGCCCGCTGCACGGCGGAGAGCGCCAGCACCATCCCCAGCGAGCTCATCAGCAGCACGAAGGTGCTCAGCGAGGTCAGCGGGATATCCAGGATCCCATCCACCTGCTTCCCGTTCACGATGGAAGGTTCGTGCGGGAACGGCCCGACCAGGCTCCGCCCCTTGTACGCCAGGTAGGTGGCGATCAGCGAGCCGAAGAGGAGGCACTCCGACCCGATGAAGGTCCAGAAGGCCATTTTCCGGCTGTCCAGCCCGGTGCTGGTGTCCAGGTGCGCGGGGTTCGCGGGGTGTTCGGCCGCGTTCACGATGCTCACTAGCTCATTCCTCCGTCCCGAAGCTCGGGGTCAGGGGCTCAGTGCCCGGGCTCGAAGGCCCACTTGAAGATGGAAAGCGCCACCAGCAGCACGCCCGCGACCGAGAGGAACCACAGGTTGTGCAGCGCCCCGTCCAGGTTGCGGAAGATCAGCGATCCAAAGGTCATCAGGATGCCGAACGCCAGCACGATGGGCCAGTACGAGGGCGGCGGCAGGTGGATGCCCAGGTCGTGCGCGCTCATCTTGCTCTCGGAATCCGGGTACTCCACCTCGCCCACCTGCGTGCCCGCCACCGTCACCGAGTTGACGTCCTCGGCCACCTTGCCGTGCGGGATCCCCGGCTCCTTGCTGGCGTCCGCCTCCCACAGCGGCATCCGCGAGTGCACGATGGGGATGTCGCGGAAGTTGTAGACCGGCGGCGGCGACGGGATCGACCACTCCAGCGTGGCCGCGCCCCACGGGTTGTCGCCCGCGATGGCGCCCTTGCGGGCGGAGCGAATCACGTTCCACACGAACACCAGCGTGGACAGCGCCATCAGGTACGCGCCCATGGTGGACAGGAAGTTCATCCAGTTCCACCCCAGGTCGCCCGGGTAGGTGAAGGTGCGGCGCGGCTGGCCGTACATCCCCAGGAAGTGCATGGGGAAGAAGGCCAGGTTCATCCCCACCAGCGTCCCCAGCCAGTGGATCTTCCCCAGCTTCTCGTCCAGCAGGCGCCCGAACAGCTTGGGGAACCAGAAGTAGATCCCCGAGAACAGCCCCAGCACCGTGCCCCCAAAGAACACGTAGTGGATGTGCGCCACCACGAAGTACGTGTCCGTCTGCTGCAGGTCCGACGGGGCCACCGAGTGCATCACGCCGGAGATGCCGCCCAGCGTGAACATGGCGATGAACGCGATGGCGTAGAGCATCGAGGTGGTGAAGCGGATGGAGCCGCCCCACATCGTCCCGATCCAGTTGAAGATCTTGATCCCCGTGGGGATGGCGATCAGCATGGTGCCCAGCGCGAAGAACGCGTCGGCGATGGGCCCCAGCCCCACGGCGAACATGTGGTGGCTCCACACGCCCCACCCCAGCCAGCCGATGAGCACCGAGGCGAACACCATCACGTTGTAGCCGAAGAGCGGCTTTCGGCTGAAGGTGGGGATCACCTCGCTGATCATCCCGAAGATGGGGATGATGAGGATGTACACCTCGGGGTGGCCGAACATCCAGAAGAGGTGCTGCCACACCAGCGGGTCGCCGCCGCGCGCCGTGTCGAAGAACGCCGTGCCGAACATGCGGTCGAACATCAGCTGCGTGATGGCGATGGTGAACACCGCCATGGCCGTCACGATCAGCACCTGCGTGATCAGCACCATCCAGGTGAAGATGGGCATGCGCATCAGGCGCATCCCCGGGGCCCGCATGTTCAGGATGGTGACGATGAAGTTGAGCCCCGCCAGGATGGACGAGAGGCCGACGATCTGCAGGCCCAGCACGTAGAAGTCCACGTTGGGGCCGGGGTTGTACTGCCGCTCGGTGATGGGCGCGTAGGCGAACCACCCCACGTTGGGCGCCATCTTGGTGACGGCCGCGAACAGCAGCATCAGCCCGCCGAAGAAGTACACCCAGTACGACAGCGCGTTGAGCCGCGGGAAGGCCACGTCGCGCGCGCCGATCTGCAGCGGCACGATGTAGTTGAAGAAGGCGGCCGTCAGCGGCATCAGCGCCAGGAAGATCATCGTCAGCGCGTGCTGCGTGAACATCTGGTTGTACGTGTCGGCGCTGATGAAGGTGTTGTCCGGCACGATGAGCTGCGTGCGGATGAACAGCGCCTCCACACCTCCGACCAGGAAGTAGAAGATCGAGGTGAAGAAGTACAGGATCCCGATCCGCTTGTGGTCGACGGTGGTGATCCAGCTCCACACGCCAGTCTCGTTGTGCGGTGCGGCTGCGGGGGCGTGCGGCGCAGCCACGGTCGCGGTCGATGCCATTCCTACTCCATCAGGTTGCGGCGCCGCCCGCCGCGCGTCGCGGCGGGGCCCGGTGGCGCCGGGGATCTCTGGGTGCGCGGCCCCCGCCTGCCGGCGGGTCGCCCGTCGTTACTGCAGCGTCTGCAGGTACGCCACGATGTACCTGATCTCCTCGTCTTTGAGGCCCAGGTTGGGCATCTTGGAGCCCGGCTTCACCGCGGGCGGATCCTTGAGCCACTTGGCCAGGTTCTCCGCGTTGTTGTCCATGATCCCGGCGGCCAGCGTGCGGCGGCTGCCGAAGTGCGTCAGGTTGGGCCCCGTGCGCCCCAGCGTGGTGGAGTCCTTCTCCACCCCATAGCGAACCACGTGGCAGCCGGCGCAGGCGCCCTTGGTCACCAGCTGCTTGCCCAGCATCACCGCCGAGTCGCGCGGGGCGGGGGCGGGCGACGCCTCGTTGCGCAGCCACTCCTGGTAGCCCTCGGGCGTGTGGGCGATCATCCGCATCTTCATGAGCGCGTGCGAGTCGCCGCAGAACTCCGCGCACTGCCCCAGGTACACCCCCGGCTCTTCGGGGGTGAAGTTGAGCGTGTTCACCTTGTTGGGGATCACGTCGCGCTTGCCGCCCATCTGCGGGATCCAGAACGAGTGGAGCACGTCGCCCGAGGTCATCCGCAGCTGCACGGGGG
>CADCTW010000231.1 GCA_902805735.1 uncultured Gemmatimonadota bacterium | reverse complement strand
CGGGGGGCGGGGGAGCGGGCTCCTCGGGGGGGGCGGCGGGGGCGGGCCCCGCGGCGCGCAGCTCGCGCAGGCGCTCCAGCAGCCGCTCGCGGGTGCGCCCGCGCCAGGCGAGGACCAGGAAGGGGTCCGCGTCGAAGGCGTCGGCCAGGATGTAAAAGGTGGCCGCCACGTGCTTGCACGGGTTCGCCTCGTCCGGGCAGGTGCAGCTCGCGGCCAGGTCGTCCGGCGAGGTGGGGAAGAGCGAGAGCCCCACGGAGGTGAACGCGTCCTCCACGTCGCGCGGCATCTCGCCCGCCAGGAGCGCGGCCAGGAACAGGGCCTGCCCCGCCAGCGCCTCCTCCGCCCGCGCCCACTCCTCGTCCGTGAAGGGCGTGATGCGAATCCGCACCGCGTACGGCGCCGGCACCGAGCCGCGCACGCGGGCCGTCACCACCCCGGGCTCCACGCGCAGCTCCCTCACCTGCCCGCCCCGCGCGTAGCCCCGCCCGCGGCTCAGACGCGCGGCATCCGCCACCTCGTGCATCGCCGCGATGAATCGCCGCGACCACCAGCTCCCGCCAAAGCTCATCTACGTGCCTCTGTGTACGGGAAGAATCGGTGCGGGAGGCCGCCCTCGCACCGCCCGCAACGGCGGGACGCGATGTGCTCCCATCATTCCGCCACCGCGTCCGCCGCGAGCGCCACCACCTTGCGGAGCTCCGCCGTGGACATCTCCGTGAGCCAGGCCTCGCCCGCGCCCAGCACGCTCTCGGCCAGCTGCTTCTTGTCCTCGATCATCTCGTCGATGCGCTCCTCCAGCGTCCCGGCGCACACCAGCTTGCGCACCTGCACGTCGCGCCGCTGGCCGATGCGGTACGCGCGGTCGGTGGCCTGGTCCTCCACCGCGGGGTTCCACCAGCGGTCGAAGTGGATCACGTGGTTGGCCGCCGTCAGGTTCAGCCCCGTGCCGCCCGCCTTGAGGGAGAGCAGGAGGATGGAGGGCCCGTCCTCCGCCTGGAAGCGCGCCACCAGCGTGTCGCGGGCCGCGCGCGAGGTGCCGCCGTGGAGGAAGGGGACCTCGCGCCCGAAGCGCTCCTCCAGGTGGTGCCGCAGCATGTGCCCCATCTCCGCGAACTGGGTGAAGACCAGGGCGCGGTCCCCCAGCTCCAGCACCTCCTCCAGGATCTCGTCCAGCCGCTCCACCTTCCCCGAGCGCCCGGGGAGCGCCGAGCCGTCCTGCAGGAGCTGCGCGGGGTGGTTGCACACCTGCTTCAGCTTCAGCAGCGTGGCCAGCACCAGCCCCCGCCGCTCGATCCCCGTGCTCTCCTCCACCCGGGCGATCATCTCGTCCACCGTGGCCTGGTAGAGCGACGCCTGCTCGCGGGTGAGATTGCAGAAGATGCGCATCTCGTGCTTGGCCGGCAGGTCGCGGATGATGCGGCGGTCCGTCTTGAGGCGGCGCAGGATGAAGGGGCGCACCAGCCGCTTCAGCTCGTCCGCGCGCTCCGTGTCGCGGAAGCGCTCGATGGGCGTGGCGAAGCGGCGGCGGAAGGTGGCCGCGGGCCCCAGCAGCCCCGGGTTCAGGAAGTCCAGGATCGACCACAGCTCCGCCAGCCGGTTCTCCACGGGAGTGCCCGTGAGGGCGATGCGCCGCGGCGCCCGGAAGGCGCGCACCGCCTGCGACTGGCGGGTCGCCGCGTTCTTGACGTTCTGCGCCTCGTCCAGAACCACGCGCCCCCAATCCACCGACGCCAGCTCTTCCCGGTCGCGCGCGGCCAGCGCGTACGTGGTGAGCACCAGGTCGCTGCCGCGGATGGCCTTGCGCAGCGCGGCCCCGCCCAGCCGCTCGGCCCCGTGGTGAACGTGCACCCGCAGCCCCGGCGCGAACCGCGCCGCCTCGCGCTGCCAGTTCCCCACCAGCGACATCGGGCAGACGAGCAGGGTGGGGGGCGTGCCCCGCTTCCCATCCTCCCTGCTCCGCTCGAAAAGGAGAAGAGCCAATAATTGTACGGTCTTGCCGAGCCCCATGTCGTCCGCCAGGCAGGCACCCACGCTCAGGTCGTCGAGGAAGGCGAGCCATCCCACGCCGCGCTTCTGGTAGGGGCGCAGCTTGCCCACGAAGCCGGGCGGGTCGGGCACGGGCTTCACCGAGGCGTCGCCGGCGCCGGAGAGCAGCTCGCCCAGCCAGCCCTCTGCCTCCACGCCGGCCAGGGGGAGCCCGGCGGTGCCGCCCTCGGCGCCGGCGGCGAGGCGCAGGACCTCGGCGGCCGTCATCTCGCCGCGTACGTTGCGGTCGAAGAGGCGCAGCGCGGCCTCCACCTCGGCGGGCTTCAGCTCCACCCACTCGCCGCGGAAGCGCACCAGCGGCACCTTGCGCCCCGCCAGCGCCCGGAACTCCTCCGCCGACAGCGCGACGCCGCCCAGGGAGAGCTGCCAGTCGTACGAGACGATGGTCTCCATCCCGAAGCGGCCGCTGCTCCCCTCGGCGGCGCCGGGGGTGGCGGGGCGGGCGCGCAGCTTTACGCCCAGGCGCGTGGCCGGGCGCGTCCACCACGACGGCACCCGCACGCCGAAGCCCGCCTGCGACAGCAGCGGCGCGCCCTCGCGCAGGAAGCGGTACGCCGCCTCCGCGTCCAGCTCCACGCCGTCGGGGCGCGCGGTGCGCAACGCGGGCTCCAGCGGCGGAAAGAGGCGCAGCGCGCGCCCCAGGTCGCCGATCAGCCGCTCCTGCGGGTCCGTGACGGTGCCGCGCAGCACCGCCAGGGGGCCGGGGGTGCGCCACACCTCCTCCGCCGGCACCAGGAGCGACGGATCGTCCACGGATTGCAGGAGAAAGTCCAGCCGCCAGGGCGCATCCGGCGTGGCGCGGTCCTCCGCAGCGGCGCCGCCGGGTGCGGTCGCGGCGGGCTCCGCGTCCGGGGGCGTGAGGAGGAAGCAGGTGCGCACGCCGCCGCGGCTGGCGGGCGCGACGGGGCGCGACCACGCGGCCAGCGCGGCCTGCAGCGTTTCCGCCCCGCCGCCCTCGGCGGTGAACGAGCCGGAGCGCTCGGCCAGGGCGCGCAGCCACTGCTCGGCCGCGGGGCGCTTGCCGCGGCGCACGGGGGCCAGCTTGTGGGCGGCCAGCCCCTGCCGCACCATGCTGTCCACCAGCGCCCGCACGAACCCCGCGGCCCCGTCGTCCTCGTGCGCGGGCTCGGCGGCCCAGCACGCGCCGGGGAGCGCCCGCACCAGCGCCTCGAAGTGCGCCTGGTCCGCCGGGTCGGTGAGCACGGGGCGCCACGCCGCCTCGCCGCCGCGCGCGGAGGCGCCGTCCAGCACGGGCACCACGCGTCCCCTGGCCACCAGCTCCACCGCCAGCTTGGCCGCCTCGGCCAGCCCGCGCAGCGTGTCGCCGATCGCCACCCCCTGCGGCGGCGCGGCGGGGAGGGCGAGCAGGAAGTCCAGCGCCGCGGCCGTCCTGCCGCTCAGGTACACGGCGGGCACCGTCCACAGTGCGGTGCCGGCGAGCTCCTCGCCGGGCTCCGCGGACTCGAAGCGGTGCGCCTGGGGGGACGGCTGCGGGCTGCGCGCGTACGACGGGAGGCGCAGGGTAAGGTCGAAGCGCGACGCGTCCTTCCACTGGGCCAGCCCCACGCCCTCCACGGCGTCGTGGAGGGGCCCCCACTCGGCGGCGAAGGGGTGGGGCCACGCCTTGGCCGCGGGATGCGCGGCGGTGCGGCGCCGCACGCCCGGGCGCCGGTACGACGATTCGCCCCACACTCGCAGGGTAGGCTGGCTCCAGCAGGCGTGCAGGACGATCAAGGCAGCTCGGGCGGCGCGTGGGTTTGAGACGGCCAACCCTTTAAACTAACAGCAGGGCTCACACAGAGACACAGAGGCACAGAGATGAAGTTCACCTCTGTGCCTCTGTGTCTCTGTGTGAGCCGCTTTTTTACTGCTGCGCCGCGATCCGCTCCCGGAGCCGCTCTTCCTGCTCGCGCAGCTCAGGCGTGAACTCCTCCCCGAAGTCCTCCGCCTCGAACACCGGCCGGATCTCCACCGAGCCGTCCTGGAACGGGCTGCGCATCACCCATTCGAGCGCCTCGTCCATCGACTTCACCTGCCAGAGCCAGAACCCGGCGACCAGCTCCTTGGTCTCCGCGAACGGCCCGTCGGTGACCGTGCGGTCCCTGCCGGAGAAGTGCACGCGCTTGGCCCTGGTGCTGGGGTGCAGCCCCTCGCCCGACACCATCACGCCCGCGTTCACCAGCTCCTCGTTGAACTTCCCCATCTCGGCCAGGAGCTCCTCCGTCGGCATCACCCCGGCCTCGGAATCGGCGCTCGCCTTCACAAGGACCATCACTCGCATCGTCGTATCCTCGTCTGTGTAGTTGGATCGGAACCGCTTTCTACCTCTGCGTCGAACGAAGCCCCTCGGAATCGACAACGCGTTCAGGATGACGAAAATAAAGCGATCGGTGCGGGAGGCGCACCCCTTCTTCACGAAATGCCGGGCGCCGAAACGCCGGGGGATGAATCCCCTCGCGGGCGGCGCGGACCCACCTCCGATCGCGGGATTCATCCCCTCGCCGGCGGCGCGGAACCACCCTCGGCGCCGCGGGAAAGAGCGCCATCGCGCGCGAGGAGCCTCCCGCCGGCGCAGTGCCGCGAAACCGGCGTCGTCCGGGAATCAGCGATCCCCGTGGCGAGTCCGGAACCGCCGCACTTTGGCGACGTTGCCGCAGTGGCGCATCTCGCACCACCGCCGCCCCCCGCCGCGGCTGGTGTCCAGGAAGAGCCGCGTGCACTCCTCCCCCGCGCAGCGCCGCACCCGCTCCAGGCGGCCTCCCGCGAGAAGCTCCGCCGCCGACTCCGCTACCCGCCAGAGCACCCCGTCGAACGCCGTCCCGCCGCCGTCCCATTCCCAGCGAAAGCAGTGCCCGTCGGCGACCAGCGCGCGATGCGCGAACGCATCGCGCTGCGCCCGGTCGAGCGCAGCCACGCCCTGCGGGGCGACGGGCCTGCGCTCGGCCAGCGCCGCGAAGGTGCGGAAGACCTCCTCGCGAAGGGCGACCGCGCGCGCGAGCGCGGCGCACGCGTCCTGGCTCCGCTCGCGCGCGGCCGCGCGGGTGCGCTCGGCATCCACGGGGGTGAGGATGTGCGCGCTCACGCCCCACGAGATCAGGTCCTCGAAGCGGGCCAGCGACTCCCCAACGATCGCCTCCTCGTCGCGCGTGGCCGTGTTCGCGAAGTCCAGGCACGTCGACCCGGCGACAAACGCGAAGGGCGGAGCTTCGATCCCAGACATCCTGGTCCTTTTCTGATCTGCTTGACACGTCGCATCCACAGCCGTACTCTGTAACCTGCCAGAATGATATTAGTGGTTACGCAGGCCTCGATCAAGTCTCTACGGGGGCGAGTTCGCCTACGTGGATCTCTGCACCCCTTGAAGCGAGAACTCCACACGCAAGGACGGGCTCATGAAGAAGGGAGCGCTGCTTCTCCTCCGTTTGTCGATCGCGTACCTGCTCCTCATCTGGGGCACGGACAAGCTGGTCGACCCGGATCACGGGCTGGCGGTGTCGCGGGGCTTCTATGCGGGGCTGTTCGGCGGGCGCGCGCTGATGCCGGTGTACGGCGCGGTCCAGATCGCCCTGGGCGCGCTGCTGGCGCTCGGCGTGGCGCGGCGACTCCTCTACCCGGCCGTCGCCGCCATTACGGGCACCACGCTGCTGGGCGTGTGGCGATCCGTCGTGGATCCGTGGGGGTGGTACCTGGAGGGGAGCAACGTCCTCTTCTACCCGTCGGCCGTGGTGTTCGCGGCGGTACTGGTGCTGTGGGCGTTGCGCGACGAGGACGTCCTGGCCTTGGAAGGACGGCGTTGATCTCACACAGAGACACAGAGGCACAGAGATCAGTTCGTCTCTGTGCCTCTGTGTCTCTGTGTGAGCCAACGAAGACCGCGGCGCGATTGTCCCTGCGTGGGGCACGCGCGTCCCGAAATGGGGGGAGGCGGGAGCCGCCGGGAGTCGAATTCGCAAGGAATTGCGCGGAAATGCGTGGGGGGCATCCCACGTGCCCGTGGGAGGGCATCCCGGCGAGCACGTCGCCGGCACGCCACTCTCGCGGGGCCGCGACGCCCGCCCGCGGAAGTCGGCTCACCCTCACGCAGGAAGCCCCCATGTCCGATCACTACGCCGAACTGGGAAGCGACGGAATCTACGGGCACGTGACCCGCTTCGTGGCCAACCACGTCGCTCCGCGGCCGCCGGGGCTCGTCCCGTACCGCGTGCCGACGGACGCGCAGCTCACCGCCATGGCCGGCGTGCTCCGGGCGCTCCTCGCGTGCGACGCGGCCAAGGCCCGGAAACGGCTCGACTCGTACAACACCGCTCCGGGAGTCGCGGCGCCCATCGACTACGTGGTCCGCCAGTACCGCGATCCGGGCACCACCCACACGTACATGGTGCTGGAAGAGCGCTGCGTCAGCGACTCCACCCGCACGCGCGCCCACGGGTGGGGGATGTACGTCGTGGCCCCGCGGAGCGCGTCCACCGTGGTCGTGGAGGTTCCCCACCCCGTAGCGGACCTGCACACCGAGATCCTGGGGCTGGAGACCTTTTTCGGCGCCGACGCGCGCGCCCTGTTCGTGGCGGGGGCGCACCGGTACTCGATCGACGGAGAGCTCGCGGACGTCGCCCACCAGGAGAACACGGTCTTCCACGCGGCCCACATCGCGGCCACCCTGGAACTGCGCGGCGGGGTCGCACAGGTCCACGGATTCGACGACCCGGAGATCAAGGAAGAGGTGGTCCTGTCCCGCGGCCGCACCGACCCGTCCAAGCTGGTCCTGGACCTGGGGCCCAGGCTCAAGGATGCGGGGTTCTCGTCCACGAACACGGGCAAACTGCTCGGCACCACGAACACGCAGGGCAACTACACCAACGCGCAGCCCGGTGCCCTGGCGGCCGATTCCCCGCACTTCCACTTCCTCCACGTCGAGGCGAGCCGCGCGGTCCGGGACAGCGTGACCCGCAGGAAGGCGCTGGGAAGAGCGCTGGGAGCGGGGGTGGCCGCGTACGAGGCGGGGAAGCCGCGCACGTACCTGGGATTCGACACCCAGTACTACCCGGGCGACGCGGTCATGCGGGCATGGGCGGCCGGCTCGCCGCTGCGGTTCCACGGCTATTACCTGGAAGGGACGCCGGGCGACGAGATCCCGGGATTCCCCCCGCGCGCCGCGGACGCCCCCTTCGCGCGGGAGCCCGGATGGAAGCCCGAGATGAGCTGGAAGGGGAGGTGGCGGACCCTCGCGGACATGGGATGGAGGCCCATACCCATCTACTACGGCCTCCAGTTCGCCCCGGAAAACAACCCCAGCCCGCGCACGACCGAGGACATGAGCCGGATGAAGCCCGGGCAAGGAACCCTGCACGGGGCGCAGGCGGTCCGCATCGCCGCGGGAGAAGACCTGCCGGACGGGGCCATCCTCTTCCTGGACATCGAGGACGGCACCAACCTGGACGCCAAGGTGCTCGGCCCTACCGACACGGCCAACCTGGCGAAGTTCAATACGTACATCCACGAGTGGCTGAACGAGGTCGCGACCAGCGAGTATCGGCCGGGCGTGTACTGCGGCCCGCTCGTCGCGCCGTCGCTGGGCCGCAGCGACGTGGCGTACTGGGTGCACAACCTCGCCTGCAAGCCTTCGAAGGGGTGCACCGTGGAGCAGATCCCGCCGCCGGAGGAGTGCGGCTTCGCGGCTGCGCGGGTCTGGCAGTACGCCCAGTCCACCAGCAAAGGCCTGCCCGAGGGCGCCGGCGGCTGCGGCAACTACGACGAGTCGACCGGGCAGTGCACGGTCTCCTTCGGCACCAAGGATTTCTTTTCCGTCCCCGTCGACCTGAATTCGGCCGCCTCGCTGAACCCCGCGAACGCCGAGCCCGAATCCGAGATCCCCAAGCCCATTCCTACGGTTCCCTGGCGCCCCATCAAGTGGATCCCGATCTGGCTGGAGCTGACGGCGCCCTCCAGCGACGGCAAGGTGCTGATCCGCATCCGCAATCCGGGAGTTCCGGGAGGCGTGTGGCGGTCGATCCCCATCGTCGCGCCCCCCATTCCACCCCGCACCTCCCTCGCCGACCGCCTGCTGGACGGTATCGTCGACGTGGCCAGCGCCGCGGGGGTGTGGCTGATCTCCGGCCTGGGCAGCGGGGCCCCTGACGCCGCCCGCTTCCAGGACGCCAGCGACCGCATCATCACCAACCGCGTAGGCTCGCTGATGAACATCCCGAGCGACCGCACGCGCTGAGCCGGGCGGGCCCGGCCGGGAGCGAACCGCTCCCGGCCACCCCTGATCATCTTCGTCGCCGTGAGCGCCCCCTCCTCCGGTCTGCACCGGCACCGGAGGCAGCGGGGTTCAGCGGATGATACGGAATACGGGAGAACCGGAGTCGGTGGGCCGCCGGCACCGCGGCGTCGGCGGACGATACGAATCAGTGCAGGGGAGTGACTCTAGCGCCCGGCTCACGATTGTGGAGCGAGATTGTACTCGATATGCGGAAGTACCGCGTGCGTCCGCCGCGCTGATATGATCGAGCAGTGCGGCCGAATTCGGGCTCGATGGCAGCCGTGGTTCATCGCGCCGCCCCGTCCGCGCCCGAGAGCCCGGCCCATGCTGGCCGTCCGCCACCCGGCTACTCGCCCGGTAATCAACCCGGCCCGGCGTACTTGGCTCTGTAGCGCATGACCGGTGAATTGGGATCTTCCTCGGTTCCAACGACGAGTTCCGCGTCGCGAAGCCGCGGCAGCCAGTAGCGGACTGCAGAAGGAGAGATGCCCAGTCGTGCGGCGATTTCGCGTGCAGAGAGTGGAACTCCCGCCTCGAGGAGTACGTTCATGATGTCTTCGCCGCGATCGATTGCCGCGGGACGAAGGCGCGCCGCCCCCCTGCGCTGTCCAATGCCCGGCGTGGTGCTGATCGAGTACATCGTCCACCGTCCGGCACCCTCGCGTTGCAGCACCCCACGATCCACCAGGTCAGCTAACTCGCGCGTCGCTACCCGGGAGTCCGTCCCCGTCACCCGGCAGTAGTCGGCATTGCCCAGTGCGCCCGTATGGCGGATCAGGGCGAGTGCCTGCCTCTGGGACTCCGACAGAGGCATGGCCCGCCCGAGTACCTCGAGCCAGTAGAGCGTGCGTTCGTCGTACAGGGTGTGATTGGGAAGCGTCAGCCGGAAACGTGTCAGAGTGATGTCGAAGCGGGGTGGGGACATGCCCGCTCGACGCAGTTGTTCCAACACGGAGACCAGACCGGTGCCCCGGTTCTCGCAAAGGGGCCGGCGTTCGTGAGGTGGCGGCAGTTCCTCCAGGACGCGCATCAGGTGCGCATTGCGTGAAGACTGCACTCCCACCTCGCCGAGCTGATCGGGTTGGATCGGGCCGAACAATCCGCCCGGACTCAGCACCTCCAGGCGGTCGGGAAACATCTGCACCTGGACCTGTGCGCCCCGGGCCTGGGGCGAATAATCCCGATGCCCGAGCGCGTTCACGAGCGCCTCGCGGAGCACGGTTTCAGGGTACTCCCACAGGTCTTCCCGGAACAATCCCTGGACGATGCCGCGGCGCTGCATGTTCCGCTTGATGGCACGCATCGCCTCCACCACGACCAGGGGCAGGGGGCCTTCGATCTTCACGTTGTCGAGAAAACGCTCCCCCGCCGGCCCCTGCTCCCCCGCCACTGGGGTGGGGTACCGAACGAAGGTGACGCATAGGTTCGGAAACCGCTCCTGTGGGTACGGGGCAAAGCAGAGCCACCCCATGAGCGACGCCGCCAGTTCCCCACCCGCATCCGGCACCAGGACCCGGAGTGTGCGCAGGATTCGTTCGTCTGGCCAGTCGCGGTAAGGTGCACCGTCACGTTCCCTGAACCTCCGGAGCATCGGTTCGATCAGGGCGTGGTCCAGGTCTCCGAGGGTGCTGCCTTCTACAGGCTCGGCATCATAATGGGGCTGTCCGCGGGAATCGAAGAGCGCCTGGACTTCGTACGGGTTCAACTTGCGATCTCCGTCGCCCACACGGATGAAGGCACCGTTCGGCAGGCCCGCACCCCGGTAGTAGCAGGGCTTCTGCTCTCGTGGCAACTCGGGCACTTCGGCGCTCACTATCGTGTGTCCGTCCCGCTCCCACAACTGGATCAGCGGACGGAGCGGAGGGTCCATCTGGTCCGCGCAAAGTGATGCGAGGTCGGCCTGTAGCTTCGCGGGTTGCGACACTCCCGTGACGCTGTATCGCGAAGTCTCGTCCACGCCCAGCAGGAGGACCCCGCCACCGGGCGTATTCGCGAATGCGGAGAGCGTTTCCCATATGCGTCGTGGGAGCTCATCGCGGGCGCGCTTAGCTTCCACTCCGGGAGCCTCGGCCCCGAAGTGCTGCAGGTTTTGCAGGATTTCCTGCAGCTCGTGTTGTGTCACATGCGGGATTGGAGGAGGTTGACATCTTAGCTTGACAAGATCCTGTTGTTGTCAAGTCACATTGTCAAGCTCGGCAGGTGCAGAGGGAATGGCTCCTGTGTGCCTCTGTGTGAGCCTATGGTTTCTCCGAGCGCCGACGGAACTCGCCGACGCCCTCCAGCACCAGCGCGCGGGGCTTGCCGGCGGCGTCGAGGGCGAAGGTGATCTGGCTGTTGCCGAGCGCGGGGTCGTCCCACCGGGCGCGGAAGGTGTCGTGGTGCCAGTGGGTGAGGGGGCCGGCGTAGCCTCCGTAGCGGGCGACGAGACGGCCGGACTCGTGGCGGATGGTGACCTCGCCGCGGAGGGGGTCGGCGTAGGTGCCGGCGTAGCCGGACGCGGCGAGGGAGGGGCGGGTGCCGCGGACGCGGGCGGAGTCGCGGCGGAGCTGGGCGGCGCGGGAGCGGGCGCCGGCCTCGCCGTAGAGGGCGCGCAGCTCGGTGCTCCAGTCGCGCGGCGGGGCGCCGGTGTAGGCGTCCACGACGCGGTACATCAGGGCGTGGCGCAGCTCGGCGTGGTCCAGGTTGGCGAAGACCACCAGCCCCAGCCGCTCCTCCGGCACCAGCGCGACCAGGGCGCTCATCCCGTCGATGCTCCCCGTGTGCATCGCCAGCTTGCGGCCGCGGTAGTCCTGCAGAAACCAGCCGAGGCCGTACGCCGTGAAGTTGGGCCGCGCCAGCCGCGCCGCCGGATAGCGCGACGCCACGGGGATCACCGTCTGCGGCGAGAGGAGCTCGCGAAAGGACGAGTCGCTCACCAGGCGGCGGCCCGCCACGCGCCCGCTGTCCAGCTGGAAGCGGAGCCAGCGCGCCATCTCGGCCACGCTGGAGTTCATGGAGCCGGCCGGGCCGACGTTGTCCAGCGCGCGGTGGCCCACGGGGCGGATGGTGCCGCCGATCTCCATGTGGGGCTTGGCGTGGTTGGGGCGCTCTTCCAGCCCCGCGAGCCCGGTGAGCGTCGCCTGCATCCCCAGCGGCGCCAGGATGCGGCGGCGCACGAACTCGTCCCACGGCATGCCGGACGCGGCGCGGATCACCTCGCCGGCCACGGCGAACGCGTTGTTGTTGTACGCGTAGCGCGAGCGCAGCGACCACTGCGGCTCCTGGAAGCGCAGGCGGCGAACGACGTCCGCGGTGGTGGCGCCCGAGGCGTACCACAGCTCGTCGGTGGCGGCCAGGCCGCTGCGGTGCGTCACCAGGTCGCGTACGGTGAGCTCGCGCGTGGTGTGCGGGTCGCGCAGCTGGAAGGCGGGGAGGTGCTTCGTGACGGGATCGTCCCAGTGCAGCTTCCCCTCGTCCACCAGCATCGCCAGCGCCGTGGTGGTGAACGCCTTGGTGGTGGATGCGTTGGCGAAGAGCGTCTGCGCGTCCACCGCCGGGCCGCCCGGGCCCGCGACGCCAAAGCCGCGCGCGTACACCACCGAGTCGTCCTTGACGATGGCCAGGGCGAGCCCGGGGATCTTCCAGTTGCGCACGGCGGCGGCGACGTACTCGTCCATCCCGGCGAGCGGCTGGGCGGCGGCGGGCACGGCGAACGCGAGGGCCGCCAGGAGCGCGGCGTGGGTGCGGATCGAGGGCATGGTCGGGGCGGAAGAAGAAACGACGATCTCACACAGAGGCACAGAGACACAGAGGGGGTTACGGCGCGGACGCCCGCGCGATCACCGCCTCGCGCTCCCCCGCCTGCCACGCCTGGAACGCGGCCGCGTCGGTCATTCCCGCGACGCGGGCGAGGACCAGGAAGGGGCCCATCGCGTGGCCGGGGCTCGTCCAGCGCGCCATCTCGACGAGCGAGGGGAGGGAGCGCGCGCGCAGCTCGGCCAGGAGCGCAGGGTCGCGCGTCGCGGTGAGGGCCATGAGCGCGAAGACTCCCTTGTTGCGGTCGCTCCACGAGACGGAGTCCACGAGGCGCAGAAAGGGGGCGGAGGGGATCACGACGCCCGCTTCCGGGTGCTCCCGCGCCCAGCCGGCCAGCAGGGCCAGCGCGCGCACGGCATTGTTGCGCACGCCGTCGTCGGGGTCTTCGACGGCGTGGAGCAGGGCGGCGGCGACCCGCTTCCTGTCCGCGCCGTACGCGACGATCTGGGCGGCGAGGGCGCGGTGCCCGGCGTCCGCCGAGGTGCGCAGGACCTCGCCGAGCAGGGGGAGCCCGCGCGCGGCGAAGCCGATGAACCGCTCCTGCACCGCGCGCATCGCCGAGTCCTGCGCCAGGGAGTAGCCGCGCGAAGCGTCCTCGCCCGCGGCGTCGCGGCGCACGGCGCTCATCAGCGCGCTCTCGAAGGCCGCGCCCGCCGCCACCATCTCGGCCGGCAGGCGCGCGGCGCCGGTGGGGGCGGGGCGGCGGACGGTGGGTGGCGTCGCCGCTTCGCGGATGCCCACGTACAGCATGGTGCCGCCGTCCTCGCTGCAGCACACCTGCGCCACGTCCACCTCCGCCACGCCGCGGACCGCCAGGACGCGCGCGCGGATGGGGCCCGAAGAGTCGGGAGCCGGATCGCCCGCGCGCAGGCCGACCGCGGCGCGCACCGCCGCCTCGGGCACGGTGCGCATCCCGTACAGGTCTACGGACGACAGCGTGTCGGGGCCGGCGGCGAGGGCCCACACCAGGGCGGGGAGAAGCTGCATCATCGTATCCTCTCTGTGTCTCTGTGCCTCCGTGCGAGCCCGCCGTTCTACCGCCCCATGAAGCGCGCGAGCAGCGTGTGGAAGTGGTGCGTGCCCACCTCGCGGCGCGGGGAGTAGCGGCCGCGGTGGTAGATGCGCGAGCGGACGCCGCGCTGCACGGCCTCCACCACCTCTTCGTCTTCCATCTCCACCCGGTGCAGGTCGGCGCCCGCGCCCTCGCCCCGCCTGCGCTCGTCCCATACGTAGGAGAGGAACGAGACCCGCGTGCGGTCCGGCGCGAGCGGCTGCACCACGTTGACGGAGAGCCCCCACGGGTAGAAGTTGAGCATCAGGTTGGGGAAGAGCCACCAGTAGTAGGCGGCCACCAGCGTGCCCTCGTCCGGGTGGCCGGGGGGGAGGCGGAAGGCGTCGTCGCGGTTCCTGGTGGTGCCGAGCTGCAGGTTGCAGAAGTCGAACAGTTCCGTGCGGTACGAGGCGTAGTCCAGCTTGTCCCCCAGGCTGCCGCCGTGGATGTAGGGGATGTGGAACTCTTCCAGGTAGTTGTCGCAGTACAGCGCCCAGTTCGCGCGGATCAGGTAGTCGCGCGAGGTGGACGGGTCCAGGACGAACCCGTCCAGCGGCAGGAACCCCACGCGCTCGCGCACGGGCCCGATCCACGCGTCGAAGGGCATCGCCGGGTCCAGCCCCGCGAAGGCCAGGGGGCCCCAGCGCTCCAGGGGAAGGCTGCGCAGGTCGTCGGCGGGGGAGGGAAAGCCTTCCACCTCCTCGAACTCGGGCATGAAGGTGCACCGGCCGTCCAGCGCGAAGCGGCGTCCGTGGTAGCGGCAGCGCAGCGTGTGGGCGTGGCCCTCGCCCTCCACCACCACCGTGCCGCGGTGCGTGCACACGTTGGAAAGGCAGCGCAGACGGCCGTCGTCCGCGCAGGTCAGCACCACGGGCTCGTCCAGGCACCCGTCCAGCAGGGTGAGGGGCAGCAGGTGCCCGGGCGCCTTGACCCGCTCCGCCCCGGTGACGAGCTGCCAGCTCCGCGCGAACACGCGGTCCTTTTGCAGCGCGTAGTACGCCGGATCGTGATAGACGGCCGCCGGCAGCGTCTGCGCGCGGCGGATGTCGGGATCGATGGTGAACTCTCCTACGGACATCGTCTCTCCTTTGGCTGATCTTCCCGCCCCGGCCAATATAGAAAGCCCGGACCCGCTGCGGCGAGTGCTCGGCCTGTGGTTCGGCCTGGCGGTCACCCTGGGCAACACCATCGGCGCCGGCATCCTGCGCGCGCCCGGCGAGGTGGCGGCCCGGGTCCCCGAGCTGGGGCCGTACCTGGCCGTGTGGATCGCGGGCGGGGCGTACGCGCTGCTGGGCGCCATCTCCGTGGCCGAGCTGGGCGCCATGATGCCCCGCTCCGGCGGGATGTACGTGTACGCCAACCGGGCGCTGGGCCGCTACGCCGGCTTCGTGGTGGGGTGGAACGACTGGATCGCCACCTGCGGAAGCTGCGCCGCCGTCGCCGTGGTGATCGCCGAGTACCTGCGCGCGGGGCGCGGGGTCCTGGTGGCGACCGCGCTCGTGCTGGGCTTCGCGCTCCTGCAGTGGCGCGGGGTGCGCTCGGCCGGGCGCGCGCAGGAGGCCACCAGCCTGGCCAAGACGCTCATCCTGCTGGCGCTGGTGGCGGCGTGCTTCCTTCTCCCCGTGCCCCCCTCGGCCGCGGGCCCGTCGGCCGTCCCCTCCGCCATCGGCGTCGCCGCCGTCATCGCCGCGCTCCAGGCGGTGATCTACACGTACGACGGGTGGACGGGGGTGGTGTACTTCGGCGGGGAGGTGCGCGACCCGGGGCGCGAGATCCCCCGCGCCATGTTCGGCGGGGTGCTGGCGGTGATGGCCATCTACCTCCTCCTGAACCTGGCCTTCCTGCGCGTCCTCCCCCTGCACGCGCTGGCGGGCGAGCCGCTGGCGGCGGGGGCGGTGGCGCGGGCGCTCTTCGGCGCGCTGGGCGACCCCGTGATCCGCGCCGTGGTGGTGGTGGGGCTGCTGAGCAGCGTGCACGCCTTCCTGCTGATGGCCCCGCGCGTGCTCTTCGCCATGGCGCGCGACGGCCTGGTCTCGCGCCGCGCCGCCGCCGTGCACCCGGGCGGCACGCCTACGGGCGCGCTCGCCGCCAGCCTGGTCGTGGTGGTGCTGTTCATCGCCAGCGGCACCTTCGACGACATCATCGCGGTGCTCGCGTTCTTTTTCGTGGCCAACTACGTCGTCTGCTTCACCGCCGTCTTCGCCCTGCGCCGCCGCGAGCCGCACGCGGTGCGCCCCTACCGCGCCTGGGGCTACCCGTGGACGACGGCCCTGGCCCTCGCCGGCTCCCTCGCCTTCCTGGCGGGCGCCGCGCTGGGCGACACCCGCAACAGCGTCTACGCCCTCCTCCTCCTCGCCGCCAGCTACCCCGCCTACCGCCTCTCGGGACGGCTGATGCGCTGAGCGATCAGCTCACGATCGATACACCGCGCAGAGCCCCGTGCGGTGGCTGAAGCGCAGGTGGCGCCGCACGGCGCGCTCCACCCCCTCGGGGCGCAGGCCGGGCGGGGTGGCCGGGTCCAGGCACGCGGTGCGGATGCGCCCGCGGCGGATCATCGCCTCCACCCGCGCCTGCCCGCCGGAGCCGAAGGTGGTCGACAGCGGGTAGTCGTACGGCGTCGGGTTCTCCAGCCCAGTCAGCAGGTAGTAGAACCCGGCCCGCGGGCTGAGGAGAAGGATCTCCCCGCCGGGCGCCGAGCGCGCCAGCTCCCCCGCGCGCAGGAGCGACTCACGGGATTGCCCGCGCACGACCACCACGCCGCGGAAGTGCGGAAGCTCCGACACCTCGAAGCGGCCGGAGACCAGCCGCCGGGCGGGCACGGACAGCGTGGCGGCGAGGAGGATCGCCACCCACGCCGCGGCGCCCGCCGCCGCCGCCCGCGGCGCGCGCCCGCGGAGGCGCAGCTCCCGCCACCCGTGCACGACGCCCAGCAGGAGGAACGGGGTGCCGATGGCGAGGTGGGTGGCATCCGCGCGGGGAAAGACGCCCAGGAAGCCCGCGCCCGCGAAGAGGAGCACGATCGTGGCCCGCTTCCGCCGCCCCGGCTCCGCCCCTATCCACGCCGCCAGCATCACGGGAAAGGCGAGGAAGGGCAGCGCGAACTGGTGCTGGAGCAGGAGGCGCGGCGAGGGCGCGGCGACGAGCCGGAGGAGCTCCGCCACCTCCCCGAAGAAGGAGATGCGCCCCGCGCGCAGGTAGGTGCCCTTGCCCGTGAAGCCGTAGTCCACCAGCGCCTCCAGCCCCCCGCTCGCCACCACGGGAACGGCGGCCAGCACCACGACGCCCGCGAACGAGACCGCCACCACCGCGGTTCGCCGGAGCGCGCCGCGCCCCCCCGCCGGCCCCGCGAAGACAACGGCCGCCACCAGCGCCGCCAGGGCGTAGACGCCCATGTTCTGCTTGGCCATGAAGCAGAGCCCCGCCAGGGCGCCGGCCGCCGCCAGCACACGCCCTTCCGCGCGCGTCCCCGCGGCCCAGCGCAGCGCCAGCGCGAAGCAGCCCAGCAGCAACGCCACGGCGAGCGGGGAATACGGCGCTCCCATGCGGGTGAGCCCCGGCAGCAGGTACGCGAAAAGCGACGCGCCGAACACCAGGGTGGCGCCCCATCCCGCCCCCAGCCGCCGGCAGATCGCGCAGCCGGTGAGCACCGACGCGGCGAAGCAGAGCGCCACCGCCGCCTTCACCACCAGGATCTCGGTGCCGAACAGCGCGGCCAGCGGCGCCACCAGGAACACGGAGAGCGGGGTGACGCCCAGAAAGGTGTCGCGGTAGAGCACGTCGCCCGCCAGGGTCCGGGCGATCACCCGGAGGTACCAGCTCTCGTCCGCCGTGCCGAAGCCGCTCGCCGCGCTGAAGGCGAGCGCCACCGCGAAGACCGCGGCCCCCGCCGCCAGCCATGCCGCCCGGCCGCGCGCCGGGCGGAGGCCGGGGGTCACGCCGGCGGCCCGGCGGGGCGCTCCCCGCGGAAGAGCTGGAAGGGGAGCGCGGCGCGCCACAGGGGCACGCGCTCCAGCACCCGCTCCGCCGCCGCGCCGCCGGGGCGGTTGGTGACGAACGGCGGGAAGAAGCCGAAGCGGCGCAGCTCCGTGCCCACCAGCCCCGCGCCGCGCATGGCGCCGAACACCCGGCCGCGCCGCATGTGGACGATCCCCCCGTCCCCCTGCCACGTCATGCGCGGGGTGGCGAGGATCTGGACGTAGTAGAGCGGGTTGTAGGCGTTCGGCTCCAGGAAGACGATCCTCCCGCCCGGGCGCACCAGCTCGGCCATGGCGCGGAAGCAGAGATCCAGGTCGTGCAGGTGGTGAAGGGTGAAGAACCCCACCAGGGCGTCGAAGCGCCCCTTCAGCTCTGGCGGGTGGTCGATGATGTCCGCGCAGTGGAGGGGGATCTCCATGCCGCCCGCGTACTCGCGCAGCCGCTCCAGCAGCCCGGGCGCGAGGTCGAGCCCTTCCACGTTCAGCCCCCGCCGGGCGAGCGGGAGCGTGTACCGCCCCATCCCGCACCCCACCTCCAGGATCCGGTCGTCCGGGCCGAGCCCCGCGAAACGGACGAGCTCGTCCACGTGGCGGCGCACGTACGGCGTCTCGGAAGGCACCATGGTGTGCTTGAGGGTGCTCTCGAAGTAGTCGATCTGCTGCCGGTTGTGCGCCTGCAGCGACGGGCTCGACGGGTTCATCGGGTATCCTGGTGAGAGTTGGCCGACCCGCCGCGCGGACCCTGGCGGATGAAACAGGACTGCGGCATACGCGAGCGGAGTAGGTGGTCGGGGGGCGGTGCTCTCCCCTCCGTGGGGGCTGTCGTCATCGCTTCAGCCGGCGCGCGTTCCCGGAACGGCGGGCCTCGCGCGGAGACGCAGGGGAGGCGTTGGATTTCTCTTTCCGCATGGGGCCATTCTGCCCGAGGCGCCCGGGACGCACGAGCTTCCGCGCGGCGGGCTCAGAGCTGGCCGCGCCGCCCGGACGGTGTGGCCGCCCCGCGCACCGGGGCGCCGATCAGCTCGGCGATGCGCACCGCCGGGCCCGCGTCCGCCCGCGAGCGGGGGAGCAGGAAGGCACGGAACGCGTGGGCCGCGAGGCGCAGCCGCTTCCACCCGCTGTACCCGGACCGCCCCTGCGGATTCGGCTGGCGCGCCACGGGAACGGAACGGACCGGGACCCCCGCGCGCCCGATCATCCCCACCACGTAGGGGTGGGGGTCGGCGGAACGGGCGAGCCGCTCCGCCAGGGCGGCGCTCATGGCCACGAACAGCCCCGCGTCGCGCGGCAGGCGGCGTCCCGACAGGTGGTGCAGCACCCAGCGGAAGAGGCGGGTGCTTGCCATGCGCGCCGCCGACTGGTACGAGCCGCGGCGGCCCGCGAACACCGCTCCCGGCCCTCCGGCCAGCGCGTCCAGCAGCAGGGGGACGGCCTCCGGCGGATCCTGGAGGTCGGCGTCCATCACCACCACCACCTCGCCGCGGGCGTACCGCAGCCCGGTGAGGACCGCCCGGTTCTGCCCCACGTTGGCGGCCAGCGCCACCACGCCCACCCGCCCGTCGGCCCGCGCCAGGGTTCGGAGCACGGCCAGCGACCCGGCGGGGCAGGCGTCGTCCACGAACACCACCTCCAGGGTGCGGCCGCCACCCACGGCGCCGGCCAGCCGCCGGTGCAGCTCGGCCAGCGTGTCCGCGTTGCGGTACACCGGGATCACCACGCTCACCCGTGGGTCCATGGCTCAGTACCCCGCCTCGCGGCACACCACGTTGGCCAGGGGCTCGCCCGCGGCGAAGCGCCGGAGATTCTCCTCGAAGAGGGGCTCCCACCGGTGCGGCGGGGTCTCCATGCTGCGCGCCACGTGGGGGGTCAGGATCAGCCGCGGCTCGTTCCAGCCGGCGAAAGCGGGGGGCGGCGGCTCCTCCTCCAGCACGTCCAGGGCGGCGCCGGCGAGCCGCCCGGCCGCCAGGGCGCGCAGGAGCGCATCCTGATCCAGCGTCCCCCCGCGGCCCACGTTCACCAGGTGTGCGCGGGGCGGCAGCGCCCCCAGCTCCGCCTCCCCCACCAGGCGGCGAGTGCCGGGCGTGAGGGGGAGCGCCAGGACCAGGAGGTCGGTCTCCGGCAGGCGCCCCCGCCAATCGTGCGGGCCGCACACGGTGAAGCCGGTGCCGTCCGGCGCGGGCGCGCCGCGGTGGGACCGGCGCACCCCCTCCACGCGGGCCCCCAGCGCGGCGAGCCGCCGCGCGATCTCCACCCCCACCCCGCCCCACCCCAGCACCAGCGCGCGGCATTCCGAGAGCCGGGCGAGGGGGCGGCGGGCCCAGCGCCCCTGGCGCTGGTCGTCGCGCAGGTGGTGAAGGCCGCGGAGGAGGGCCAGCGCCAGGGCCAGGGCGTGCTCCGCGACCTCGTCGTCGTACACGCCGCGCACACTGGTCACGGCCACCCCGTCCAGCAGCTCCCCGGCCGAGAGCACCAGGTCCATCCCCATTGAGTTGGACTGCATCCAGCGCAGGCGCCGCGCCCGCGGGAGCGACTGCACGAAGTAGCGGTTCCCCAGCACCGCGTCCGCGTCCGCGATGTGGCGGGCCGCGTCTTCCTGCGAGGCGGCCACGCACAGCTCGGCCCCGGGCGCCGCCGCCTCCAGCGCCGCGCGGTGCGCGGGCGAAGGCCGGTACATCAGCAGCACCTTCACGCCAGGCGCACGGCGGGCGCGGCCAGCGCGCGGACGGCCCGCACGAGCCCGTCGTGGTCGCGGGCCACCGCCGGGGGGTCCCGGCGCCGCAAGGCGGCGAGCCCCTCGTGGATGCGGGGAATCCCCGTGGCGGGGTCCGGCACGTCGGCGTGGAAGGAGCGGCGCAGGAAGCTGAAGCCGCAGCCGAGCCTCACCATCTCCCCCATCAGCAGGCGCGACGGGATGGGCGTCCCCCGGTCGGGAAGGGTGAGCCCGCCGAAGCCGAAGGGCACCCGGAAGGGGCGCAGCACGCGCTCCACCGTGCCGTCCGCCACCGCGGTGAAGATGCTGGGCGTCCCCCGCTGGATGTGCAGGTCGTTGAGCCCCACGTACACGCGGGAGAGCGGCAGGCGCGCCAGCTCCGCCGCCCGCTCCACGGCGTCCACCGTTTCCACCAGGATCCCGACGCGGCAGCGCCCCGCCACCTGGTCCAGCACGCGCTCCACCTCGCCGGGGGCGCGCACCATGGGGAGCAGCAGCTCGTCCGCGCCGCCCTCCACGGCCTCCTCCACCTCGTCCCCCCTCCCCGGGTGGTCGCCGTTGATCCGGCAGATCACCGGCGCGGCGGTGCACGCGCGGATCCGGCGCAGGTCCGCGGGGGTGTCGTGGTTGATCTGCGTGTCGTGGTCCAGCTGGCGCGCCGCTTTTCCCAGGTGCTCCCAGTCCACGACGATCCCGGCGGCCCCCCCGGCCACGGCGCGGCGGGCGATCCGGGGGTCGCTGGTGAAGAGAAGAAGTCCGAAGTCCGGCAACGGGTTCACTCCTTCACGCAGAGGGCGGCGAGCGACGAGCCCCACGGCCAGGGCACGTAGCGCCCCAGCCTCGCTTCCATGTGGTTGAGCCGGGCGAGGACGGCATTGAGGGCGCCGCCCGGGCGCTCCTCGGCGTCGCGCACGGCGGCGCCCCGCCGCCCGAGCCACCGGGCCAGCACCACGGCGGGGAAGAGGAAGAACTGGTAGTAGCGCACCTCCCTCACCACGAGCCCGGCCTGCGCCAGGGTGTCCACCAGGCGGCGGCGGGTGTAGCGGCGGAGGTGCCCCGCGGCCTGGTCGCGGTAGCTCCAGAGCCAGGGAAAGGCGGGCACGGTGAGCACGGCCACGCCCCCGGGCCTCAGGACGCGGCGGACCTCGGCGAGCAGCGCGCGGTCGTCCACGTGCTCCACGATGTCCAGCAGCAGCAGCGCGTCGAAGGAGTCGGCGGTGAAGGGAAGGCGGGTGGCGTCCGCCTGCACCACGGGGCTGGTGGCGGCCAGGTGGCGCAGCCCTTCGGGGCGCATGTCCACCCCCACCACCTGGCACCCCCGCGCCTCCAGGCGCCGCAGCATCAGCCCGGTGCCGCACCCCAGGTCCAGGATGCGCAGCTCCGGGCCGATGCCGTGGCGGTCCAGCAGCCCGTCCACCAGCGCGCGGCGGCCCACGAACCAGAAGTGCCACTGCTCCATCCGCGCAAGCTGCGCCAGGCGCTCACTGGTGAAGGCAGGGCTCATGGCGGGGGGGCGTGTGGCGGGAGGGGCCGCGGCGCGGGCGCGCCACCCGTGCCAAGCTACTCCGCGGGCTACCTCCCAGCAAGACAATCCAACGCGCCCCGCCTCCCCGTGCCGCCATGCGCCCTGCGTCTCAGGGTGTCGCCGGCTGCCCGAACGGGATGCGATCCGGCATCTCCGCCGCGACGTACGACATCACGGCCATGGCGGCGACGGAGCGGGCCACGTCGCGCGGGTCCAGCTTGTCCGGCGTGTCCGCGGTGGTGTGGTGATACCAGAAGTAGCGCGTGCGGTCCACCTCCAGCCCCATCCCGGGAACCCCCAGCGCCATGATGGGCCCGATGTCCGCCCCGCCGCCGCCGCGCCCCACGCTGTCCGCGCCGATGGGCGCGAGCAGCTGTCCGATGGCGCGCACGGCCTCGAACGCCGGATCGGTGGCGGTGATGCTGAAGCCGCGCGGCGCGAAGACGCCCGCGTCGGACTCGATGGCGAGGACGTGGTTGGGGATCTCCCCGCGATGGGCGTCGCGGTACGCGTTGGCGCCGCGCAGCCCGTTCTCCTCGTTGGTCCACAGCACCACGCGCACGGTGCGCCGCGGGCGCAGGCCGAGGGTCTTCATCAGGCGAACCGCTTCCCATGCGGCCACGCACCCGCCCGCGTCGTCCATCGCCCCCGGCGACACGTCCCACGAGTCGATGTGCCCGCCGACCACCACCACCTCCTCCGGCCGCTCGCGCCCGCGGATCTCGGCCACGATGTTGCGCGAGGGCACGTCCGCCAGCGTCTGCGCGCCCATGCGCAGCCGCACGCGCACCCGCTCGCCGCGCGCCTGCATGCGGCGCAGCATCATGGCGTCTTCCATGGAGAGCGCCGCGGCGGGGATCCTGGGAAGGCTGTCGTTGTAGCGCGTGGAGCCGGTGTGGGGCGTCTGCATCCCGAAGGGCCCCACCGACCGGACCAGCGACGCCACCGCGCCCACCCGCGCCGCTTCCACGGCGCCGCGGGTGCGGTACTGAACCGTCTCGCCGTAGGTGGTGAAGGGGACGTCGAAGAGCACGATCTTCCCGCGCGCCTCCGCGGCGCGCCGGGTCAGCTCCGCGAAGCTCTCCACGACGAGCACCTCGGCCTCCACGCCCGGCGTGCCCACGCTGCCGCCCAGCCCCAGCATGTGGAGCTCGGCCGCGCGGGGGCTCAGCAGGGTGGCGGACTCCTGGCCGCGCACCCAGCGGGGCACCATCACCGGCTCGGTGTGCACGTTCTCCAGACCGTCGCGCTTCATCTCCTCCACGATCCAGTCGATGGCGCGCTCCAGCTCCGGGGTGCCGCTGAAGCGCGGGCCGAAGCGGTCCACCAGCTCGGCCATGCGGTTCCACGCGGCGCTGTCGCGGGTGGCGGCGCGGATCAGGGAGTCCGCGGGGGCGCGGAAGCGGGATGCGTCCTGCGCGGCGGCGGGCGCGGCGGCCAGCAGCGCGGCGAGCGCCAGGGTCGTGATCGGCTTCATCGGGAGCGGAGCAGAGGGAGTCGCGGGTGGCTCGCGCAATCTACTACGGGGCTCACCCAGAGGCACAGAGCCACAGAGAGAAAAGCTTGCCGCGGGAGGGCGGGCGTATGATACTCTGGCGACACACTTCTTCCGTGCGAATGACCTCCCAGATCCACGAAGACATCGAGCGGCCGCAGGAGGCCGAGGGCTCCAGCGACCGCTCGTTCGGGCTGGTGTTCGCGGGCGCGTTCTGCGTGATCGCGCTGCTGCCGCTGGCGGGCGGCGGGGGGGTGCGCGGGTGGGCGCTGGGGGTGGCGGCGATCTTCCTGGGGGCCACCCTGATTCGCCCGTCCGTCCTGCATCCGCTCAACCGCGTGTGGATGCGCATCGGCCTGCTCCTCGGGATGATCGCGAACCCCATCATCCTCGCCATCCTCTTCTACCTGGTGCTGGTCCCCATCGGCCTGCTGATGCGCCTCGTGGGGAGCCGCCCCCTGCAGCTCGGCTTCGACCCTGACGCCCGCACGTACTGGACGCCGCGCGAGCCGGGCCCCCCGCCCGACACGATGAATCGTCAGTTTTGATGCAAGTGCGCCGGGACGGGCCCGGCTCCGCGCGCGGGAACTACTCCTCTGTGTCTCTGTGCCTCTGTGTGAGCCCTGCTTTTCCTCCTCCACAACGTCTACACGGGCGGCAAGGCGTACAACATGGGCGGGTGCATGGGGTGCCACGGCAACGCCCAGGTGGCCGGCGGCGACTTCAGCTTCCTGCTGGTAGGGGGCCCCACCGACGCGCCGGAACCCGCCGACGCGGAGAAGGCACCGCTGAACACCCAGAAGTTCGCCAGGATCTTCGGCAAGCTGAACGCGCAACGTGCCGCGGCCCGGGCGAGCCCGCGGCCGTCCGAAACGCGCCCATAGGCATGGGCGGGGCGCGCCACCGCTGGCCCGGTGGCGCGCCCTCGACGCTCCCGCACGTCCCGGCCAACTGCGCCGGCCTCTGGCGCGGCAGGCATACGCCGGAAGCCGGGAGAGGCGCCTGGCCGGCGCAGGCCCCGGTGCCCCGCGAGAAATCGCCGATGATGACTGCGCCCAGCGCGAACTAGCGCCGCCGCGGAAACCACGAGCCCCGAATCTGTCCCGTGCGCGGATGCGTGCACGGTTGTGCTGCCGGGACGGAGCGGGGTGCGTGAGGAAATCCGCGTGGGGCGCCCACCTGTCCCCGGCGGCCCCGCGTCAGGTCTCTCTTCGCACAACTCGCCGCTTCACGCCACGCGCCCGGCGGGAGCTCTCCCCCGGGCGCGGTTGCGCAGCACCTGGAACTCCGCATCTAAGCCCACCATCGCGACCGTGCGCTCGCGGGGCGGGGCATCGCCGCGGAGCAGCTCGCGGAGCGAGCGGCGCAGGGGATGGTCGGGCGCGAAGGCGGCAAAGTGCCGCAGCGCATGTACTTCCGTCCGGGGGAGATACCCGTCGCCAGCCGACGGGTCATGACTCACGGCCCTCTCACGCTCCTCCATACGCTGCCGCTGTGCGAGCGTGAGTGCGCGGTTCGTGTAGCGGAGTGCCCGGCCGGTACGCACCCTGGCGCGTTTGCAGGTTCCTGGATCATTCTAGCCAGGGCGGCGTTTACCTGCCTGGCGAGCGAACCACCCGGCCTCCATCTCGCCGCCGCGGGTAAACGTCGATGTTTACGTTCGTACGCCCAACAGATCGTCTGCGGCGTGACGCGCTCCACAGAACGCAGTGTGTGGAATCCGAGCGGGTACCGCCGTGCCTGTAGGGCGTTCCTTGGACGCAATACTTAGGACGCCGCCGCCGAAGTTCCCCCCTGTGCCGCTGGTACTCCGCCCGGGAGATCCGAGGCGCGTGATCCCCCCCCGCTCTGCTCGAAGCCGCGCGACATCCCGCGGTGTTGTCCCCCGGCAGGGCGGCGCGCGTGTCCACACTACATCCGTTCATCGCGCAGCTTGCGGAACAAACCTCGGTTGGGTTACCATTCGCAGCCGAAATCGTACCTCAGGTTCCCCTCGCCATCTTGTCATTTCCAATCGCGCCGGACGGCGATATTCCGCTCGCCGACGGCCTTTCACGCGAGTTTCTGTTTCACCACCGCGTTTGCCCGCACCGCCTCGGCGTGGGGGGGAGCCTGGTGGTGGCCGCCGCTCCCGACGCGCACCTCGACGCGCTGGACGAGATCGCCTTTGCGTACGGGCGCCCCGCGGTGGCGGAGGCGGCGCCCGCGGAGGAGGTGGAGCGGCTGATCGAGCGGCTCACCACGCGCGCCGACCGCCGCATCGAGCTGGCGCGGGTGGCCGGCGACGACGACCTGGCGGCCGACGTGCGCGACCTCGCCAGCCAGCCGCCCGTCATCCGCTACGTCAACCTCCTGGTGCGCGACGCGTACGACGCCGGCGCCAGCGACATCCACCTGGAAGCGGGGCGCAGCGGGCTGGCCGCGCGCTTCCGGCTGGACGGAGTGCTGACCCCGGCCCCCGAGCCGCCCGCCGAGCTTCACCACGCCGTCGTCAGCCGCATCAAGCTGCTGGCCGAGCTGGACATCGCCGAGCGCCGCCGCCCGCAGGACGGGCGCATCCGCGTGCGGCTGGAAGCGCGCGAGCTGGACCTGCGTGTCTCCACCGTCCCCACGCTGTTCGGGGAGAGCGTGGTGCTGCGCCTGCTGGATCGCGGCGGCCGACCCGTGTCCCTGAGCGAGCTGGGGATGCCGGACGCGGTGCTGGAGCGCATGACGGGGCTGGCGCGGCGGCCGCACGGGATGGTCCTGGTGACGGGGCCTACCGGGAGCGGAAAGACCACCACCCTGTACGCCGCCCTCGGGCTGCGCGACGTGGCGGCGGAGAAGGTGGTGACGGTGGAGGATCCGGTGGAGTACCAGCTCGGCGGCGTCACGCAGGTGCCCGTGCACCGGCAGGCGGGGGTCACCTTCGGCGCCGCGCTCCGCTCCATCCTGCGGCAGGACCCGGACGTGGTGATGGTGGGCGAGATGCGCGACCCGGAGACGGCCGAGGTGGCGGTGCAGGCGGCGATGACGGGGCACATGGTCTTCTCCACCCTCCACACCAACGACGCGGTGGGAGCCATCCCCCGCCTGCTGGACCTGGGGGTGCCGGACTACCTGGTGGCCGCCACGCTGGACGCGGTACTGGCGCAGCGCCTGGTTCGCCGCGTGTGCGACGCGTGCGCGGCCGAGTACGATCCGCCACGCGAGGCCGTTGCGCGCCTGGGCGCGGGGCTTCCCTCGCCCGGTCGCTTCGTGCGCGGGGCGGGGTGCGCGCGCTGCCGGGGGACGGGGTACCGCGGGCGGCTGGGGGTGTTCGAGCTGGTGGAGGTGGACGATGCGCTCCGCGACGCCGTGGTGCGCCGCGCGCCCCGCTCGGAGCTGCGCGACCGCGCGGTGGCGGGGGGGATGGCGCCGCTGCGCGTGGACGCGTGGAGCAAGGTGGCCCGGGGGCTCACGACCGTGGAGGAGGTGCTTCGTGTGGTGCAGGAATAGGCGCGGGACGGCGGGGTTCACCCTCGTGGAGATGCTGGTGGTGCTGGCGATCATCGCCGTGCTGGCGGCGCTGGTGGGGCCCGAGATCTTCCGCAACGTGGGCGACGCCAACGCCGGCGCGGCCCGCAGCCAGGTGGAGATGCTGGGGCTGGCGCTGGACCAGTACCGCCTGGACAACCAGGCGTACCCCTCCACCGAGCAGGGGCTGGCCGCGCTGCGCACCGCGCCCACCACGGGCGAGCCGCCGCGCAGGTGGCGGGGTCCGTATCTCCGCCGCGCTCTTCCGAACGATCCGTGGGGGCGCCCGTACCAGTACCTCTCCCCCGGGCGGGCCAATCCGCAGGGGTACGACCTGTTCACGCTGGGGCGCGACGGGCGCGAGGGCGGCACGGACGAAGACGCGGACGTCACCTCGTGGGGCGAGGCGCCCGGGCGGTGAGCGAAGGGACGAGCTGGACCTACCGCGCCGCGCACGCCAGCGGCCTCCTGGAGCAGGGAACGGTACGGGCCGAGAGCCCCGAAGCGGCCCGCGAGCAGCTCTTCGCTCGCGGGCTCTTTCCGCTGGAAGTGCGCGCCGAGCGCGGGGTGGAGGCGCATCGCCCCGGCCTGTCCGCGGCCGACCTGGCCGTGGGACTGCGCGTGCTGGCCACCCTGCTGGAGAGCGGCCTTCCGCTGGCCCGCGCCCTGGCGGCGCTGGACGACCTGGTCCCGGTGTCGTGGAAGCCCGCGCTCCCGGAGCTGCGCGCCGCCGTACGCGAGGGGAAGTCGCTGGCCGCCGCGCTCGCCGTCGCCCCGGTTTCCTTCCCGCCACTGGTGGTGGGGCTGGTGCAGGCTGGCGAGGGGGGGAGCGGGCTGGCCGCGGCCGTCACCCGCGCGGCGGAGCTCACGGAGTCCGCCGCGGAGACGCGCCGGGCCGTACGCGCCGCCCTCGCCTACCCGCTGATCCTCGCGGGCGCCGGCACCGCCTCGGTGCTCCTCCTGGTGGGCTTCGTCCTCCCCCGCTTCTCCGCGATCCTGAGCGACCTGGGGCAGACCCTTCCCCCCACCGCGCGGCTGGTGCTGGGTGCCGCCGACGCAGCGCGGGCCGGATGGCTCCCCACGCTGGTGGCGCTGATCGCGGGGACGATCGTGGGGCGCACCTGGGCCTCCACCGCGGCCGGGCGGGTGCGCTGGCACGCCTTCCTCCTGGCTCTTCCCGTGGTGGGCGAGGTGCGGCGGGCCGGAGCGGTCGGACGCTTCGCCGCGGCGCTGGAGGCGCTCCTGGAAAGCGGGGTGCCGCTCTCCGCTGCGCTGGGGAGCGCCGTTCGCGCCACCGGGGACGCAGAAATCGCCCGGCGCATCCTGGACGCGCGCGAGGCGGTGCTGGGCGGGGCGGGGCTGGCCACGGCGCTGGGCGCGGCGGGAGCGGCCACGCCCACGGCGGTGCGCCTGATCCGCGCGGGGGAGGAGAGCGGGCGCATGGTGCCGATGCTGGCCCAGGTGGCCCGCATCGAGTCGGCCCGGGCGGCGGAGCGGGTGCGGGCGGCGGTGCGGGTGCTGGAGCCGGCGCTGATCCTGGTGTTCGGGGGGATGGTGGCGCTGGTGGCCGCCGCGCTGCTGCAGGCGGTCTACAGTGTGAGGCCGGCCGGATGACGGGGCGGTCCGGCTCCACCCTGCTGGAGCTCGTCGTCGTGCTGGCGGTCCTGGGGATCACGGCCGGGGTGGCCGGGGTGGCGCTGCGGGCGGCGGACGATCCCGACCCGGCCAGCTTGCGCGCCGCACAGGTGGCGGCGGCGCGGCGCGCGGCGCTGGAGGGGAGGCGCGCCGTCCCCTTCGCCCTCACGGAAGGCGGGCCGGCGGGCGTGGCGTTCCCCGATGGGCGCGTGCTGCTGGCGGACAGCGCGCTGGACGTGGACCCCCTCACCGGGAGGCCCCGTGCGGCGGAGTGAGGCGGGCGCCGCGCTGCTGGAGGTGATCGTGGCGGTGGCCATCCTCGCCACGGCAGGGACGGCGGCGGTGGCGATGGCCTCCGAGTCCGCGCGCGCGGTGGAGCGCGCCCGCGATGCCGACCGGCGGGTGCGCGAGGCCAGCGCCTTCATGGACGCCGTGGCGCTGTGGACGCGCGCCGACCTGGACCGCCGTCTGGGCGAGCGGCCGCAGGGCCCCTGGCTGCTGCGCATCGACCGCCCGGCGAACGAGCTCTACACCGCGGCGCTGGCGGACAGCGGCGGCCACGAGCTCCTCCGCACCGCCCTCTTCCGCCCGGACACCTCCCGTGCGCTCCGCTGAGCGCGGCGGCTTCACGCTTCTGGAGGTGATGGTGGCGCTGGCCATCTCCGGCCTCCTGCTGCTGGGCGCCCGCGCGCTCCTCGTGCAGGTGGGGGATGCCGCGGAGCAGATCGCCGGCACGGCGGCCGAGGTGGACCGCGAAGCCAACGCCGAACGTCTCCTGCGGGCCCTGGTGGGGCGGGCGGAGCAGCCGCGGTCCGGGAGCGAGTTCGTGGGGACGCCGCAAGGGGTGCGTTTCGCGACGTGGTGCGACGTGCCGGCCGGTTGGCAGGAGCGGTGCTCCATCTCGCTGGGCATTCTGCGGGCGGGCGGCGCCCACGTCCTCGCGCTGCAGGCAGAGGGGGGCGAGGTGATGGCGCTGCGCCGCGGCTTGGCAGATGGGCACCTCCTCTACCTGCGGGAGCCCGCCAGCGGGGGGACGTGGCAGCGGGAGTGGAGCTCGTCGGTGGCCCCGCCGGTGGCGATCGGGGTGGTGATGGATGGCGACACCGTCATCCTGCGCCTGGGGGAGCGCGGATGACACCGTGCGGCGTGCTTCGGCCGGAAGGGCACCACGCGGCGATGGGGAGACGCGGAGCAAAGGTGCGGAAGCTTCTCTCCGCGCTGCCACGCTTCCGCTCGGGGCCCGCCGATCCGCGGAACCGTAGAGGGACCGGGAGCACCGGAGGTGGATCGGCGGCGCACCAGGAGCGAATGAATCCGCCGCTGGAAAGACGCGAAGTGCCCCTGCGGGCACTGTACAGTGCGCCTCTGGTGGAAGGGACAGACCGCGCAGGCGGTCTTCGCGTCGTCCCAGCGGCGAATTCATTCGCTCCTGGGGGAGCGGTCCCGAAGCTCGTCTCCGCGCCGCGGTTCCGCTCGGCGAGGGCCGTCGATCCGGGGCTCGGTACCGAGCCCAAGGGAGCCGGCAGGGCGGGGCGTGAGGGGTTCGCCCTGCTGGCGGTGCTCTGGGTGCTGGTGGCCTTGGCGGCGCTGGCGATGATGGCGCAGCTCGCCGCGCGCGAGTCGGTGGCCGCCGCCCGCAACCGGGCGGAGCTCACCGAGGCCGCGTGGCGCGCCGAGGGGTGCGCCGAGCGCGCACGCGCCGCCATCTCGGCCGCGCTCCGCGGCTCCCGGGTCGAAGGCCCTTCCGGGCAGAGCTGGAACCGCATCCCCCGCACCGTGGCCGATTCGCCGCTCACGGCCGCGTGCGACATCGAGGTGCGGGCCGCCGGCGCCGCGCTGGACGTGAACACGGCTGACGCCGAAACCCTTCACCGCTTCTTCGCCGCCATGGAGATTGCCCCCGCGACCGCGGACTCGCTGACCGATGCGCTGCTGGACTGGCGCGACCCCGACACTGAGCCGCGCCCCAGCGGCGCGGAGGCGGACGCGTACCTTCGCGCCGGGCTCGCCCCGCCGCGCGACGCGCCCCTCGCCGCCCGCGCGGAGGTGCGGCGTGTGCGCGGCTTCGACCGCTTCCCGGGGCTGGATACCCTGCTGGACGTGGAGGGCGCGCGAATCCCGCTGGGGCACGCGCCGCTGCCGGTGCTGGCGTCGCTGCCGGGGCTGGCTCCGCAGGTGCTCGCCCGCATCGCCGAGCTGCGGCTGCGCGGCGAGGCCGTGCCCGAGGTGATGACGCTGGGCCAGTCGCTCTCCGGTGCGGCGCGCGCCGCGCTGGAGCGTGGCGCGTCCGAGCTGGCGGCGCGCACCACCGACGCTCCGGACGCCTGGGTGGTGACCGCCCGCGCCCGGGTGGGGACGCCGGCGGTGGCCGCCGCGCTGGAGGTGCGCCTGGTGCGCGCCGGCGAGCGCGCGGCCGTGGTCCGCCGCCGCAGCTGGACGGAGTGATGCGCATCGGCATCGCGGTGGGAAGCGACCGCATCCGCGCGGTGGCCGTGCGCGGCGGGCGCGTGGTGGCCGCGACGGAGGCGGAGATCGGCCCCGGCGAGGGGCTGGACGACGCCGTGGGCGAGATACTGGCGTCCGTTCCGGTGCGCCGCTTCCTCCGGCCGCGCGTCACCGTCGCGCTGGGCCCCTCGCGCGCGCAGACGCGCCGCCTGACCGGGCTCCCGCCGCTGGACGACCGCCGCGTGCTCGCGCAGCTCATCCGGGAAGGATCTTCGAAGTTCTTCCTCCGCAACGGACATCCCCTTCTCACCACGGGTGTGCGCGTCGAAGAGCCCGGGACCGTGTGGGCCGCCGCCCTGGACGAGCCCGCCGCCCGCGCGGCGGAGGCCGGATGCCGCGCCGCCGGGCTGGCCGTGGACGCCTTCGTGCCCTCCGTCGTCGCCCTGGCCCGCGCCCTGGAGGACGGGCGCCACGTGTGGGCCGATGGAGCCGCCGCGGCCGAGGTTGAGATCGCGGGAGGGGCGCTGACGGGGGTGCGCCGGGTGGCGTCCACCGACGGAGAGGCGCGACCGGTCGCCGCGCTGGCGGTGCTGGGCGAGCACGCCTGGCGCTTCGCGGACGCGTACGGCGCCGCGCTGCTGCCTGCCGCCGAGCCGCTTGCCGTGCGCCGCGGCGAGGGCGGAAGGCGCCGCGAGGATGTGCCGCCCTGGCGCCTGGCGCTGGCGGGTACGGCGGCGGTCCTGGCCCTGTCCGGCGCCGCGGTCGCCCCCGCCTGGCGCGCCATGCAGGCCGAAGACGCGGCCGCGGCCCGCCTGGCCACCATCCAGGGAAAGCGCCGCGCCGCCGCGGACGCCGAGCGCGAGCTTCAGCGCGTGACCGCCGCGCTCCGGGAGGTGGCGGCGTTCGACTCGCTGCGCCGCTCCCCGCTGCTGGCGCTGGCCGACCTCGCCCGCGCCCTGCCGGAGGGGAGCGCCCTGGTCTCGGTGCGCGCGGACAGCGCCGGGGGGAGCATCGTTGCGCTGGCGCCGCGCGCCGCCGCGGTGCTGGTGCCGCTGGAAAAGGTTCCCGAGATCGGGGCCGCGGAGATCGTGGGCCCGGTGACGAGCGAGCTGGCGGCGGGGCGGCAGGTGGAGCGGCTGACAGTGCGCTTCACTCGCGGGAGGACTCCGTGATCCCCGGCCTCTCCGGCCGCGACCGGCGCGTCCTGCTGGCGGGCGCCGCGGCCATCGCCCTCCTCCTCCTGGTGGGACGCGGGATCCCGGCGTGGCGCCGCTGGGACGCGGGCGTGCGCGCGTCGGCCGCGGAGCTCACGGCCGAGGCGGCGAGGGCCGAGGCCGCCGTGCGCGCCCTCCCCACGCTCCGCGACAGCGCGGAGGCGCGGCGGGCGCGGCTGGTGGCGCTCGCCCCGGCGTTGCTGAACGGGGAGACCACCGCCTCGGCGGGAGCGGCGCTGGCGGCGCTCGTCTCCGGCGCCGCGGCGAAGGCGGGGGTGCAGGTGGGCGCGGTTCTGCTCTCGCAGCCGGACTCGGCGGCGCGCACCGTCTTCACCCGCGTCCGTGTGCGCAGCGATGCCACCGGCGACCTGCCGGGACTCCTGCGCTTCCTGCGGGAGCTGGAGGGCGGCCCGGCTCTCCTCTCGGTGCGCGATTGGTCGGTGTCGCAGCCCGCCGCGGGCGGCCCGGCCGAAGTCCCGGAATCGCTGCGCCTGGAGTTCGCGGTGGAGGGGCTGACGGCGCTCGGTCCGGCGGAGGTGCGCCCATGACGCGGCGACGGTGGGAGCGTCTGTTCTGGGCGGCGGCGCTGGGGCTGGCCCTGGGCGGCTGGGCGAGGTGGCGGCGCGCGGTCCCTGAAGCACGGTCTCCGGATTTCCCGGCGCTGGCCGCGCCCTCCCCGGTGCGCCCCGCGGCGCCGGCGCGGCTGGCCTCGGCGGCAGACGCCGTTGCCCGGGGCAACCCCTTCCGGCTGGATCGGGCGCCCGCCCCGCTCGGCACTCCGCGGGCGGGGCAGCTGGGCGGCGCCGGGTCTCCCTACCCGCCCGGCGGATCGTACCCGGCGTACACTCCCCCCGGTGGATCTTATCCGTCGTACAGCCCGGCCGGGGGCGCCCCATCGTATTCGGGCGGGCCGCAGCTCCGCGTCACGGGGATCTCGGGCCCGCCCTGGGAAGCGCTCATGGAAGGGCTTCCCGAGCGGCAGGGCGCGGTCGTGGTGCGCGAGGGCGACCGCTTCGGCGGCCTCCGCATCCGCTCCATCTCGCAGGACCTCGTGGTAGTACAGGGCCCGGACGGCACCCGGCGCCTCCAGATCCAACGCACAGGGCCGTGAACCGTTTATCGATCAGGATCGCTCTCGCGGCCGCGCTCTGCGCCGCGTCCCCCCTCCGCGCCCAGGTGGCGGACTCGCCGCGCGGGGTCACCATCGACTTCGCGGACGCCGAGCTGCGCGCCGTGGTGCAGTCGCTCTCCCGCTACCTGGATCGCCCGGTGCTCTTTGGCGCCATGGGGAGCCAGCGCGTGTCGCTGCGCACCCCGCAGCCGGTGCCGCAGTCGCAGGTGGTGGCCCTGCTGCGCAGCACGCTGCAGTCGAACGGCTACGAGATGGTGGAGGAGGCGGGCTCGTACGTGGTCCGCGCGCGGGGCCCGGGGGGCGGCGCCCCACCGCCCCCCTTCGGCGGAACCCCGCCTCCGTTCGGCGGCGCAGCGTACCCGTCGCCCGGT
>CADCTW010000230.1 GCA_902805735.1 uncultured Gemmatimonadota bacterium | reverse complement strand
GGTGCCGGAAGGCGGCGATGACGATCGCCAGCCCGACCGCGGCCTCGGCGGCCGCCACGGCGATCACGAAGAAGACGAACACCTGGCCCTGCACCCCCGCGAAGGGGGAGAGGGCGACGAACGCCAGGTTCACGGCGTTGAGCATCAGCTCCACGCACATGAACAGGACGATCACGTTGCGCCGCACGATCACCCCGGCCACCCCGATGGAGAAGAGGAGGGCGCTGAGGATGAGCGGGTACTCTACGGGAATGTCGGACATGACCTTAGACCTTGCGCTTGGCGAGGACCACGGCCCCCACGCACGCGATCAGCAGGAGGATGGCCGTGGCCTGCAGCGGCACCATGAAATCCTGGTACAGCGGCATGCCGATGAGCCCCACGGTGCCGTGGTTGGCCTGCGCCGTCTGCAGCGCGGCGCGCCCGGCTTCGTTCCCCAGCGGCGGAGTGTACCCGCGCACGAAGGCGCTGGTCAGGATCCCAAAGATCCCCAGCCCCGCCACCGCCCCCGCCGCCTGCCAGGGCACGGCGCGGAAGTCCACCGTGTAGTCGTTCCCCAGGTTCAGCAGCATGAGGACGAAGAGGAAGAGCACCATGATGGCGCCCGCGTACACCAGGATCTGGATGATCCCGATGAAGTAGGCGCCCAGCAGGGTGTAGATGGCCGCGACGGAGAAGAACGTCCCGATCAGCCATACCGCGCTGGACACGGGGTTCTTGCGCGTCACCATCGCCAGCGCCGACCCGCCCGCGCACGCCGCGAAGAAGAAGAACAGGATCTGGGTTACCATGGGGTGCGGCGCAGGGGCCGGTTGTAGTAACGAAGTGCCTAGTGCCTGGTGCCTAGTGCCTAGTGCTGGATGCCCGCAGTGACCGGGCACTCGGCACTGCACGTCATCGTGCCCTGATGCCCAGTGCTGAGTGCCCGCTTCTACCAGGCACTGGGCACTAGGCACTGGGCACTGCCGTTCACTCCCCCGCCGGGTCCGACGGGTCCCAGAGCAGCGTCGCCGGGTGCGTCTGCTTCTGCAGGCGGTCCAGGTCGTACACGAAGTTGCTGCGCGTGTACTCGCCGTTCTCGTAGTGGTTGCCCACGTGGATCGCCTCCACCGGGCACACCTCCTGGCACATCCCGCAGAAGATGCAGCGGAACTCGTCGATCTCGTAGACGATGGGGAAACGGTTCCCCTGGTCGTCCTCGCCCGGCACCAGCGTGATGCAGTTGGCCGGGCAGATGGTGGGGCACAGGCCGCACGCCACACACTTGGCGCGCCCGTCCTCGTGCGTCTCCATCACGTGAGTCCCGCGCCAGCGCGGCGACAGCGGCTTCTTGACGTCGGGGTACTGGATGGTGACCTCGCTCCGGTCGCCCGCGGACTTCGCGAGGTGCCGGAAGGTGAGGGCCATCCCCTTCAGCGATGCCCGGATGTAGCTCGACTTGCGATCCGGGCGCCGCATCACCTTTACGGTTGCAGCCATGGGTACGGCTCCTTACGGTTGAGCGGCGCCGCCCACCGGCACGCGCACGGGGCGCTGGGCCGTGCGGCGCCGTGCGAGCTCCTGGGCATGCGCCCGCTTCGCTTCCATCGCCCCGGTGCCGGCAAGGACGTGCCCCTTGTCCATGATCCACACCACCGCGGCCAGCATCACCGCGTTCACCGCCGCCAGCACCAGCCCGTACAGCGGCACGAACTGCCGGCCCAGGATCGTGGGGCCGTACAGCTTCTCCGGGCGCACGCCGAAGGAGTCCAGCGCGAGCACGGTGGCGGCCGTGACGACCACGGCGGTGAGGGCGGCCGGAAGCATGATCTTCCACCCCAGATCCATCACCTGGTCGTAGCGGAAGCGCGGCACCGTCCAGCGCACGATCATGAAGACCATGATGAAGAAGAAGGTCTTCGCCCCGAACATCCCCAGGGTGAGGAGGGTGAGCCACCACTCCGGGCGCTGCCCCACCCACTGGCCCTGCGCGTCGAAGCCCAGCATGTCGTCACGCCCCCATCCCGGGATGTCCCACCCGCCCAGGAACAGGGTGGCCATTAGCGCGGACACGGTGAGGACGTGCGCGTACTCCGAGATGAAGAACATGGAGAACTTCATCGACGAGTACTCGGTGTGGTACCCCGTCACCAGCTCCGACTCGGCCTCCGGCAGGTCGAACGGGAGACGGTTGGTCTCGGCGAACGACGCGATCCAGAAGAAGAGGAAGGAAACCGAGAACTGGGCGGCGAACCACAGGTTCATCTCCTGCTGCCGGTACACCACCTCCGGCAGGGTGACGTTGCCCACCACGAAGAAGATGGACATCAGCGCCAGCCCCAGCGCGATCTCGTACGAGATCATCTGCGCGCCGGCGCGCAGGCCGCCCAGCAGCGCGTACTTGTTGTAGCTGGCCCACCCGGCGATCACGATGCCGTACACGCCCAGCGACGAGAACGCCAGGAGGAAGAGGATCCCCACCGGGAGGTCCGCCACCACCATGGGGATCACCGTGTTCCCCAGCCGCAGCGGCGACGCGAAGGGGATCACCGCGAAGGTAACCATCGCCGGGATGATGGAGAGCATCGGCGCCAGCGTGAAGAAGACCGCGTTGGCCTCGGCCGGGTTGGTCTCCTCCTTGAGGATGTTCTTGATCCCGTCGGCGATCGGCTGCCCGAACCCGCCGCGCCCCACGCGGTTGGGCCCGATGCGGTCCTGCATCCACGCGCTGACCTTGCGCTCCAGGAGGGTGAGGTACGCCACGATCCCGAGCAGCGCGACGAACACCAGGAGAACCCGGACGATCGAGGCGATCAGGTAGCCGGTGTCGGTCAGCGGCTGTAGCTGTGAAACGTTCTGCATGTTGAAACCAGTGCCTGGTGCCTAGTGCCTAGTGCCTAGTGGACTGCTTGCCGATGCGGCCTGTGCCGGGTGCCCCGTGCGTGGTAGCTGTCACCAGGCACTGGGCACTCGGCCCTGGGCACTTTCCGTTCAGTCCCCCGCTTCCGCGAACGACGGCAGCACGGCGCCGCCCTGGGCGAGGCCGGCGTAGTCCAGGCCGCCGAACTCGGGACGGACCGAGGCCAGCGCCTGGAAGGCGTCGGCGGCGGTGCCCACGGGGGCGGCGTCGCTGATGCCGGCCAGCAGCACGCCCAGGATCTGCCACGCCGGGCGCGCCATCCCCGGCGCCTGGATGGCCGGCCAGAAGCGCTGCACGCGGCGCTGGATGTTGGTGAACGTCCCCTCCATCTCCGCGAACGTCGTCGCCGGGAGGATGAAGTGGGCGTTGCGCGCCGCCGGGCTGGCGAAGTGGCCCACGTACACGTAGAGGGCCGCGCCCGCCCCGAAGTCCGCCGGGGCGTCGGCCAGCTCGTCGCCGAGGACGAAGAGCACGCCGCGGTGGGCGGCGGCTTCTTCCAGCCCGCCCACGCCGTCCGCGCCGCCCGTGCGGGTGAAGCCGAAGAGCTCCACGCCGTGCACGTTGGCCGCGCGGTCGTTGCGCAGCGCCAGCGTGGGGAAGCCGGGGAGCACCACCTCTTCGCCCGTCTCGCAGCGGTACACGCCGGTGCCGCCGCCGGCCACTTGCATCACGCGGCGCAGGGCGCCGGCGTCCTCGTTGGCCATGAAGGGCGAGACCACGGCCCGCGCGTCGCGCACCGGGGCGTCGCGCAGGGCGCCGGCCAGGCGGGTGAGCGCGTCGGCCCACGACACGCCCACCAGGCGGTCGCCTTCGCGCACCAGCGGCGCCTCGATGCGGCCCTCACGGTTGATCCACTCGTAGTTGAGGCGCCCGAAGTCGCACATCCAGTGCGAGTTGACGGCCTCGTTGGGGCGCGGCTTGATGCGCATGACCGCGTTGTCGCGCGTCTCCAGGCGGACGTTGCACCCCTGCGTGCAGTTGGGGCAGATGGAGGGCGAGCGGTCCAGGTCCCAGGCGCGCGCCTTGTGCAGGAAGTCCTTGGAGACCAGCGCGCCCACCGGGCACAGGTCCACGATGTTGTCCGCCCAGATGTTGCCCTCGAGACCCTCGTCGAAGAAGGTGTCGATGACGTTGCGGTGCCCGCGCTGCACCACGGCCAGGCGCTCGTCCTGCGCGACCTCGCGCATGAAGCGCACGCAGCGGGTGCACATCACGCAGCGGTCCGCGTTGAAGAGCACGTCGCCGCCGAAGTCGTCGCGCCCCTGCACGCGCTTGGGCTCCAGCAGGCGGCCCATCGCGCGCCCCTCCTGGGCCACGTAGTCCTGCAGCTTGCACTCGCCGCTCTGGTCGCACACCGGGCAGTCCAGCGGGTGGTTGACCAGGTAGAACTCCAGCACGCCCGTGCGGGCCTCCAGCGCCTTCTCGCTCTGGGTGTGGATGACGTTGCCGTCGGCCACCGTCGCGGTGCAGCTGGGCTGCAGCTTGGGCGCCTTCTCCACCTCCACCAGGCACATGCGGCACTGGGCCGGGGCCGAGAGCCCCGGGTGGTAGCAGTAGTGCGGGACGTCGACGCCGGCCATGGCGGCGGCGTCGAGGATGCGGGTTCCCTTGGGAACCTCCAGCTCCATTCCGTCGATGGTGCAGCGCACCATCTCCGGGTTTGCCTTCGGCGTGGCGTCAGCCATGACCGCGTCTTCCTTGACTCAGAGGGCGATGGCGGAGGCGACCGGAACACCGGCGCCCGCGTGCATCATCTCCAGGTAGTCGCCCCGGAACTTCTCGATGGACGAAACGATGGGCGCCGCCGCCGCGTCGCTCAGCACGCAGATGGTCTTGCCGGACATGTTGTCCGAGATCTGCAGCAGCGTGTCCATGTCTTCCTGCGTGCCGCGGCCGTTCTCGATGCGGCGCAGGATCTTGGCGGCCCACGCGGTGCCCTCGCGGCACGGCGTGCACTGCCCGCAGCTCTCGTGGGCGTAGAAGTCCACCATGCGCCGCACCTGCTTCACGATGTTGGTGGTGTCGTCCATGATGATCACCGACCCGCACCCCAGCATCGTCCCGGCCGCGGCCATGGCCTCGTAGTCCATCCCGATGTCCAGCTCGTCCGCCGTGAGCATGGGCACGGAGGAGCCGCCGGGGATCACCGCCTTGATGGGGCGCCCGCTGGCGGTGCCGCCGCACATGTCGTAGATGAACTCGCGGAAGTTGAAGCCCAGCGGCACCTCGTAGTTGCCGGGGCGCTTCACGTGGCCGCTCACGCAGAACAGCTTGGTCCCCGTGCTCTTCTCCGTCCCCCACTGCTTGTACCAGTCGGCGCCGTGGGTCACGATGTGCGCGGCGGCGATCAGCGTTTCCACGTTGTTGATGGCGGACGGCTTGCCGAACGCCCCGGAGATGGCCGGGAAGGGCGGCTTGATGCGCGGCTCGCCGCGGCGCCCTTCCAGCGAGTTCATCAGCCCCGTCTCTTCGCCGCAGATGTACGCGCCGGCGCCGATGTGCAGGGTGATGTCCAGGTCGATCCCCGACCCCATCACGTTCTTGCCGGCGTACCCGGCCGCGTACGCCTCTTCGATGGCGCGCGCCAGGATCTGCGCGGGCTCAAAGAACTCGCCGCGGATGTAGATGTACGCGTGCTCCGCGCGGATGGCGTAGGCGCCGATCAGGCACCCTTCCACCAGCGCGTGCGGCGTCCAGCGGATGAGCTCGCGGTCCTTGAAGGTGCCGGGCTCGCTCTCGTCGGCGTTGCAGAGCAGGTAGTGGGGCTTGTCCGACTTCTGGGGCATGAAGCTCCACTTCACCCCGGTCGGGAAGCCCGCGCCGCCGCGCCCGCGCAGCCCGCTGGCCTTGACCTCGTTCACGATCTCGGCCGGCGACATTCCCAGCGCCTTGCGGAGCGCCTGGTAGCCGCCGCGGGCCTCCCACCCCTTCAGCGTCCGCGCTTCCGGATCGCCGAAGTATTGGGAGAGGACCTGCACCTCGTTGGGGTGCCTGTATGGATAAGCCATGGTTTCAGCTCGTCGGCTGATTCAAGTAACTAGTGCCTAGTGCCAAGTGCCTAGTGCCTAGTGCGTTTTTCCGTCAGCTCTTCGCTGCCAGGGGGCGCGATCCGCATGCCGGGCGAGTAAACTCGCGGCAACAACTGCACGAAGTCCCCCTGCGGGGACTGGAACCTTCCCGCTCCACCTCGACAACCCAGTCCGCGCAGGCGGACTTCGTGCTTTCGTTGCCGCGAGTTTACTCGCCCGCAACTTGCCCGCGCCCCGCAGTTCCTAGGCACCAGGCACTTGGCACTTGGCACTGGGGTTCACTTCAACGCTTCCAAGACCGCCGGCACTTCCTCCGGACGGATGTTCTCGTAGAAACGCTCGTTGATCTGCACGGCCGTGGGGAAGCCGCAGGCGCCCAGGCACTCGGCCTCGATCACCGTGAAGCGGCCGTCGGCGCTGATCTCGCCCATCTCGGTGCCCGTGTGCTCCAAAAAGGCTTCCAGCACGGCGTCGCCGCCGCACAGGTTGCACGAGATGTTGGTGCACACCTGGACCAGGTACTTACCCACGGGGCCCAGGTTGTACATGGTGTAGAACGAGGCCACGCCCCGCACGTACGCCGGGGCGAGCTGCAGCCGCGCCGCCACCTCGTCCATCGACTCCGGCGACAGGTGACCGCGGAGCTCCTGGGCCAGGTGCAGCGCGGGAAGGAGCGCCGCCTGACGGTCCGGGTAGCGGGTGAGCACCTTCTGCAGGCGCTCCTCGTACTCGCCGGTGAAGATGGGCCCCTCCGGCTGCTTGGGCGGCACCTGGTAGGGCATGGTGCCGGCCACCGACGGGTGCCCGCCGTGCTCCGGGCGCGTGCCCACGTAGGTGATGCCGCGCACGTCGTCCGCCGTGAGCGCCGGGAACTCGCCCGTGTCGCCCGCGAAGCCCGGGTTCTGCTGGGCGCTCGGCCACGACGAAGGGGGAGAGTCCAGCTTTCCTCCGTGCTGCGTCATCGGTCGATCTCCCCCAGCACGATGTCCAGCGACGCGTTCACCGCGATCACGTCGGAGAGCAGCGCCCCCTCGATCATGTGCGGAAGCGCCGCGATGTTGATGAACGACGGGCCGCGCACGCGCCAGCGCACCGGCTTGCTCCCCCCGTCCGAGACCACGTACATCCCCAGCTCGCCCTTCGACGACTCCACCGAGAACCACGACTCGCCCACGGGGGCGCGCACGCCCTCCATCACCACCTTGAAGTGGTGGATCATCGACTCCATGTCGTTCATCGCCGCCGTCTTGGGCGGAAGGATGACGCGCGGGTCGTCGACGTTGATGGGGCCGCCCGGGAGGCGCTGGATCATCTGGCGGAGGAGGCGAACGCTCTGCCTCATCTCCTCCATCCGGCACAGGTAGCGGTCGTAGATGTCGCCGTGCTCGCCCACCGGCACGTCGAAGTCGTACGAGTCCATGTCGTAGTACGGACGGTCCTTGCGCACGTCGTACGACACCCCCGAGGCGCGCAGGTTGGGGCCCGAGAGCCCGAAGTTGACCGCGTCCTCGGCCGAGATGGTGCCCACGCCCTGCGTGCGGCCGATCCAGATGCCGTTGTTCGTGAGCAGGGTGTCCACCTCGTCCAGCACGGGGAGGAACCCTTCGATCCACCTGTTGAGCTGGTCGATCCACCCGGCGGGCAGGTCGGCCATCATCCCCCCGATGCGCGTGGACGAGGTGGTGATGCGCGCGCCCGTGAACGACTCGTGCAGGTCGTAGATCAGCTCGCGCTGCTGGAAGGTGTAGAGGAAGACCGTGAAGGCGCCCAGGTCGATGGCCGTGGTCCCCAGCCACAGGAGGTGGCTGAAGATGCGGTCCAGCTCCATGCAGATGAGGCGCACCACCTTGCAGCGCTCGGTGACCTCCACGCCCATCAGCTTCTCCACCGACATGGCGTAGGCGCAGTTGTAGATCAGCGGCGCCAGGTAGTCCATGCGGTCGGTGAGGGGAACCACCTGGTTCCAGTCCCGGTACTCGCCCAGCTTCTCGAACGACGAGTGCAGGTAGCCGATGTGCGGGATGCAGCGGACGACGGTCTCGCCGTCCAGCTCCAGCACCAGGCGGAGCACGCCGTGCGTGGCGGGGTGCTGGGGCCCGATGTTGATGAGCATGTGCTCGCCCGCGATGTCCTCCTGCACGCGCGCCGCCCCGCCCTCGGTGGGCACGATGGGCGCGTGCACGAGCGAGCCCCCGGCCGAAAGCTCGGGGTTGCGGGTGACGTTGTAGACGACTCTGCGCAGCTTGCTGGACATCAGCCCCCTCCTCCCATGCCGCCGAACTGGCCCTGCTGCTCCGCGGCGTCGGCGCCGTTGAACGGGTCGGGCACCGTCTGTCCCAGGACGTGCGCGATCTCCAGCTCGGCCGGCGAGTAGTGGTCTTCGGTGCGCAGGCTGAGCGACCGCCGGGTCTGCTCGGCCCGGGTGAAGCGCCCCCGCAGCGGGAAGTCCTTTCGCAGCGGGTGCCCTTCGGCGTAGTTGTACGGCATCAGGATGCGCCGCAGGTCCGGGTGGCCCTGGAAGACCACGCCGAACATGTCGTACACCTCGCGCTCCAGCCAGTCGGCCGCGCGCCACAGGTGGTAGACCGACTGGATCTCCAGCCCGTCCAACGGCAGCTCGGCCTTGACGCGCAGGTTCAGCTTGTTCTCGACCGACCAGAGCTGGTACACCACCTGGATCATCCGCCCGCCGCCGTAATCCACCGCGGTGAGGTCCTGCAGGAAGTCGTAGCGGTGCCCCGGCTCGTCGCGCAGGAACTGGAGGATCTCCAGGCTGCGATCGGGGAGCACGTACACGATGTGCTCGTCGCCGCTCACCAGCTCGTGGCGCAGCACCGCGTCGCCGAAGCGCTCGCGGAGCGCGTCGACCGAGGGGTGCGGCGGAAGGTCGCCGGCCTGCGGGGGCGCCCCGACCCCGCCCGCGTCCGACGGACGCGGCCCGGAATCCAACCCTTCGAGGCCCTTCTTGAATGCGTCGTTCATGACTTCAGTGCCCAGTGCGTAGTGCCCAGTGCCTAGTGCCTGGTGCCGGAGTGGCGAGTGCCTGTCAATCAGTTACTAGGCACTAGGCACTCGGCACTGGGCACTGCTTACGGCCTTCGATCCTGCACCCGCACCACCGCCCCCGTCGACATCAGGCCGCCGGGGCGGTTCTGGTTGGTCGAGTTGCCGAACTGCACGGTGATGTTGTTCACCACCTCGTCCGGCAGGTAGCTGCGGCCCTCGGGGAGCTGGTCCACCGCGTTCCACTGGTCCTGCGCGGTGGGCGACGACTGGCGGATCTTCTCCTGGATCATCAGGATCCCGTACATCAGCCCCTCGGGCCGCGGCGGGCAGCCGGGGACGTACACGTCCACCGGGATGATGGTGTCGATCCCCTGCACCATGCTGTACACGTCGAAGACGCCGCCCGTGGAGGCGCAGGCGCCCATCGAGATCGCCCACTTGGGGCTCGGCATCTGCTCCCAGATCTTGCGGAGCACCGGCGCCATCTTGTACGAAACGCGCCCCGCGCAGATCAGCAGGTCCGCCTGCCGGGGCGAAAAGCTCATCCGCTCCATCCCGAAGCGGGCCAGGTCGTAGCGCGTGGCCGCCGTGGCCATCATCTCGATGGCGCAGCACGCCGTGCCGAACGGCATGGGCCAGATGGAGTTCTCGCGCGCCCAGTTGACCACCGTGTCCAGCCGGGTGGTGAGGAACGACGGCGCCCCGGAGAAGATCCCCCCCTCGGGCGCGGGCGTCACCGCGTCGGCCGGCTTCACGATCGGCAGCGGATTGGTGTTCTCGTTCAGTCCCATTCCAGCGCTCCCTTCTTCCACTCGTAAACGAGCCCCACCGTCAGGATGAAGATGAAGATCATCGCGGAGGCGAAGCCCCCCCACCCCAGCGGCCGCAGCGACACGGCCCAGGGGAGGAGAAAGACGGTTTCCACGTCGAAGACGATGAATAGGATCGCCACCATGTAGAACTTCACCGAGAAACGCTCGCGCGTGCCGCCCAGCGGGTCCATCCCGCTCTCGTACGGGGCCGACTTCACCTTGGTCTTGCCGCCGGGGCTCAGGACCGTGGAGAGGATGACCATGCCGATCGCCTGGGCTACCGAAAGCACCAGCATCACCAGGGCGGGAAGGTACGAGCGAAGCATATCGGCGTGCGCCTCGTGGGGCGTTGGTTTGTGAAATCCTTCACTTGTGCGGAGCCGCGCCAATGTACGGCGCCACCGCCCCCCGGTCAAGCGAAGCGGGGCCCTTTTCCCCCTTGCCGCGCGGGGGGGGCGCGGCCTAGCTTGGCCCCCCTGTCCACCGCCCTGCGGCGGAGCCCTGCATACCCCCCATTTCGGAGGGTGTTCGGGCCTGCCGACGCAACAACGGTTCCCCACCCGCGACACGTGCCCGATGAGCCTCAAATCTGATCGCTGGATCCGCCAGATGGCGCGCGAGCACGCGATGATCGAGCCGTTCGAGGACGCGCAGGTGCGGAAGGGCACCATCTCGTACGGCGTGTCGTCGTACGGCTACGACATGCGCGTGGCGCGCGAGTTCAAGATCTTCACCAACGTCAACAACGCCATCGTCGACCCCAAGAACTTCGACGACGCCTCGTTCGTGAACTTCGAGGGCGACGTGTGCATCGTCCCCCCCAACTCGTTCGCCCTCGCCCGCTCCGTGGAGTACTTCCGCATCCCGCGCAACGTGTTGACGCTGTGCGTGGGGAAGAGCACGTACGCGCGCTGCTTCAGCGGGGACACGCGGGTGGCGCTGGCGGACGGCACGGCGGCCACGCTGGAAGACATGGCCCGGCGCGCCGAAGACGGCGAGATGCTGTGGGGGTACGCGATGGGCCCCTACGGGCGCATCATGGTGGCGCTGCTGGAGGCGCCGCGCCTCATCGGCCGGGACTCGCTGCTGGAGGTGGTGCTCGACAACGGCGAGCCGATCCGGTGCACGCCGGACCACGAGTTCATCCTCCGTGACGGCCGCCACGCGCAGGCGGGCGACCTGCGCCCGGGCGACTCGCTGATGCCGCTCTACCGGCAGCTCGTGCGGGGCTACGAGGCGGTCTACCAGCCGATCAACGGCCACATCGACCCCACACACCGCCTGGCCGACGAGTGGAACCTGCGCAACGGCGTCTACGAAGCCGTTCCCGGTACGCACCGCCACCACCGTGACGGCGACCGGCGCAACAACATGCCGTGGAACATCGAGCGGATGCTGGCGGCGGACCACATCCGCCTGCACAACTCGGAAACGTACGGCGAGGACTTCGACCCGGCGGAGCATGGCGCGGCCATTCGCGAGTCGCTGGCCTGGCGGGCCGAGGACCTCGAATGGCGCGAGCACTTCTCGCATGTCCAGAGCGAGCGGGCCCGCCGCTTCTGGAGCGAGGAGGTATACGCAGATGCGCGGCAGCGGCTGGTGGAACGCCACCTGGAGAACTGGACTGCAGAGCGCAGGGAGCATCAAGCCGCCGCGATGCGCGCGTTCTTCTCGGACCCCGACAACCGGGCGGCGACGGGAGACCGGTCGCGTGCCGCCTGGGAACAGGCATCGGTGGAGCGCCGCGACAAGCAGCGCGAGATCGCGCGCGGAATCCGGCTGCGGCCCGAGATCACGGAAGAGTCGGTGCGCGCGGCGCTCCAGGAGGCGGGCTCCATCCGCGGCGCCGCACGCCTGCTCGACTGCGACCGCTCCGTGTTCCGCCGCTTCCCCGACGTGGTCGCCCAGGTGCACGGACGGGCCGGGCGCCGGCCCCGCGCGGAGACACCGCTGAACCACAAGGTCGTTTCGGTGAAGCCAGTTCCCGGTGACCACGACGTCTACTGCCTGACCGTCCCGGAGGCCGGCAACTTCGCGCTCGCGGCGGGTGTCTTCGTCCGGAATTGCGGCATCATCACCAACGTTACGCCCTTCGAGCCAGAATGGGAGGGATTCGTGACGCTGGAGATCTCCAACACGACGCCCCTTCCGGCGCGCATCTACGCCAACGAGGGGATCGCGCAGGTGCTCTTCTTCGAGTCGGACGAGACGTGCGAGGTGAGCTACGCGGACCGGAAGGGGAAGTACCAGGGGCAGGTGGGCGTGACTGTGCCGAGGCTGTAAACGGCGGGCTCACACAGAGGCACAGAGACACAGAGACGAGATGACCGAACATAGCCTTCCGGTTACGCCCCAGCAGCTCGACGCGATCCGCGAGGTCGTGAACATCGGCGCGGGGCACGCCGCAACCAACCTGTCGCAGCTCACGGGGCTCACCGTGATGATCTCCGTGCCCCGCATCCAGTGGGTGTCCGGGCCGGCGCCGGTGGACTCGCTGCCCGGCGTGGGCGAGCTGGTGCTGATCACCGTGCCCATCGTGGGGGTCACCGAGACGGGGGGGGAGGAGGCGGCGCTGATCCTGGCCAAGGAGACGGCGCTGCGCATGGTGGCGCTGATGATGAGGCGCGACCCCTCGCGGCACACCGAGATCGGCGCGCTGGAGCAGTCGGCGCTCAACGAGATGGGGAACATCGTGTGCGCCGCCTACGTGGGGGTGCTGGGCACCTTTCTCAACCGCGGCGTGATGATCGGCACCCCCGTGCTCGCCGCCGGCGACCGCGAAACGGTGGGGCGCGCGGCGGTGGACGGGCTCCTGATCGAGACCGACTTCACCTTCCTGGACTCCACCTTCGAGGGCGTGTTCGTGCTCAGCCACACCGACGCCTCCTTTGTCTCCCTGCTGCGGGCGCTCGGGTTCAAAGACGTCGCGGAGCCGGCCTCCTGACGCCCCCCGCCTTCTCCGCCGCCGCGCGCGCCGGGCACTGGCGGGCCCTCGGGGGCGAGACGTGGGACCTGCTGGTGATCGGCGGCGGGATCACGGGCGCGGGGATCGCGCGCGACGCCGCCGGGCGCGGGCTGCGCGTGGCGCTGGTGGAGGCGGGCGACCTGGCGCACGGCACCAGCAGCCGCTCGTCGCGCCTGATCCACGGCGGGCTGCGCTACCTGGAGACCCTGGACTTCCGCCTGGTCTTCGAGGCCAGCGCCGAGCGCCGCCGCCTCCTGGCCCTGGCCTCGCACCTGGTCCATCCCCTCCCCTTCCTCTTCCCCGTCTTCCGCAACGGCCCCGTCGGGCGCCGCAAGCTGCAGGCGGGGATGTGGCTGTACGACGGCCTTTCCCTGTTCCGCAACATCGCGCGCCACCGCATGCTCTCGCGCAGGGAGGTGGCCGCCGCCGAGCCCGCCCTGCGCACCGAGGACGTGGTGGGCGCGGCGCTCTACTACGACGCGTCGGTGGACGATGCGCGGCTGGCCCTCGCCAACGCCCGCGGCGCCCACGAGGCCGGCGCCGCCGTGGTGCCGCACGCCGAGGTGGTGAGCTTCCCTCGCGACGGCGCGGGGGTGCGGGGCGCGCGCGTGCGCGACCGTATCTCCGGCGCGACGGTGGAGGTGAGGGCGCGCGTGGTGCTGAACGCCACCGGCCCCTGGAGCGACGTGGTGCGCCGCCTGGCCGATCCCCGCGCCAGGCCGAGGCTGCGCCCCACCAAGGGCGTGCACATCATGGTGAGCCGCGAGCGCCTGCAGAACCGCACCGCCATCACCTTCCGCTCCCCCGTGGACGGGCGGGTGATGTTCGTGCTCCCCTGGGGCGACTTCAGCTACGTGGGGACCACGGACACGGACTACCACGGCGCCCCCGGCGACGTGCGCGCCGACGAGGCGGACGTGCGCTACCTGCTGGACTCCGCCAACTCCATCTTCCCCGGCGCCCGCCTCACCGGGGCGGACGTGGTGAGCACGTGGGCGGGGCTGCGGCCCCTCCTGGCCCCCCCGGAGACCGAAGGCGGGCGCACCGAGAGCGCCACCTCGCGAGAGCACGAGATCTGGACGGACCGCAGCGGGCTGCTGAACGTGGCCGGCGGCAAGCTCACCACCTACCGGGTGATGGCCGCCGAGGCCGCCGACGCTGCGGCCGCCCTCCTGCGCGAGCGGCACGGGGTGGAGAGCCGCGAGTCCGGCACCGCCGACCTCCCCCTCCCCGCCGCCCCGCGCGAGCCGTGGGACGACTTCGCCGCCCGCGTGCGCGCCGCCGCGGCCGAGGTGGGGCTGGACGAGGCCGCGGCCATCCACCTGGCCCGCTACTACGGCGAGGAGGCGACGGCGGTGATCGACGAGATCCGCCGCGACCCGTCGCTGGGCACCCGCCTGGTCGCTTCCCTCCCCTACCTGCGCGCCGAGATCGCCCGCGCCGTGCGCCACGAGATGACGCTGACGCTGGAAGACCTCCTGGTGCGGCGGATGCACCTCTTCTACGAGGCGCGCGACGGGGGGCTGGACGTGGCCCGCGAGGTGGCCGGGCGCATGGCCGCCGAGCCCGGCATCGGCTGGGACGCGGCCGAGGTGGAGCGGCAGGTGGAGCGCTACCGGGCCGCGGTCGCGGCGAGCCGCGGCTTCGGGTAAAAGAAGGCTCACACAGAGACACAGAGGCACAGAGATAACTTCATCTCTGTGCCTCTGTGTCTCTGTGTGAGTACCCAATGCAGCGAAGCACGGGGGTGGGCGGGTACTTGGGGAAGCGGGGGTCCACGTCGGAGAGCTCGCAGAGGTAGAAGCGCGAGCCCTTGCGCGTGTCCACGATGCGGACGTTGCGGCAGCTTTCGCAGAGGCCGGCGGGCGGGGCGTGGGTCATCCGGCCACGTGGGGGCGGCGCCACGTCTGCAGCGCGTAGCTGAAGAAGAGGAAGACGGCGCCGAAGCCCAGGAAGAGGAGGATCCGGTAGATGGCCTCCAGAGCGGCGAGGTCCACCAGGAAGAGCTTGGCGACGATGACCAGCAGGGTGGCGAGCGCCGTCTTCTCCACCAGCGGGCGCGCGCGCGACATCCCGAAGAGGAGGAGGGCCAGCGCGTACGCGCCCCACGCCACCGTGGCGAAGCCCTCCCCGCCGTCCACACGCGCCAGCTCGCGCCACAGGAAGCCCAGCAGCGCCACGTGCACGAAGTAGCGGTAGCAGAGGATCTCCGTGCGCACGCGCACCAGGTACGACGCGCCGAGGCCGCAGGCGAGCACCACCACCGCAGTGGCCACGTTGCCCAGGCCGGCCCCGGTGTCCGCCACCAGGCGGCAGAGGAGCCAGATCCCCGCGACGGTGTACGCCTTGTGCGCCGCCCAGCGCAGCCCTATGCCGCCCTGTGCGCGCCCCGCCAGCAGGTGCAGCCCCACCGCCTGCAGCGCCAGCCCGGCCAGCACGGCGTTCCCCTTCAGCGCGCCCAGCATCCCGAAGGTGAGCATCACCGAGGACGCGAGGACCAGCACCCGCGCCAGCCGCGCGTCCCGGTTCCACAGGTACAGGGCGGCGGCGCCGTACAGCGACGCGGCCACGGCCGCCACGCCCCCCCAGCGCACGGGCGGAAGCGTCCACAGGACCGCCGTCAGCAGGATGGCGGCGCCGGGGGGGATCAGCGCGACACCGTACCAGTGCGCCGTGTCCAGGTCCGTCCAGCGCGCCTCGCGCCCTTGCGGCCGGCGGAAGCGCACGGCGAGCGGCAGGACTCCCGTGCAGAGCCACGCGAAGAGCCCCGCGGCCTGCAGCACCCACGCGTCGGCGGCCACCAGCCGGTCGGACGCGGCCACGTGGTACGCGTAGCGGCACAGCAGCACCCACCCGAACGCCAGCGTCGTCCACAGCACCCAGCGCCAGCTGCGCTTCAGGTGCAGCGCCGCCGTCCATCCCACGATGATGCAGGTGTAGAGGGCGAAGGTGCGCGGCGTGCCGTACGACAGCCCCAGCAGCAGCGGCGTCCCCAGCCCGCCGATGGAGCCCAGGACGCCGAGCGGCGGCTCGTCCTTTTTCAGCGCCAGTCCAAAGGCCAGCGCCGTGACCGCCACCATCCCCACGAACGCGGCCGTGTAGCCGACCAGCGAGTAGAGGACGAACGCCGCCCATCCCACGATGTAGAAAACCGCGATCCCGCCCCCCACCAGCACCGATCCGAAGCGCCGCTTCTCTCCCATGTGCAGCCCCGCGGCCAGGAGCACGGCTCCGATGGTCGCGCCGAACGCCACGCGCACCCCGGGCGTGGTCCACCCCATGTCGATGGAGTAGCGGAAGAGGAGGGCCACGCCCAGCAGGAGGAGGCCGATCCCCAGCCGGTTCAGCCAGAGCTGCCCGTCCCACTCCATGGGGAGCGCGGGGGCCTGCGCGCGGCGGACGGGCGGCGCGGCGAGCACGGCCGCGGCCTGCGGCGCGCCCTCTGGCGAAGCCTCCGGCAGGCGGCGGGCGAGCTCCTGAACGGTCTGCTCCAGCCGCTCCAGGCGGGCGGCGAGGTCCTGGTAGTCGTTCATCTCATGCACCCTGGGTCACGGGCTCCCGCCGGTCGAGGATGGCGTCCTCGGCCTCTTCCCACCTGCGGATCGCCTCCGGGACTTCCGGAGCCTCCATCGGGTACCCGGTCGCGTCCACCAGCTCCTGAGGCGGCACGCGACCCTCCGGGCCCACGAACAGCGCCTCGACGATGGCCCGCGCCATCAGCTCGCCGCCGCGGGTGAAGCTCTGCTCCATGAAGAACCAGCGGTCGTCCCACGCCAGCAGGCGCGTGCGCAGCTCATACTTCTGCCACGGCTCCAGCGAGCGGCGGTAGCGGATGGCGAGCGAAGCGACCACGGGGTTCCACCGCCGCCGGCGCACCTCCTTCACCACGCCCAGGCGGAAGAGGAGGTCCAGCCGCCCCAGGTCCATGAGCGTGAGGTAGCGCCCGTTGTTCATGTGGAGGTTGGTGTCCAGGTCGTTGGGAAACACCCGGAACTCGACCACCGACTCGTCCAGCGGCTGCAGGCGCGCGCCGCGGAAGGCGGAGAAGATCACGTAGAACAGGCGGAGGATCAGGTTCATCGGGAACCGGACGTCGGCAGGCGTGTTGCGCCCGCGGGTGCGGGGGCGCGGATCCGCGACACGGATCCGGCCTGGAAAGGTAGCCAATCCCCGGCTCCGCGTGCACCCTCGATCGTCTCTCGGGCCTCCCCTACGAAGGCGGGGTGTAGGTCAGCCGGTACACCGTGCCACCGAGGTCGTCCGAGATGTACATCCGCCCCTTCGGGTCGGCGGCCACGTCGACGGGGCGTCCCCAGAGGCCCCCCTCCAGCCAGCCGGTCACGAGGTCGGACTCGGGGCCGGGGCGCCCCGCAGCCGCGTTCCACGGGAAGACGACGACCTTGTAGCCGGTGGGGGTGCCCCGGTTCCACGAGCCGTGGTAAGCCACCGCGGCGCCGCGCCGGTACGGCTCGGGAAACGCGGTGCCCTGTAGAAAGGTGAGCCCCAGAGGCGCCGAGTGGGCCTGGATGCCGCGCGTGATCCGGTCGGCCGAGTCGCAGTCCAGCCGCGCGCCGGAGGGATTGGTCTGCACGTCGCGGTCGAACGGCATGTCGTCCAGCCCGGCGGGGGTGCCGGGGTTGGGGTTGCAGAAGGGCCAGCCGTAGTTCCCCCCGTCACGCACGCGCGTGAAAGCCTCGGGCGGGTGGTTGTCCACGTAGGACTGGATCACCTTTCCGTAATCGTCGCTCCCGTCCCCGTCCCAGTCGCGGTGCAACGGGTAGGCGACGTTGTCGCGCTGGTTGACCACCACCCAAAGGTCCGATGTGCCCGGCGCGATCGCCAGCCCCTCGGCGTTCCGCAGTCCCTGCGCGAACAGGCGCCCGTTCGCACCGTCCGCGTCGTACGCGTACACCGCGCCACCCCGGGGCGTGCGCGCCACATCCGCGGGGTCCGCGTTGGACGGGGACGCGATGGATACGAAAAGCTGGTTTCCGGTTAGCGCGATGTTCTTCAGCTGGTGCCCGTACCGGCCGCGCAGCTCCGCGGAGGAGTTGTCCGGCAGCCCCGCTGCCACCACCTGTCGCGCGCCGGCGGCACCGTCCGCGCCCAGGAGATAGCGGACAACCTGGTGACTCTCCGCGATGTAAAGGTACGTCGCCCCGCCCACGGTGTGGAAGACGAGGTCGTGGGGGTTGCGGAGCCCCGTCGCCCAATCCGAGACGACCGGATCGCCCGCGCCCGGTTGGATGCGGACCACCTTGCCCGCGCCGGGAACAGAGGCCAGCAGGTCGCCGTTAGGAGCGGCGGCCAGGAAGCGGACGTGGGGAACGCGAGCGTACACCTCTACGGTGGCCCCCGCCGGGACGGTGAGCAGGCGCGGCGTGTTGAAGGGCCAGCCGCGCATCGATGCCGGCACCTGCACCGGGATGGTGGCGGAGGCCACGGGGAGCGTCGACACGGGCGGAGGCGTGGCCGGCGGCGGTACGGCCGGCTTCTCACCCGTCCCCGTCGGGACCGGCTCGCGTTCGGTGCAGCCCAGCGTCCACAACAGCGGCAGCGCCAGGAGCCAACCCCGATGTCGGGACATAATCGCCTCCCTCGGTTTCCAGGTGTCCAGCCGTGCCCTCAGCCCGCAGCCACTTGCGCCCGTCCCGCCCACGCGGACCGCCCGCGCCCCACGATCTCCCACTCCGCCTCGACTTCATCCCCGCTCACACCCCACAGCCGCTCCTGCAGGTTCACCGACACGCACACGTGGTTGGGGACGATGCGCACGCGGTCGCCCACGCGCGGGCGCCAGCCGGTGTTCGTGAGGTCGAGCAGCCCGTGTTCTTCGGAGACGGCGCGGACGGGGACGTCGGGGCGGTCGAGGAGCGCGCCGTATCCGCCGCCCTCCGCGCGCAGCTCCTCCTTGGCGAGCGCCTTGGAGCCGGCATCGACCACCGCCTGACCCTCCACGGCCGTGCTCACCACGGTGGCGAGCACGGAGTACGCGCACTCGTCCCAGTGGCAGGCGCCGATCTCGGCGGTGGTGCGGTCGTTGAAGATGTTGGTGCCCGGGCGCACCTCCGTGAGCCCCGCGATCTCGTGCGAGCGCCAGAAGGTGGGCGTCGACCCGCCGCTCACCACCTCCGGCCGCAGCCCCGCGGCCTCCAGCGCGCCGATCCGCTCCGCCAGGCGCGCGTTCAGCGTGGCGAGGGCGGCATCCTGCTCGGCCACGGGACCGCGGATGTGGCCCGGGTAGAACATGATCCCCCGGTACTCCACCCCCTCCGTCTGCGCCGCGCGCCGCGCCAGCTCCACTGCGTGCTCGGGCGAGCCGAGCCCCACGCGCCCCATCCCCGCGTCCAGCTCCACCAGCACGCCCACGCTGCGCCCCGCCCGCCGCGCCGCCGCGGCCAGCGCATCCAGCGCCTCCGCCGAGTCCAGCCCCACGGTGAGGCGGACGTACTCCGGCAGGCGCATCAGCCGCTCGATCTTGCTGGCACCGAAGGGCGGGTACGCGAGGAGGATGTCGTCGACCGTGGACGCCATCACCTCCGCCTCGCGCGGCGTGGCCACGGTGACGCCCGTGGCGCCCAGCCGCATCTGCTCCGCCGCCAGCTCGGGGGTCTTGTGCGTCTTGGCGTGCGGCCGCCACGCCAGCCCGTGCGCCCGGCAGTACTCAGCCGCGCGCCGCAGGTTGGCCCGCATGCGCCCCACATCCACCAGCGCCGCCGGCGTCTCCAGGTCATCCAGCTTCATGCGTCCTCCTTCTGTGTCTCCGTGCCTCCGTGTGAGGCCTAATCGGAACGGTACGGCGACGCCTTCTGCGTGAGCGTCTGCAGGTAGCCGGGCCTGCGCAGGTACCCGTTTTCGCGCATCGACTTCACCAGGTCCGCCTTTTCGCGCAGCAGCATCATCTGCTGCTCGGGGCTGGCGATGTTGAGCTGCCGGTTGAGGTCCGCGAGGCGCTCCAGGTGGGCGCGCTCCAAGATCTGCGCCACACTGCCCCGGAAGAACGCCTCGGCCGGCACCATCGTGGCGACCTCTGGGTCGCCGCGCAGCTCCTCCAGCAGCGGCAGCACCTCGGGGGCGAAGCGGGTGAGCCACTCCCCCTCCGCGTCGCGCTGGCCCTCCACGTCCAGCAGGCCCTGGTAGAGGGCGCGGTAGAGGGGAAACGAGAGGATGCCCGGCTCCACGTGCTTGATCGCCTCCTCCACCCAGCGCTCGTCGTGCACCATCAGCAGGAGGAGCGAGCGCTCCGCGTTGGTGCGGATGTCCGCCTTGGCGGGCGGCGGCACGAAGTCGTCGGCGCGGCGCCCCTCGTCGCGGCGGCGGCGCTCCGGCACGCCGGGCGGCCGGGTGTCCCGCGCGCTCCCCACCTCGCGCTCCAGCGTCTCGCGGGGGACGCTGGTCTTCTCGGCGATGCGGCCGATGTACATCCCCCGCACCAGCTCGTCCGAGGCGGCGCGCACGGTGGGGAGGAGGGCGTCGATGGCCTGGCGCGTCCCCTTGATGCTGGAGAAGAAGTCCTTGCGCTCCAGGATCTGGATCTTGCGCTCCAGCACGTCCACCGCGTCGTCCAGGAAGCGGCGCAGGGCGGCCTGCCCCTTGTCGCGCACCAGCGAGTCCGGGTCCTCGCCCTCGGGGAGCGTGGCGACGAGCACCTCCACGCCGGCGCGCAGCAGCTCGTCGCCCGTGCGAAAGGTGGCCTTGAGGCCGGCCTTGTCGCTGTCGTAGAGGAGGATTGCGCGCGGCGCGTAGCGCGCGATCAGCTCGGCCTGGTCCTGCGTCATGGCCGTGCCCAGCGGCGCCACGGCGTTGCCGACCCCGTGCGAGGCGAGCGACACGTAGTCCATGTACCCTTCCACCACCAGCACCGCCTCTTCCTTGCGGATGGCGCCGCGGCTCCATCCCAGGCCGTACAGGACGCTGCCCTTGTGGTAGACGGGCGTTTCGGGCGAGTTGAGGTACTTGGGCGTCCGCTCGTCCGCCTCTCCCAGGATGCGCCCCCCGAACGCCACCACGCGCCCGCCCAGGTCCTCGATGGGGAAGATGATGCGTCCGCGGAAGGCGTCGTACGGGTCACGCGCGTTCCTGGACTCCTTGGCGAGCCCCAGCGCCAGGAGGCGGCCGTTGTCGATGCCGTGCTTGCGGGCGGCGTCGCCCAGCGCCGTCCACTCCTCGGGCGCCCACCCCAGCCCGAAGCGCTCCGCCGTCTCGCGGCTGATCCCGCGCCGCTCCAGGTACTCGCGCGCGGTCTTGCCGCGGTCGTCTTCCCAGAGGCGTTTCTGGAACCAGTCCGCCGCGAAGGTGTTGACCTCGTACAGCGGCTGGTTGGGGTCCATCTCCTGCCGCCGCTCGCGCTCGTCGGGGATCTCGATCCCCACCCGCTCCGCCACGGAGCGGATCGCCTCGGGATAGCTCATCCCCAGGTGCTTCATCAGGAAGGTGTAGACCGTGCCGCCTTCCCCGCACACGAAGCACTTGTAGAACCCTTTCGCCGGATCCACCGAGAAGTTGGGCCCCTCCCCGCCATGCAGCGGGCACGGCCCCCGGAAGGTCCTCCCGGAGCGCTTGAGGCGCGTGTGCTCCGAGACGATCTCCACGAGGTCCGCCTGCTGTCGGACCTGTTCGACGAGGTGATCCGGGATCGGCACTGTCCAACAAGCCTGGGGAACGGGGAACGGAGACGCCCTCACCCGGCAGCTTACAGCTGCCACCCTCTCCCATAAACCCCATGGGAGAGGGGACTACTTCCGTGCGGTTACGGCTTGGGCCGGCGCGCCCGCTGGTTGCGAACAGCGGGACTCACGAAGTGGCTCAGAGACGGCAACTCCTCCGGGCCGCCGTTTCCTCCACGCGCCTCTACCACGAACGGGCATCACCCCGGCTCGCCGCGACCGGCTTCGTAGGGACGCGATCCATCGCGCCCGGCCTTTCGGCGCACTGGGCCGCCGCTCGCCGCACACGACTTAGTCCCCTCTCCCAGGGCAGTTACTGGGAGAGGGTGGCAGCCGTAAGCTGCCGGGTGAGGGCCCGCCTCACGCGAACTCCACTACCGTCACGCCCGTGCCGCCTTCGTACCGCTCGCCCTCGCGGGAGGTGAGAATGCGGCGGTCGTTCTTGATGAGGTCGCGGACGTGCGCGCGCAGGGCGCCGGTGCCCTTGCCGTGGATGATGCGGAACGATGGGAGGCCGGCCATGATCGCGTCGTCCACGGCGCGCGCCAGCATGGTCCCCACCTCGTCCACGCGCATCCCGCGCAGGTCCACCTCCGGGTGCGCCTCGGCGCTGTGCACGTAGGAGGCGCTGGACGCCTTCTTCTCGCGCCCCTGGTCGCCCGCGGGGAGCGGCGAAAGGTCATCGTGGGGGAGGAGGATGCGGATGGAGCCCGCCTCCACCAGCGCCTTGCCGTCGCGCACCTCGATCACCGTGCCCGTGCGGCCCAGCGACGCGATGCGCACCCGCACCCCGGCCTCCAGCGCCACCTCGTCGCGCCGCGGGGCCGACGCCGGGGGCTGCTTGCGCTCCTTCGGCACGCGCTCGCGCTGGCGGGAGGCGGCCTCCTCCACGCGGCGGCGGGCGGCGCGGGCGGCCTCGTCGAGCAGCGCGGCGTCGGCGGCGCCGCGCACCTCCTGGATCGCCGCCTCCACCTCCGCGCGGGAGCGGAGGAGGAGGTCGCGCGCCTGCTGCCGCGCGCGGCGCTCGGCGTCGCGCTCCTTTTCCTTCAGCCCGCGCTCCCGCTCCTCCAGCTTCTCCTGCAGCGCCCGCGTCTCCGCGAGCTGCCGCTCCAGCGCCATCGTGGAGTCGGAGAGGCGCTGCTCCTTCGCCTCCAGGTCCAGCAGCAGGCGGGCCACGTCGCGCTCGCCCTGCGGCAGCGCGGACTCCGCGTGCTCCAGCACCGACTGCGCCATCCCCAGCCGCCGCGCGATGGCCAGGCCGTAGGAGCGGCCGGGGATCCCCTTCACCAGGCGATAGGTGGGCTGCAGCCGCTCCGCGTCGAACTGCAGAGACGCGTTCACCACCCCGCGCTCCTCCGTGGCCAGCAGCTTGAGCTGGCCCAGGTGCGTGGTCGCGACGGTGAAGGACGCGCGGCGGGTGAGCTCGATCAGGATGGCGCGGGCCAGGGCGCCGCCCTCCACCGGGTCCGTCCCGCTCCCGATCTCGTCGGTCAGCACCAGCGACTCCCAGTCGGCGCCGTCCATCGCCTCGCGCAGGTTCTTGAGGTGCGCGGAGAAGGTGGAGAGCGAGGCCTCGATGCTCTGCTCGTCGCCGATGTCCGCGAAGACCTGCCGGAAGATGGGGAGCGTGGAGCGCGGCCCCACCGGGGGCACGATCCCGCTCTGCGCCAGCAGCGAGATCAGCCCGATCGCCTTCAGCAGCACCGTCTTGCCGCCCGTGTTGGGGCCGGAGATGAGCAGCGTGCGCTCCCCCGGCTCCATGCGCAGGTGGAAGGGGACGACCGTGGCGTTGCGGGCCTGGAGCACGGGGTGGTAGCCGTTCACCACCTCGTACTCCTCCGTGCCCGCGGGAAGCAGGCGCGGCACGTGCCCGTCGCTCTTGATGGCGTAGCGGGCCCGCGCGTACACCGAGTCCAGCGCCACCATGGCGTCCAGCGTCGCCAGCAGCTCCGGCTGGTACGGCCGCAGCCGCGCGGAGAGCTCGCGCAGGATGCGCGTGACCTCGCGCTGCTCCGTGGCTTCCAGCTCGCGCAGGCGGTTCATCATCTCCACGGCGACGGGCGGCTCCACGAACAGGGTGGCGCCCGTGCCGCTCTCGTCGTGCACGATCCCGCCCACCTCGCCGCGCCCCTCGCGGCGGATGGGGATCACGAAGCGCCCTTCGCGCACCGTCACCGACGCGTCCGGCACCTGGTAGTGCGCGGGGAGCGACGACACGTAGGACGCAAGCCGCTCCACCAGCCGGTTGCGCGCGCTCTTGATCTCGCGCCGCGTGCGGTAGAGGACGGGTGAGGCCTCGTCGCGGACGTGGCCGTTCTCGTCCACCGTCCGCCCGATCTCGGCCTCCTCCTTCTCCGCCTCCACCAGCGCGGACGCCATCATCGCCAGCAGCGGGAAGCTGGCCGCCTGGCCCTGGAAGGCCCGCCGCGTCACCCGCGACGAGGCCAGCAGCGTGGCCACGTCGCGGAGCTGCGTGCCGTCCAGGACGGAGCCCTCCACGCGCAGCTTGCGCAACGGGTCGCGCACGTCGGGGATGGCGGGGATGTACCACCCCGAGTCGCCGCGGAGGAAGCCGCGCATCTGGTCCACACGCGCCAGCTCCGGCTCGATCCACCCCAGGTCGGCCGAGGGCTCCAGCGCGCGCACCGCGTCCCCGCCGAGCGAAGACGACGCGTAGCGCGCCACGATGTCCAGCGCGTCCCTGTATTCCAGGACGTTGAGAGCGTGCGGATTCATCCGGATCAGACTTGAGGGTGCCTCCAAACTAGCACGGTGTGTACCCGTGAGACACCATCCCGTTCACCCGAACAATAACCGAATGCGGCTTGCGCTGAAAGGTTGTTGATGCCACACAGAGACACAGAGGCACAGAGATGAACTGATCTCTGTGCCTCTGTGTCTCTGTGTGAGCCCCTATCTTTCGCGCTCCTCCAGATCCCCCCAGCGCAGCTTGCGGCGCAGGGTGGAAAAGAAGGTGCGCTCGGGGAAGCGCACCAGGCACACGCGGTGCCCGGCGCGGGAGACCACGACGCGCGCGCCGGGGGTCAGCCGCTCGCTCTCCTGGCCGTCGATGGTCAGGATCAGCTCCTCGCTGGGCGTGAGCACCTCCACCGTCAGCATCTCCTCGGCGGGGAGCACGAGGGGGCGCACGCTCAGGGTGTGCGGCGAGATGGGGGTGGCGATGATGCAGTCCACGTCCGGGTGGACGATGGGGCCGCCGGCCGAGAGGGAGTAGGCGGTGGAGCCGGTGGGGGTGGCCAGGATGATCCCGTCCGCGCTGTAGCTTCCCACCTCCTCGCGCAGCGCCGTCACCTTGAGCCGGATCACGCGCGCCGAGCCGCCCTTGTGCAGCACGGCGTCGTTGAGCGCCAGGTACTCGCCGCCCGTGCCGCCGTCCGGCGCTACGGAGCGGATCGCCAGCGCCATGCGCCGGTCCAGCTCGAAGTCGCCGCCCAGCCACCGCTCCAGCGCCGGCTCCAGCTCCGAGGGCGGGGCCGTGGTCAGGAACCCCAGGTGCCCCAGGTTGATCCCCAGCACCGGAACCGCGTCGCGCGCCACCAGCCGGGCGCCGCGCAGCAGCGTGCCGTCGCCGCCCAGGGTGAGGAGCACGTCCAGGGTGGGGACGATGTCGGGGGTCAGGAGGGGCGCGTCGGGGGCCACCTCCAGCAGGTCCTCTTCCAGGAACAGCTCCAGCCCGCGCTCCGCGGCGAACCCGAGGAGGCGGGCCAGGGCGGCCCCGAACAGGGCGTAGCGAGGATGGCCGACGACGCCCAGGCGCCGCGGCCCCGCGCCGTCAGGCCGTTTCAAGCAGCTTCCGCAGCGGCTTGCCCGCCAGCTCGCGCGCCTGCGCCGCGATCCCCTCCGCCGTCAGCCCCAGCTCGCCCAGCAGCTCCGCGCGCTCGCCGTGCTCCACGAAGCGGTCGGGAAGCCCCATGGAGGCGGCCCGCACCCCCGGCCAGCGCTCCGCCACGTACCCGCGCACGAAAGTGCCGAAGCCGTTCACCACCGTCCCCTCCTCCACCGTCAGGAGCTGCTCGTGCGCGGGGAAGAGGCGCTCCAGCGTGCGCTCGTCCAGCGGCTTCACGAAGCGCGCGTTGACGACGGTGGCCGAGATCCCCTCGCGCTGCAGCATCTCGGCGGCGGCCAGCGCGGGGGCCACCATCGTCCCCACGGCCAGGATCGCCACCTCCCTCCCCGCGCGCAGCGTCTCCCAGGTGCCGTGCGGGGTCGCTTCGATCTCGGCGACGGGGCGCGGCAGGGCGGGCACCGTGTCGCGGGGGATGCGGATGGCGAACGGGCCGTGCTTCCACTCCAGCGCCAGCTTCAGCAGCCCGATCAGCTCGTCCGCGTCGTGCGGCGCCGCAACCGTCATCCCCGGTACGGCGAGCATGTAGGCGATGTCCAGCCCGCCGTGGTGCGTCTGCCCGTCGTCGCCCGCGATCCCCGCGCGGTCCATCACGAAGCACACCTGCAGGTCCTGCAGCGCGACGTCGTGGATGATGGAGTCGTAGGCACGCTGCAAGAAGGTGGAGTAGATGGCGACGAACGGCTTGATTCCCTGCGTCGCCAGCCCGGCGGCGAAGGTCACGGCGTGCCCCTCGGCGATCCCCACGTCGAAGAAGCGCTCCGGGTGCGACTTCTCGAAGATGTCCGTGCCCGTGCCGGTGGACATGGCGGCCGTGATCGCCACCACGTCCCGGTCTTCCGTGGCGAGCTCGGTGAGCGCCTGGCCGAAGACGTTCTGCCAGCGGGGGAGCCCCGCGGCGGCCACCTTGAGCGGCGCGCCGGTGGTGCGGTCGAAGCCGCCCTGCGCGTGCCACTTCACCTGGTCCGCCTCGGCGGGCGCGAAGCCCTTCCCCTTGGTGGTGAGCACGTGCACCAGCCGCGGGCCCGTCATCTTCCGCACCTGCTGGAAGGTGTCCACGAGCTGCTCCACGTCGTGCCCGTCCACCGGCCCGACGTAGCGGAACCCCAGCTCCTCGAAGAGCATCCCCGGCACGAACATCCCCTTGAAGGCGTCGTCCGCGCGCACGGCGAAGTGCTCCACCATCTCGCCCAGCGTGCCCATGCGGGGCGCCGCGTGCACCAGCCGCTTCACCTCGCTGCGGATGCGGTTGTAGAGGGGCGAGGTGCGCACCTCGGTGATCCGCTTGTGCACGCCCAGGTACTTGTGGAGCGCCCCCACGTTGGGGGAGATGGACATCTGGTTGTCGTTGAGGACGACGATCAGGTCCCGGTCCGTGTGCCCGGCGTTGTTGAGCGCCTCGTACGCCAGCCCGCACGTCATGGAGCCGTCGCCGATCACGGCGATCGCCTCGTAGTCGTCGCCGCGCAGGTCGCGCGCGGCGGCGATCCCCACGGCGGCCGAGATGGAGGTGGCGGCGTGCCCCGCGCCGAAGACGTCGTACTCGCTCTCGTCGCGGCGCAGGAAGCCGGAAAGCCCGTTGCGCTTGCGGATGCTGGGCATGGCGTCGTTGCGCCCCGTCAGGATCTTGTGCGGGTACGCCTGGTGCCCCACGTCCCAGATGAGCTGGTCGCGCGGGGTGTCGAAGGCGCGGTGCAGCGCCACCGTGAGCTCAACCGAGCCCAGGTTGGAGCCGAAGTGCGCGCCCTTGTGGGCGGCCACCACGTCGATCACACGGTCGCGCACCTCCTGGCAGAGGGCGGGAAGCTCCTCGGCCGGGAGTGCGCGCACGTCCGCGGGGGATTTGACTCTGTCGAGAAGTGCCACGGCGCTCCTTCCTTCCGATCTCAATGGGCGTCCACTCGCAAGCGCTACAATCTAGACGGTGAGCCGCGCTCAACCAACCTTTGCACACCCACGCGGCGCCACAAGGCCGGCCGTGTTGCGCGCCTCCTCCGCTTTACAATACAAAGTGCGAAGCCGCGCGTCAACTCCAGCCCCGCTCCCATCCGCGCCAGTGCGCCACGGGCATACTGGTCCCGGTGTGGATTCTGCGATATCGTGGAGCCCTCGCCCACCCTACACCACGAAGCTCTATGATCGACGTAAAGCAGGCGGTAGAGGCCGCCACCGCGTACGCGCGTCAGCTCTTCCCCGACGAGGAGCTTCGGCACCTCCGAGTGGAGGAAGTCGAGCTGTCGAGCGACGAACAGGTCTGGAACATCACGCTGGGCTGGGTGGAGCCGGCAGTCAGGGAAAACAAAGGGTCTCTGCTGCTCTCCACAGGTACGGGTGAACTGCAGAAGCTCCCGCGCGTATACAAGGTGTTCAGGGTCGAAGCCGAGACGGGCACGGTTCACGGTATGAAGATGAGGGAAGTTGCGTGATGCCAGCGGCGCGCAAAGCCCTGCTGGTGGACACCAACCTCCTGGTCCTGCTGGTGGTCGGCATGGCCGACCCGCGGCAGATTGACCGGTTCAACCGAACGCGCGCGTATACCCGAGCAGACTTCGAGCTCCTCGCGGAGTTCGTGAACGAATTCGAGTTGCTCGTGACCACTCCGCACGTGATGACCGAGACGAGCAACCTCGCAGGACAGCTCGCGGAGCCACTTCGCGGCAGGGCACTCGCCGTGCTTGCTGGCCTCATCGTCCAGTCAGACGAACGTTACTACCCGAGTGCGACGCTCGCCTCCGAACCAGTCTACCTGCAGCTCGGCCTGACCGATACCGCGGTCGCGCACGCCGCACGCGACCGTGTTGCCGTGCTCACCGACGATCTTCCTCTCTATGGTCGGCTTGCATCGTCCGGGGCCGACGTGTTCAACTTCAACCACGTGCGGTTCGGAAGCCTGGACCGCTGAGCCCGATCCAGTGTGGGGTCCAGGCGAAGGGTTTCGGCCCCGTGTCGCGAGGGCTCCTTCCTTCCCATCTCATAGGCCGGCGCAACACTAGCCGGCTGGCCATGCTCGCCCATCGCTGCGCACCCCCAAGCCCGGGGAGGCGGCCGTGATCGCCCCATACCGTTTAACGAAACTGCTGTGCATCCCGTGATCCGGGCGGATCTACTTCTTGTCGTCCTGGGAGAGCCGCCGCTCCGTTCCTCGCCCCGCGCTCCACACTCCGGCGGCGAATGAATGATCTACTCTCGCCCGGCAAGGGGCCGGAGCGACGAGCCGCTTTCCAGGGCACCGACAGTAGATCCTTCGCTCCGCGCCACGGTGCGGATTCAGGGGAGGCACGGAGATTGGTCCCGTGCCTCCTCTTCAGTTCCGCCGCTCCAGCACGAACCGCGCGAGGGCTTCCAGCTCCGGGGAGGCGATGCCGGCACCGTGCAGCGCGGCGAGGGCCTCGTCCACGCGGCGGGCAGCGAGGGCGCGGGCGCCATCCAGGCCATAGAGGGCGGGATAGGTGGCTTTGCGCGCGGATTCGTCCTTGCCCGCGGTCTTGCCCAGCGCCTCGGCGCTGGCGGTGACGTCGAGCACGTCGTCCACGATCTGGAAGGCGAGGCCCAGGTCCTCGCCGTAGACCGTCAGGGCGGCCACCGTGGCCTCGTTCGCGCCGGCGGCCAGGGCGCCCACGCGCAGCGACGCGGCCAGCAGCGCGCCCGTCTTGCGCCGGTGGATGCTCTCCAGCGCCTCGGCGCCGGTGGGGCGGGCCTCGCTCTGCAGGTCCTGGAGCTGGCCGCCCACCATTCCCAGCGCGCCGGAGGCGCGGCACAGCTCCGCCACCAGCCGCCCGCGGCGCTCCGCGGGGAGGCCCAGCTCGGCGGCCGCGGCGTCCAGCGCGCGCATGGCGGCGGGGATCAGCGCCGCGCCGGCCAGCGTGGCGCGCCCCACGCCGAAGACGGTGTGCACGGTGGCGCGCCCGCGGCGCAGGGCGTCGTCGTCCATGGAGGGGAGGTCGTCGTGCACCAGCGAGTAGGTGTGGACGATCTCCACCGCGCAGGCCAGGCGGTACACGGCCCCGGGCACGGGCTCGCCGCGCGCGACGCGCCAGGCCGCCACGCACAGGGTGGGGCGCAGGCGCTTGCCCGGGGTGGCGAGCGCGTACGCGATGGGCTCGCGCAGCCCCGGCGCCGCGTCCGCCGCCAGCCGATCGGTGAGGCGGAGGAGCGCCGCGTCCACCCGCTCGCGCTCGCGGCGCAGGAAGTCGTGGAGCCCGGCCCCCGCCGGCGGGTGCGTGCCGGGTGCGCTCACGGCTCGCCGGCGAAGTCGGCGAAGCGGTGCCCGCCCGCGCCGTCGTCCATGAGCTGGTGGATGCGCCCCTCCGCCCCGTCCAGCACCCCCTCCATCTCGCGCAGCAGGCCCACCCCTTCCTCGAAAAGGGCGAGTGACTCCTCCAGCTCCAGCGGCTCGCCCTCGATGCGCGAGACGATCTCGGTGAGCCGCTCCAGCGCGGCCTCGAAGGTGGGGACGGCCCCTGTCGCGGGGGAAGGCTGCTTCATGGGGAAACGGGCTCGTGCACAAAGGGATTGGATGCCGCCGGCTGCGCGGCAAGATACCGCCCGCGCCCCGCGTATTCCAGACGGCGCGGCTCCCGCCCGACGCATTCGTGGCAATCCTGGCGACTTCCGAGCGGCAGCCGCGTGTTTCCCGGCACGCCCCCACGCCAGTGCCCCGCCGCGAGTTACCCGCACCCGCGCCGCGCGGTCAATCCGGCCATCCTGCTTACAAACTTGCGGGATCAGGGAACAGCGCCTATCGTGCGCCGAGGCACCCGCGGCAGTACCCTGCCCACCGCATCCCGTCCGCACCCTGTCCGCAATCGTCCCGGCACCCGCCGCTCCGCGCACCCCGGCCGCCGTCGCGCCACCGACGTGCAGGGCATCGGGCGTGGTATCTCTCTCCCCACTCTCGGCGTACGACCTCCGCACGCCGCTGTCGCTCTCCACCGCCGCCGCGCGGCGCCTGCGCGCCACCCGGGACGCGGGCGCGGAGGACGTGTGGAGGTGCGTGCTCCCGCACGGTGTCACGCGCGCCGAGGCTGCTCGCGCCCCGGGCTCCGCCCGCCCGCCGCGCGGACGGGCTCCTCTGCCTCCGCCGGGGCGCGCGACCGCCGCTCCCCCCCGCCTCGCGCGCCTCACCGCCCCGACCCCGCAGGAGTGACCGCATGTCCGAGATGATGGACGTGACCGAGGACAAGCCGGACCCGGCCGAGGAGATCCGCATCACCTTCCTCTTCATGGGCCAGGGCGACTGCGTGCTGATCTCCTGCCCGGACGGCAAGCGCATCCTGGTGGACTGCGGCTCCACGGGCGGGTTGAGCGACACCGCGTGGCTGCGCGCGCACATGATGCTGCGCTCGGACGACGGCGTCGCGAAGCGCGGCGGCCTGGACGCCCTGATCCTCACGCATCCGGACCTGGACCACTGCAACCAGATCGCCGGCATGCTCCTGGGCGCGAAGATCGAGGCCACCACCCTGGACGGCGTCAAAGTCGAGGCGCAGACCACCGCCACCATCCCGGTGAACGACGTCTACTTCAGCTTCGGCTCCAAGGACGTCAACTCGCCCCTGGCGGCGTACGCCAAGTCCGGCGCCAGCGACACCATCTACAACCGGCTGGGGGTGAAGCGGCTCCACCTGGTGCTCCTCAACGCGACCGCCTCCGGCGTGCGGACGTGGAACTGGGGCGCCACGGACAAGCCGTACGCCGACACCCCGCTCAACACGGGAGTGCTGGAGGTGGCGTGGGGGACCACCGCGTCCAAGAAGCGGGCCTGGAGCGTCAAGATCATCGCGGGGGGCGTCGCCAAGGCGACGGACGACCAGTCGGACGCGGGGGGGAGGAACGCGGGAAGCCTGGTGACGCTGCTGCAGCTCGGCACCGAGAAGGCGCTGCTGTGCGGCGACGCAACCGTCTCCACCGAGCGGTTCCTGGTGGCGAACCGCGGCGCGCTGATCAGCGGCCTGGTGACCCTGCAGGCGCCCCACCACGGGAGCTCCCGCACATCGTCCAGCCCCGACTTCGTGAACGCCACCAGGCCCAAGAGCGTGGCGGTGAGCGTGGACCTGATCGAGTACTCGCACCACCTGCCGGGGAAGGACGTCATCGACCGCTACATGGCCACGGTGCAGGACGTCACCCGCCACAGGGTAGACGCGTGGCAGCGGGACCCCCGCTTCCAGAAGGGAACCACCAACCAGGCCCTCGCCCAGCTGGACCAGTGGCGCAGGGACGGCGTGAAGCTGGAGCGGAAGCAGTCCAAGGTGGACGACGAGCCGGTGAGCGAGGGGCCGCACTACATCCGCGCGGACCAGGAGGACGTGACGGACGTGTTCGTGGCGCTCAGCCCGGCGGAGGGGTACCTGTGCTACCGCGGCAACTCCACCAAGGACATCCACCTTACCGGGCTCACCGGGCAGGTGGACTACCTCACCTACGCGCTCACCGGCGAGTGACCTCCCTCCCCCTTCTCCCGCGCCGCCGTGACCATCACCGCTGACCAGCTCAGGACCATCGTGCGCGGCGGGCTGCGCGCGGACGGCAGCTATTCGCTCCCGGTGGCCTCGCTGGGATCGGATGCCGCCACCGCCGTGGCGGAGGCCGCCCTCCCCGGCGCGGCCGTCACCCTGACGCCGGACGCGAGCCCCTTCACGGAGCCCACGGACGGCTCGGCGGTGATCGTGGTGAGCGGCACCGGGGTGGACCTGCCCTTCCGCGGGACGCGCACCGAGCTGCGCGTGCTCCTGCGCGACGATGGGACCGCGGGGTTCGTGCTCACCGGGCACCCCGGCGCGGCGTGGCGGATGGGCGCGGGCTTTCCGCCGCTGGCGGGCACCCTGGCCGGCACGCTCCCCTTCGCGGCGGACGGCGCGCCCACCCTCACCCTCCGCTCGCACCCGGACGGCGGGCCCGCCGGGCTGTCGCTGCGGGGCGGCGCGGACCTGGCGGCGGCCACCGCGGGGCTGGCCGACCTGCTCTCCGTCCCCCGGCTGGAGCTGGACGGAACCGTGGCGCTGGCGAAGCGGGGGGCGGCGCTGAACGGGGTGGTGCTCGCCGCCCCGGCGGTGCCGCGTGTGGACCTGGGGATCGCCACCGCCACGGACGTGCGCGTGTCCGTGGCGTCGCGCCTCGCCTACAACTCGGCCCGCCGACGCTGGGACGCCACCTCCTTCCTGGCGCTGGCGATGGAGATTCCCTTCACCGCGGCGGGGAAGCCGCGTTCCCTTCCCCTGCGCGCGGAGGTGGGCACCTCCGGGCGCGCGCGGTTCTCGGCCGACATCACGGACTCGGTGAGCGCGGCGCTCGACGAGATCCAGGAACTGCTGGGCCCCGGGCTCGCGTCGCAGGTCAAGATCACCGACCACCTGCCCCGGGACGAGGGGTTCGACCTGGGGAACGTGATCCGGCTGAACGACCTGTTCGTGGACATGAACCTGGCCGGTTCGCCCCGCATCGCCATGGTGGGGCTGGGGATCGAGAGCGTGGGCCAGTGGAAGCTCTTCGCCCTGCCCGGCTCCGGCCGCGTCTTCGCCCTGCAGAACGTGAAGCTGCTCTTCACGCTGGGCGATCCGTTCGGCAGCCGCTCCCCGCGCATGACGGTGAGCGGCGAGCTGGAGATGGGCACCGCGGGGGTGCTGGAGCTGCGCGCCGACTCGGGGAGCTGGACGGTGCAGGCGGGGCTCAAGGCCGGCACCACGCTGCGGCTCAGCGACATCCTCCAAGACTTCGTGGGGCCGGGGATCACCGTGCCCCTGGTGCTGGTGGACGACTTCGAGTTCACCCTGACGCGACGCACCTACGCGCTGCAGGTGGAGCTGGCCGGGCACTGGCCGCTGGACTTCGGCCTCTTCACCTGGGTCATCAACGGGCTCCGGCTGCAGCTCACCAACGACCCCGCCACCACGCCGCAGGTGCTGGTCGCGGGCTCGTTCACGGTGGCGGGGGTGGACCTCTGGGTATCGGCCGAGCTCCCCAAGGCGGGGGGCGGGTGGATCTTCACGGGGAAGACGGGGGCGGACCAGCGCATCCCGCTGGGGACGCTGCTGGACACGGTGGCGGACACGTGTGGCGTGCCGGTGCCGGAGGCGGTGCGCAGCTTCTACCTCAGCGACTTCGACGTGCGGGTGGAGACCGGCACCCGCGCCATCCACTTCGGCTGCCGCGGCGGGTTCACCCTGGCCGACCACCCGGTGGAGCTGGGCTTCACCCTGGACGTGAAGCCGTCCACCGACGCCACGCGGCCGGGCTTCGACCTCCTGGTCTCCGGCTCAATGGTGGTGGAGGGGCAGTCGTTCACCCTCACCTTTGCAAAGGCGTCCGCGGCCGGCGACGCCGCGCTCACGGCCGGGACCTCCATCGGCGACGCCCCCACGGCCGGCACCTCCGGCGGCGATGCCCCCACGGCCGGCGCCTCCGGCGGCGATGCGCCCGCGGTCGGCAACTCCGGCGACGACGCCCCCACGGCTAGCACCCAGGGCTCGTCCGCGACCACCACCTTCCGTGGTGAGTGGAAGGCGGTGGCGGACGCCACGGGGAAGAAGACCACGCTGGGCTTCGGCTCGCTGGCCGACCTGTTCGGCTTCGAGATGCCGGAGATCCCGGAGGGGCTGGACCTGGCGCTGGACGAGGCCTCCTTCACCTACGACTTCAGCAACAAGCGGCTGGCGCTGACCGCCCACTCGCTGCACTACGGCGGCGCCGTGTTCATCGCCGACGCGTCGGGGCCCAAGGCGCGCTACCTGTTCGCGCTGGAGGTGGCGCCCAAGAAGTCGCTGCGCGAGCTCCCGGTGGTGGGGCCGGCCATCCCCCCGTCGCTGGCGTTCTCGCTGGACGACATCTCGCTCTGGCTGGCCTCCGCGCCGGTGGCGCCGGGCGACGTGGGCACCCTGGACGCGCTGGTCCCCGCCGGACTCCCCCGCGTCCCGGCGACGGGGCTGGGGGCGGGGCCCACGCTCTCGGTGACGGCGCGGCTGGGAGAGGCGGTGCACACGCTTACGCTGGGCACCGCGGCGGCGTCCCCGGCACCGGGGAACGCGCGGCTCCCGGCCACCGCTTCGTCCGGCACGCAGGTGCCGCTCACCGGCGCCACGGCGCAGACGGGGCCTGCGCCGGCGCAGGCCGTGGCCCCGCAGGACGGCACCACCTGGCTCAACCTGCAGAAGAGCATCGGTCCGCTCTCCCTTCAGCGCATCGGCTTCCGTTACAAAACCGGCCGGGTCACGGTGCTGCTGGACGGCGGGCTGGGGATCGCCGGGGTGAGCTTCTCCCTGTTCGGGCTGCAGGTGTCGTCCGCCATCAAGCCCCCGCTGAACGTCGGGCTGGGGCTGGACGGGCTGGGGCTGGAGGTGAACCGCGACCCGCTCCTCGTCTCGGGCGCGCTGATGAGGATGAACCCGCCACCCGCGGGGATGGACTGGGAGTACGCGGGGCTGGCGCGCTTCAAGATGGGCGAGTACGGGATCGGCGCCGTGGGGGCGTTCGGGAGCGCGGCCGGAGTCCCCTCCATGTTCGTGTTCGGGGTGCTGGACGCGCCGCTGGGCGGCGACCCCGCCTTCTTCGTGATGGGGCTGGCCGGCGGGCTGGGGATCAACTCGCACCTGCGCATCCCGGGGCCGGACGAGGTGCAGGACTTCCCCCTGGTGGCCGGGCTCAGCGACCCGGCGGCGGCGGGGGGCACGGGGGCGGGGCCGCTGGAGGTGCTGCGGGTGCTGCAGGGCACCAGCACCACGCGCCCCGGCCCCGCGTGGGTGAGCGCCGAGCCGGGGCAGCTCTGGGTGGCGGCGGGGCTGCAGTTCACCTCCTACAAGCTGGTGAACACCCGCGCGCTGGCGGTGGCCAACCTGGGGCAGCGCGACGTGTCGCTGGCGCTGCTGGGGATCTCGTCCGTCGTGCTGCCGCCCAACAGCCCGGTGGTGTTCGCGCGGGTGGAGATGCAGCTCGCCGCCGTGTTCAAACCCATGGAGGGCTTCCTGGGGGTGAGCGCGGTGCTCAGCCGCAGCTCGTACCTGCTGCACCCCAGCTGCCGGCTCACGGGCGGCTTCGCCTTCTTCTGCTGGTACGCGGGGGAGCACGCGGGCGACTTCGTTCTCTCGGTGGGCGGCTACCACCCGTCGTTCACGCGGCCGGCGCACTACCCGGCGCTGGAGCGGCTGGGCTTCAACTGGCAGGTCTCCAGCCAGGTGACGCTCAAGGGCGGCGCCTACTTCGCCCTCACCCCCTCCGCGATCATGGCCGGGGTGTCGCTGGAGGCCACCTTCCACAGCGGCGACCTGCGCGCCTGGTTCCGCGCCGGCGCGGACTTCCTGGCGCACTGGCACCCCTTCAGCTTCGACGCGTGGATCGGGGTGAGCGTGGGCGCCTCGTACCGGCTGGACCTGTGGCTCACCACGGTCACCGTGTCGGTGGAGATCGGCGCGGACCTCCACATCTGGGGCCCGCCCACGGGGGGCGAGGTGCGCGTGGACTGGCACGTCATCTCGTTTACCATCCCCTTCGGCTCCGCCGCGGGGTCGGGGGCCAAATCGGTGGATTGGAAAGGGTTCCGCGAGCTCCTGCCGCCGGATGACGCCCTCCTCACCCTGGCGGCGGACGGGATCCAGAAGACGGGCGCCGGGGAGTGGGTGGCGCGGCCGGACGAGCTGTCCTTCAGCACCCGCTCCGCCATTCCGGCCAGCGAGCTGCGCCTGGCGATGCCCGGCGGAACCTCGGCGCGCCACTCGGCGGGGAGCCCCCTCGCCATCCGCCCCATGAACACGGCGGGCGTCACCACCCCCAAGACCCTGACCGTCACCCGCGACGGCGCGGTGGTGGACCTGGTGGGTGAGGGATGGTCGGTGGAATCCGAGGCGCAGCGCCATCCTGAGGCCATGTGGGGAACGCCCCTGGGCGACGAGCGGCCCAGGGCGCAGGCGGCGATGCTCCCCGCGCAGCTCACCGGCTTCCGCGTGCGCCCCCCGAAGGCGCGCGCCGGCTCCACCCCGGGCCCGGTGGACGTGGCGCGCGACCTCAGCTACGAGCCCGTCTCCACCACCACGCAGCTCGCGTTTTCCCCCGCCCAGCGGGGCGGCGTGGCCGCGGTCCCCGACGCCGGCACCGTCGCGGCGATCGCCGCGGGCGCGGCCGGCGCGGAGGCGAACGGGGCGCGCGCGGAGGTCTTCGCGGCGCTGGAGGCGCTGGGGCTGGCGCCCGCCATGGCGGGGTCGCTGGCCGGGGTGGCTCGCGACGCCGCACAGATCTTCTCCGACACGCCCCTGCGGGCCACTCCTTCCCCGGCATCCGCACCATGAGCGCCAACCCCGAGACGGCCGTGCTCCCGCTGGGCGACCTCCAGCTCTTCGACCACTATCTCCCTGCCCTGGCGGACGCGGAGTACCGGCTCACCCTGCAGCAGACGGTGAGCGCCGCCACCACGCCCATCCCGGACCGCGCGCAGGCGTTCTCGGTGCGGGGGCCGCGCTTCGCGCTGGACCCGGCGGAGATCCACGCGCAGTACCCGGTGGCGGAGACCACGGGGCGCTACGCGGAGATCCTCCCCCACCTGGTGCTCAACAAGCGCACCCTTCCCTGGGAGCGCGCGCTGGCCGGCGGCGCCCCGCGCGAGGCTCCGTGGATGGCGCTGCTGGTGTTCGAGCCCGGCGAGCTGGGGCCGGAGCCGGGGCCAGGCGGGCTCTACGCGCACGCGGGCACCGTGGCGGACATGCTGGTGCCCGCGGCCGGGGTCACGCCCCCCGCCCCGGCCGGCGTCACGGAGGCGGAGCGGGCGCTGCAGTGCCGGTGGATCGAGGTTCCCTCCGACGTGTTCGCGCGGGTGATGCCGCGCCGCGCCGAGCTCCCCTGGCTGGCCCACTGCCGCCAGGTGAACCCGGGCGACCGCGAGGCGCTGGGGATGCGCGACCCCGGGTGGTTCTCGGTCGCCATCGCCAACCGCCTCCCCTCCGAGCCGCCGGTGGGCGCCCCGTCGCTCACCACCGTGGTGCACCTGGTGTCGCTGGACGGCGTCGAGCCCCTGCTGGCCGACGGTGCCACCCTCCCCCGCCGCGCGGACGGCACCCCGGGCGCGGTGCGGCTGGTCTCCCTCTTCGGGTGGAAGTTCGAGACGCTGGCCGAGCACGGCGCCACCTTCCAGGCGCTCGCCACCGGGCTGGCCGCGGCGGGCGCGGCGGACCGCGAGGCCATGATGCTGCGCCTGGCCGCGCCCCCGGCCGTGGCGGGCGACACCCGCCCCCTGGCCGTGCGCTCGGCCGAGCGGCGGCTGCGGCAGGGCTTCGTGCCGCTGGACTACCAGGCCCGCACGGGCGACCGCAGCTTCGCCTGGTACCGTGGCCCCCTGTCCCCCGTCATCACGACGCGAGTCCCCAAGCAGTCCCCCTTCGGCAGCGCCTCCGCCGCGGCCGCGTGGGATGACGAGACGCGCACCTTCGACCACTCCCTTTCGGCGGCCTGGACGGTGGGGCGCGCCCTGGCGCTGGGCGACGGCGACTTCTGCCTGCGCCTCCTCAACCTCCACCGGCGCGGACGGCGCCTGCTGGACCGCCTCCTGGCCCGCCTGCACAGCGTGCACCTGGACACGCCCGATACCCTCGCGGAGCTGCTGCAGGGGGACCCGTTCCGCGCACGCATGACGGAGCTGCTGGGCGGGATCACCGGGCAGGTGGCAGCCGCGGCGTCCGCGCCCCCCGCCGCTCCGGCGCCCGGCGCGAAACCGGACGGCCCGCGCGCGGCCGTGGTTCCCGACCCGCCCGCGGCCACCCCGGCGCAGGTGATCGCCGACTTCCTGGCCCGCGACGAGGTGCAGGCGATCCTGCGCGAGGAGGCGGAGGCGGACCTGGCGCCGCTGGCGTCGTGGCTGGGGCGGCTTTCGCTGCTGGAAGGCGTCCCCTTCGCCCACCTGGTGCCGGACGCGCGCATGCTGCCCGCGGAGTCGCTCCGCTTCTTCTACCTGGACCAGAGCTGGGTGGAGGCGGCGGTGGACGGGGCGCTGAGCGTGGGCTCGCACAACGGGCGCGACCGGCTGATGCTGGACGCGCTCTACGACCGCTTCCGCGCCGCGGCGGGGGAGCGGGCGGCCGCCCTGCGCGCCGCCGTCCCCGTGCACCCGGGGGTCATGGCCGCGTCGCTCCCCGCCGCCCTCCCCGCCGTGGCGTCGGGGATGCTGCTGCGCTCCGAGATGGTGAGCGGGTGGCCCGCGCTCTCGGTGCGGGCCACCTCCGGCGACACCCTGCTCCCCGTCCTGCGCATGGAGCGCCTTTCCGGCAGCGTGCTCTTCTGCCTGTGGGCGGGCGTCCCCGACCGGGTGGACATCACCGAGCCGCAGGAGGGGCTGCGCTTCGGGGTGGACGAAGCGGGGGCGGTGGAGCTGCGCGCGGTGACGGGCGCCGTGGGGCATCCCCTCAACGCCACCGTGCAGGTGACGGGCACCTCCGCGCTGCGCGAAGGGCGCGTCCTCAACCTGGTCGCGGCGGACGGCACCGGCCTGGTGGCGTCGCTGGCGAGCGGCGTGGCCGGCAGCCGCCCCGCCCCGGCGCCCGCCCTGCTGACCCCCGCCGAGCTCGCCGTGCAGATGGTGAGGGCGCCCGCCCGGCTCAGCTTCCCGCCCCAGACGTGATCCCCCACCGCCGCCTGACATGAGCGATCCCACCCTGCTGGTACCGGTAGACGTCACCGCGATGGTCGTCACCGGCCGGTCGCGCAACTTCCGGCGCTGGCCGATGGTGTACGAGAACCTGGCCGCCGCCGCCGCGCCCGAAGGGAACGCCTTCGAGTACGTGGACGACACCTTCACGCAGAGGCCGGAGAACCAGGGCGTGTACCTGGCGTGGACGCTTCCCGACGGGCTGCGCCGGGGGCGGCAGGACCCCGGCACGGGCGCCGTGAAGTTTCCCCCCATCCCCAACCGCTGGCTCGTGGTGCGGTACCACGGCGAGCCGGACGCCCGCCACGCCGCGGCGTGGGTGGTGGAAAGCGACTACGTGTGGCCCGCCCGCACGCCGGACCCCGTCCCCGGCCACTTCGCCACCGAAGACGACCCGGGGCGCAGCGCCCGCTTCCTGGACCCGCGCTCCACCGGCGCGGAGCCGGTGCCCGTGCGGCTGGGGCGCAAGGTGCCGCTGGGGCCCGAGGGGTACCGGGAGCCGGGGCACCCGGGGGGGTGGCTGACGGCGGTGGCGCCCGGCAACCTGTCGTTCAGCGCCTTCCAGCCCCACAACCAGAACGTCCTCTCCATCCACGACGAGCTGGCGCTGCGCGGCGTCCCGGCGGGGACGCTCAGCTACTTCGTCGCCGGCTGGTACGCGCAGCCGGGCGACGATCCCCTCGCCGGCTGGGACGCCTCCAGGGGCCCCGAGGCGCTGCACGCGCGGCTGGCGGAGCTGGGCTGGACGCTCGCGGGCGGCGCCCTCCCGCGCCGCATCCTCTGCCACGGCACCGTGCCGGGCGTGAAGTGGCAGCCCGGCGCCGACCTGGAGCCCGACCTTCCCGGCCCCGGCGCCGTGCGCCTGTCCGTGGGGAACACCTCCATCGACGCCCTCACCGCGCTGGTGGAGGCGCAGGTGCGCGAGGACGGCAGGGAGCCGGAGCACACCGCCCGGCTCCTGGAAGCCTTCCAGTACGGCCTCCTCCCCCTGCTGGACCAGCCGGGGGGCGACGCGCAGCTGGACCGCGCCATCCGCGACGCGTGGTTCGGCTCCAGCCCCGCGGGAACGCGCTGGGAGGTCTCATCCGCCGATCCCCCGCTCCCCTCCGCCCCGGGCGAGATCCCGCCCGCGCCGCCGCCGCCGCCCTCCCCCGCGCAGCTCGCGGCCGAGGCGCAGCTCCTGGACCCCCTCAACGCGGCGCAGGCGCGGCTGGACGCCGCCAACCTCCACCTGGCGGGGCTGCAGCGGGAGCTCTTCGAGCTGGCGTGGAAGGCCCGCGCGGCCCGCGCCTTCTCGGGCGGGAACCCGTCCCGCTACCCCTGGCGCACCACGCCGGCGCAGTTCCAGGCGGCGCTGGGCGACGCGCCCGACGCCCTCCCCGCGCGCGTGCTGGCGGCCGCCGCGGAAGCGGGCGAGGCGCGCGCGCGGGTGGACGCGCTCTCCACGGGCGGCACGGTGCCCGGGGTGGCGGCGCCCCCCGCGCTCTCCGCCGGGCGGGTGCTGAAGGCCAGCGCCGAGCCGCGTTTCTGGGCCCCCGCGGATCCCGTGATCCTGGTGGCGGGCGCGCGCCAGAGCGGCACCCTGCGCCCGCGCGACACCCGCGCCTGCCGCACGCCGGACCAGGTGGTCGCCTCCGTCTCCCTGACGCTCCCCCTGGGCGGGGCGTCGCGGCTCACGCTGGACCACGCGGGGAGCGCGGCGCCCGCGGTGCAGCTCGCCGGGCTGCCGGACGCGGTGGAGGCGGCCCTTCGCGAAGCGTACCTGCTGGACCCGGGGAACGCGGCGGCCCTCTCGCGGGCGGCGTGGGGCCGGGACGACGCGGGGACCATCGCGGAAGCCGAGCGCGCCATCGTCCAGCACGGCGATGTCACCGGCACCCTCCCCGACCTGGAGCTGGGGCTGTGGAGCCCGCCCTGGCTCCCCCTCTTCCTGGAATGGCAGGTGAGCTGGTATCCCATCCCCTTCCAGGCGGACGGCAGCGGGTACTGGGCGTACGACGGCCGGGAGTACCGGCGCGCGGGGAACGACGTGCCGGCGCCGCAGCCGCGCGTCCTCTCGGGGCGTTCGGTGCTCACGCCGCGCCCGGAGTTCCAGCTGCGCGCGCGCATCAAGCAGTACACGGACGAGCACCCGGAGAGCGCGGAGCTGGCGGCGCTCAGCGAGCTGATCGAGCGCAAGGACGGGTGGGACCTCCTTTCGCAGACGCTGAGCGGGCTGCACGCGCAGATCGCCCTGCGCGACCCGCGCAGCAACCTGGCGCCGGACCGCACCACACCGGTGGGGGCGCTGGGGCGCACCCTGGGCGAGCTGGTGGGGGCGGGCGACCACTCGGTGCCGCAGTCCATCGCCGCCACGGGCAAGCGCTTCGACGCGCCGTCGTCGTCGTTCGAGGGGATGCGGGCGGGGCAGCTCGTCTTCACCCGCGTGGCGGTGGTGGACCGCTTCGGACAGACGCTGGAGGTGACGCCCGCGGACCCGAGCCACTTCGTGCCCCTGCGGGCGCCCGCGCTGGTCCCCGACCGCCCGGTGGTGGACGGCACGGTGGGGACGGCCGTGCAGCTCGGCCCGCGCCTGCTGCAGCCCGCCCGCCTCACCTTCGAGTGGACGGCCCCACACTCCGGGGGCTCGCTGCGGCTGGCGGCCGGCGGGTCGCCCCTGTGCGGGTGGCTCCTCCCCAACCACCTGGACCGCGCGCTGGCGGTGTACGACGCGGACGGCGCCATCCTGGGCGAGCTGCGCCCCGCCGCCCGGGCGGACGGCACCCTGGTCCCCGTGTGGGACCCCGCGCCGGGGATGCCGGCCCCCGGCACGGTGGAGGCGCTCCGCTCGCTGGAGCCCCACCTGGGCGACCTGGTGGCCGGGCTGGTGAAGGCCGGCGCCGCCGCGCTCTCGGACTTCCTGGAGACCATCGACGAGACCACCTGGTCGGTGGACCCGCTGGGCGACCGCTCGGACCTCCTCCTCAACGCGCTGATCGGCCGCCCCCTGGCCGTGGTGCGGGCCGCGGTGGGGCTGGAGCTGATGGGCGAGCCCCTGGCCGACCCGAGCTGGCCCTTCACCTTCGCGCCGGTGAAGGCGCCCTTCGCCGGCTACTCGTTCGACGTGGAGCTGGGCGACGTGGAGTCGCGCCGCGACGGGCTGATGGGGTACTTCACGGGCGACGACTACGGCCGCTTCAACGCCACCCACCCCCTCCCCGGGGTGGCGCCGGGGGGCTACCTGGCTCCCATCGGCGAGGGCAACCGCCTGCGCGTGCCCCTCAACACCGCGCCCGGCGCCGCGCCGGTGGGCGTCACCCTGGTGCTGGACCCGCGCGGCACCGTGAGCGCCCGCTGCGGCATCCTCCCGCAGCGCGAGATCGGCCTCCCCGCGCGCTACGTGGAGGGGCCCATGGCGGCCATGCAGGCGACCTTCCGCACGGGGCCGCTCCTGGCGGTGCTGCGCCCCCTTCCCGGCGCGCCGGTGGCCGAGGGCACGGACCCCGACCGCACGCCGCGCCCCCTCCCCTACCCCCTCCCCGCCGAGCGCAACGGGGTGTGGGAGTGGGTGGAGCTGCTGGGCTCCGGCCCGCTGATCCGCCCCCTGGCCGCGGCGGGCGACCGCGCGGAGCTGAGCGAGCTCCCCGCCTCCCTCCGCGAGGGCCACCTGCGCTTCCTTCCCAAGGAGCCGCAGCACTGATGGGTGTTCGAACCGCGGGACTCACACAGAGGCACAGAGACACGGAGAAGAGCTTCTCTCCGTGTCTGCGTGCCTCCGTGTGAGATCTTTGCGGTTCGTGGTGGTGAGCCCCTACTGCTTCCCCGTGGGCGGCGAGTGCCCGCCGCCGCACTCTGATCCCAAGGCCCCCATGCACCTGACCCGGCTCTCCTCGTCCGACACGCTGCTCACCTACGCCGCCACCACCTCTCCGCTCCCGCTGCAGGCGAGCCCGGCGGGAGCCGCTCCGCCGTCGCTGGGCGCGATCACGGTGGTGGTGGGGAACAACTCGGACGCCCCGGTCTGGGCCAACCGCATCACCCTCGGGATCACGGTGGGAGATCCGGACGAGCCCGAGTCCATCGACCTCACCGAGGTGGACGGCGGGTTCACCGTGGAGGCCGCCGGGGGCGACTGGACCATCGCGTACGCGGGGAACGGGCGGTTCGTGGCCACGCCTGGCACCCCGCAGGCGGCCGAGTTCACCACGGGGGGACTCAGCTTCACCATCGGCAACATCCGGGTGAGCACACGGGTGGGCACCTCGCCGCTCGACATCGCCGAGCACTCGTCCGCGGACGGAACCGAGTACGCCGACCGCGCCGCCACGGTGCTGCTCCCCAAGTTCCCCTACGGCTTCTTCGCGGGCGACCTGGTGGCGGGCGCTCCGTCGGTGGATTACGGCGGCACGGTGCGGCTCACCTGGACCGGCGCCGCCGCCGCCGCCTACACCCTGCGCTGGGACCACGAGTCGGAGGACGTGACGGAGGTGCGCGCCTGGACGAGCCCGCCCCTGGCGCACGACACCACCTTCATCCTGGACGTGCGGGCCCAGCAGGACGGCGAGACGGTGACGGAGTCGTTCAGCGTCACGGTGGTGGTCTCCAACCCCAGCGTGGTCGCCCACGACCTCACGGTGCAGAACCTCGCCACGCTCCACGGCGGCGCGCGGGTGACCGGGGGCGCCACGCTGGACACGCTCACCGCCGGCGACCTCACCTCGAACGGAACGGCGCAGCTCCGCGCCGCGCAGATCGGGCGGAGCCTCACCGCCAACGTCCGCGACCTTGCGCTGACGGTGGGGAGGAACGCCACGCTGGAAGTGACGCGTTCAGACTGCGTCATGGTCATGGCCAATTACGCCGATACGGCCATCGACCACTGCATGGGCCTGTACCTGATCGGGCCGGAGGGGGCGACCATGCTCTACAGCACCGGGCCCATCCACACCGAGGCGGGCGCCTCCGTGCTGACGCAGCTTCCCACGCAGGCGGGCCCGCGCGTGATGGCCTCCCCCCTCTCGCCCGCGGCGGAGGTGCACCTGAGCGGGCGCGGCCGGCTTCGCGGCGGCGTGGGGCGCGTGGACTTCGACGGCCCCACTGCGGACCTGATGGCCCACGAAGCCGGCTACCGCGTCCTCCTGACCGCCGCCGGCCCCTGCAACGGCCTCTACGCGGGCGAGCGTGACGGGAGCGGCTTCACGGTGGGCGAGTGCGCCGGCGGCACCGGCGACACCGGGTTCGACTGGCTGGTGATCGCCCCCGTCCGCGAGTCGCTGGAGAGCGGGCGCCCGGCCGTGCTCCCCCCCGCCCTCGCCAGGCGGCCGTAAGAGGGACGCCCTCCCCCGGCAGCTCGCAGCTGCCACCCTCTCCCCGTACCCGCATGGGAGAGGGGACTCAGGGCCCACGCGCGCGGCAGGCCCGTTCTCACCCCACCCGTGCGTGGAAATCGCCCCCTCTCCCGCGCTGTTTGCGGGGGAGGGGGACGGGGGGAGGGGGCCCGATCCACACCTACAACTCATCCTCGAAATGCGACTTACGCGCGGCAACCAGGAGGGCACCCTCCTCAGCTACGACCTTTCCACCTCTCCCCTCCCCCTGCACGCGCACGCGGAGAACGCGGCGGTCACGGTGGTGGTCACCAACGCCGGAGCGGTGCCGGTCACCGTGCGGGAAATCATCCTCTCCGTGCGCGTCGGCGACCCCAAGGAACCCGACGCTGCGGACCTCACCGAGGTGGACTCCTTCCGCGCGGAGGCGCAGACCAAGGGGTGGATGCTCTCGCCGCTGGGCAGCGGGCGCTTCGCCGCGCGGCCGGACACGGCGGAGATGGGGACGATCACCACGCAGGGGCTCGCCCTGGTGATCGCGGGGATCCACGTGAGCACGTACGTGGGCACCACTCCGCTGGAAGTGGAGGAGGTCGCCACCGACTCGGACGAGAGCCCGCGGACGCGCTTCGGCACGCTGCTCGTCTCCAAGTTCCCCGAGGGCTTCTTCGCCGGCGACCTGCAGCCGACCCGCCTGCGCATCCACAACCAGGAGACGGTGGACCTCACCTGGGCGGGGAGCCCCGCCGCCACCTACCGCATCTACTGGGACGACCGCGACGAGGACGTCACGCACGTGCGCCGCTGGACCTCGCCCCCGCTCGCCGAGACCACCCTCTTCACGCTCGTGGTGGAGGTGCAGGCGCACGGGTTCACGGTGGAGGAGCACTTCACCGCCTGGGTGGTGGTGAGCGATCCGAGCCTGGTGGTGCGCGACCTGACGGTGAGGGGACCGGCGCGGCTGGACGGCAGCCTGCAGGTGGCGGGGCGCATCGAGGACCAGACGGGCGCGGTGATGCCCGTGGGCGGGATCATCCTGTGGTCCGGCGCCGCGGACGGCGTGCCGCGCGGCTGGGCGCTCTGCGACGGCGGCGAAGGGCGGCCGGACCTGCGCGGGCGCTTTGTGGTGGGGCTGGACCCGCGTGAGCCGGAGTACCATGCCCCGCGCCTCACGGGCGGCGCCTCGCGCGTGCAGCTCAACGAAGGGGAGATGCCCTCGCACTCGCACGGCGGGCAGACGGACGTCGGCGGCAGCCACTACCACTGGATCGAGGGGACCGACGCGGACGGGCTGTCCAAGCGCCAGCGCTGGATCTGGGGCGACACGACGGTGGACATGGGATGGGGGGGCGGCAGCAATGGGGACCCCAACGAGATGCACTGGCGCGGCCGCGTGAACACGGACTACTCGGGCGAGCACTCGCACGGCTTCCAGACCAACCACACCGGCGGCGGCAACTCCCACGAGAACCGCCCCCCCTTCTTCGTGCTCGCCTACATCATCAAGCTCTAAGCTTTTCTCCGTGTCTCTGTGTCTCTGTGTGAGCCCAGTCCTTACTCCGCCCGGGCTCGCACGGAGCCCTCCGCCAGCCGCAGCCGGAACTCCTCGCCCGGCGCGAAATCGGCGGCGGTGCGCAGCACCCGCCCCTGCGGCGACACGGGGACGGCGAACCCGCGCGCCAGCACGGCCAGCGGCGACAGGGCGTGCAGCTTCCCCGCCAGCGCCGCAGCCTGCTCGCGGCGGGCGGCCAGCAGCGTGCTCCCCGCGTCGTGCAGGTCCAGGCGCGCCTCCAGGGCACGCTCGCGCGCGTCCGCCAGGCGCTCGCGGGTGCAGCGGGCCAGCCGGCCGCCGAGCTGGGCGGCGGCCCGGCGGAGCTGCGCGCCATCCGGCACCGCGGCCTCCGCGGCGGCGGATGGGGTGGGGGCGCGCAGGTCCGCCACCAGGTCCGCGATGGTGAAGTCCGTCTCGTGCCCCACGGCGGAGATCACGGGCACGGGCGACTCGGCGATGGCGCGGGCCACCGCCTCGTCGTTGAAGGCCCACAGGTCCTCCACCGAGCCACCGCCCCGGCCGACGATCAGCACGTCCGCCACCCCCGCCGCGCCGATGCGGCGGATGGCGCGCGCCACCTCGCCCGCGGCGCCCTCGCCCTGCACGCGCGCGGCCGAGAGCACGATGCGCGTCCACGGCGCGCGGCGGCGGATCACCGAGATCACGTCGTGCAGCGCCGCGCCGGACGGCGAAGTCACCACGCCCACGCACGCCGGGAGCGCCGGGACGGGCCGCTTGCGCAGCGGGGAGGTGAGCCCTTCCCCGTCCAGCCGCGCGCGGAGCTGGTCGAAGGCCAGCTTCCACAGCCCCTCGCCGCGCCCCTCCAGCTCCGCCACCACCAGCTGGAACTCGCCGCGCAGCTCGTACAGCGTCACCCGCCCCAGCGCGCGCACCTCCATCCCCTCGGCGGGGGCGGTGGGGAGGCGGCGGGCCTCGTCGCGCCACATCACGCAGCGGAGCTGGGCGTCGGGGCCGCGCAGGGTGAAGTAGCAGTGCCCCGAGCGCGCCTTCGTGAAGTTGCTCACCTCCCCCGCCACCCACATGGGCGGGAGCACGCCCTCGATCAGCTCGCGCGCGGCGGCGTTGACGTCGGCCACCGTCCACTCGGCGCGCGCCGGGCGCGCCGCGGGGAAGCCGGCATCCGCCTGGCGGGCGGCGACGGCGCGGGCGGCGTCCTCGTTGCGCGCCTCGTTCATCCCCCGCGGGGGACGCTCGCTGGCTCCCGCGGACGAGAAAAGGTCGTACGTCACGCGGCGCTCCCCGCGCGGCGGCGGGCGCGGGCGGCGGCGCGGCGGGCGGCCTCGGCCGTGTTGCGCAGGAGCATGGCGATGGTCATGGGCCCCACCCCGCCCGGCACGGGGGAGATGGCGGATGCCACCTCGCGCACGGCCTCGAAATCCACGTCACCGCGGATCACGTAGCCACGCGGATGGGCGGGGTCGGGAACCCGGGTGGTGCCCACGTCCAGCACGACGGCGCCGGGCTTCACCATTTCGCGCGTGATCAGCCCCGGCTTCCCCACGGCCACCACCAGGATGTCCGCCAGGCGCGTGTGCGAGGCGAGGTCGGCGGTGTGGCGGTGGCACAGGGTGACGGTGGCGTTGGGGCCGGGGGCCAGGAGCAGCGACGCCAGCGGCTTGCTCACGATCAGGCTGCGCCCCACCACCACGGCGTGCCGCCCGTGCGTGGGCACCCCCTCGCGCCGCAGCAGCTCCATCACCCCCGCCGGGGTGGCGGGGAGGAAGCCCGCCGGGTCGCCCACGAAGGCGCGCCCCACGTTGAGGGGGTGGAAGCCGTCCACGTCCTTGGCGGGGCTCACCCGCTCCAGCACCGACTTGGGGTCGATGTGCGGCGGGAGGGGGAGCTGCACCAGGATGCCGTGCACCGCCGGGTCGGCGTTGAGCCCGTCGATCACCCCGAACAGCTCGTCCGCGCTGACGTCCGCGTCCAGGTGCAGGAGGCGGTCGTTCATCCCCGCCTCGGCGCACGCCCGCGTCTTGCTGCGCACGTAGACCTCGCTGGCGGGGTCGTTCCCCACCAGGATCACGGCGAGGCCGGGAACCACGCCCTCCTCGCCGCGCAGGCGCTCGACCTCGGCCGCCACTTCGGCGCGGATCTCGCGCCCGATCCGGGTACCCTCGATGATGCGCGCGCTCACTTCTTCCTGTACTCCCCCTGGAGGACCCGCTCGTAGGGAACGCTCACCCGCTGGATGGAGCGGGCGCGCCCGGTCGTCTCGTCCACGTCCACCACTGCGCCCTGCAGCGTCAGCTCCTCGTCGGCCGGCTGAAGCCGCTCGCCGCGGGCCTGCGTGCGCTGCCGCTCCACCGAGAGCTCGGTCTTCATCCCGATCACCCCGCCCAGCCCGCCGGTGAGCCCCAGGTCCGTGATCTGCGCCGTGCCGCCGGGGAGCACGCGCTCGTCCGCCGTCTGGCAGTGCGTGTGCGTCCCCACCACGGCGGCCACGCGCCCGTCCAGGAAGCGCGCGAACGCCTGCTTCTCGCTGGTGGCCTCCGCGTGGAAGTCCACCACCACCACGTCCGCCTCGCCGCGCAGCTCCGCCAGCAGGGCCTCGGCCATGCGGAAGGGGTCGTCCAGCGGGGCCATGAAGGTGCGCCCCTGCAGGTTGATCACCGCCAGCCGCACCGCGCCGACCCTGACCACCACGTGCCCGCGGCCCGGGTTGGGCGGCGGGTAGTTGGCCGGCCGCAGCAGGCGCGGCTCGGTCTTGAGGAGGGGAAGGATCTCCTTCTTGTCCCACACGTGGTTGCCGGTGGTGATGACGTCCACCCCCAGCTCCAGGAACTCGCGGACGATGTCCGGCGTGATCCCGAAGCCGCCGGCGGAGTTCTCGCCGTTGAGCACCACCGCGTCCGCCCCCACGTCCTTTCTGACCAGCTTCAGGAGCTGCGCCACCACCCGCCGGCCCGGCGACCCGATCACGTCCGCCACGAACAGGATCTTCAATCCCCCTCCCCCGATGCGCAACAAGGAGGCACAGAGAAAATGGGTTCTCTGTGCCTCTGTGTCTCTGTGTGAGCCCCCGTCGTTCAGCGGGCGAAGTCGACCGCTTTCGTCTCGCGCACCACCACCACCTTGATCTGCCCGGGATACTGGAGCTCGGCCTCGATGCGCCGCGCCGTATCCTCGCTCAGGCGCGACATCTCCTCGTCGGTCACCTGCTCCGGGATCACCATCATGCGCAGCTCGCGGCCGGCCTGGATGGCGAAGCAGCGCTCCACGCCGGGGAAGGAGAGGGCGATCTCCTCCAGCTTCTCCAGCCGCTTGACGTACGTCTCGAACATCTCGCGCCGCGCGCCGGGGCGCGACCCGCTGATGGCGTCCGCGGCCGTCACCAGGAACGACTCGGGGAAGAGGTGCGGCTCCTCGTCGTGGTGCGCCTTGATGGCGTTGAGCACCTGGGGCGGCTCGTTGTGCTTCTTGGCCAGGTTCCACCCCAGCTCCACGTGCGTCCCCTCGTGCTCGTGGGTCATCCCCTTCCCCACGTCGTGCAGCAGCCCCATGCGCTTGGCCAGCGTGGCGTCGAAGCCCATCTCGGCCGCCATGTTCCCGGCCAGGATCGCCACTTCCTTGGAGTGCAGGAGCTGGTTCTGCCCGTACGAGGTGCGGAACTTCAAGCGCCCCAGCACCTTGACCACCTCGGGGTGCACGCCGTGGATCCCCAGCTCGTACAGCACCTCCTCGGCGGCCTCGCGCATCCCGTTCTCCACCTCCTTGCGCGCCTTGGCCACCACGTCGTCGATGCGCCCGGGGTGGATGCGCCCGTCGGAGACCAGCTTCTCCAGCGCCAACCGCGCCGTCTCGCGGCGGATGGGGTCGAAGCCGGAAAGGACGACGGCCTCGGGGGTGTCGTCGATGATCACGTCGATCCCCGTGGCCTGCTCGAACGCGCGGATGTTGCGCCCCTCGCGCCCGATGATGCGTCCCTTCATCTCGTCCGAGGGCAGGGCGACCACGGACACGGTGGTCTCGGCCGTGTGGTCCGCGGCGATGCGCTGGATGGCGAGGGAGATGATCTCCTTGGCCTCGCGCTCGGCGTTCCTGCGCGCCTCTTCCTTGATCTCGCGGATGCGGTGGGTGGCGGCGGCCTTGGCCTCCTCCTCCAGCTGGTGCATGAGCTGACGCCGCGCCTCGTCGCCCGAAAGGCCGGCGAGCGACTCCAGCCGGTGCTGCACCTCTTCGGCGCGCACCAGGATCTCCTTCTCCTCCTGCTCCAGCCGCTTCTCGCGCCGGGCCACGGCCTCGGCGCGCTGCTCCTGCGCCTGCCCCTTCTCGTCCAGCAGGTGGAACTTGCGGTCGAGCGCCTCCTCGCGCTCCTGCAGCCGCCGCTCCACGCGCTCCACGTCGTCGCGCCGGCGGGCTTCCTCGCGCTCCCACTCCTCGCGGGCGCGGATCGCCTCTTCGCGCCCCTTGAGCACCTCGGCTTTGCGCAGCGCCTCCGCGTCCTGCACGGCGGCGCCGCGGATGCGCTCGGCCTCGTCCTGGGCGGTGGCGCGGCTCGCGCGGAGGCGGCTTTCGAGTACGTTCTTCCCCACGAAGAAGCCGGCAGCCGCTCCCACGAGGAGGGCCACGGCGATCAGCAGGATTTCCATAAGATTATATCCAGGGCGGGCTTCAGCCCGCGTCTCATCGAAAATAAACGCGGTGGCAGAGCGTGCGATCCGCCACCGTTTCATGCGCGCCCCATGGCGCGGCGGCAGGGAGCCGCAAAGTCAACTTACGTATTTTTGCGGGGTGTACGCAACCCCGTTACAAGCGCGCGGTGTTCTTCTCCGTGGCTCTGTGCCTCCGTGTGAGACTATTCCTCCGCCGCGCCCTCGAGAACCGCCGCGAGGCCGCCCGTCCTCTGCGCCACCTCCTCACGCAGGCGCTTCAGCTCCTCGCGCAGCCGGAACAGCTCGTCGGTGATGGAGAGCGCGGCCAGGGTGGCGGCGCGGAACGGCTCCAGCGTCTGGTAGCCGGGGACGGCGCGGATGGTGGAGTCCACGTGCGCGGCGATGGCGCGCGTGTCCTCGGGGGGCAGGTCGGAGCGCAGGACGTGCTTCTCCCCCGCGATCTCCACGGAGACGGAGTGGCGCGTCCCGGTGCGGCGCGAACGGGTCACCGGCGGGCCTCCAGGATGGCGAGCTTGGCCATGAGGGAGCGGATGCGCTTGCGCGCCTCCCCCGTGCGGCTGCTGAGCAGGGCGTTCTCGGCGCGCAGGCGCCGCAGCTCGTCGCCCGCGTCACCGGCGGGCGCGGCGCCCACCAGCTCCAGCTCGCGGCGCAGGCGCTGCACCTCGGCCTCCGCCTCCGTGGCGCGGCGGCGCAGCTCCGCGACGGCCGCGGCGGCGGCGTGGGCCGCGCGCTCCAGCCGCTCCCACTCGGGCGCGGCGGCAGCCTCAGCGGCGTCGGACACCGTGGCGATCCTCCAGGGCACGCAGCACGCGCTCCACCTCCCCGTCCACCTCGGCGTCGGTCAGCGTGCGGTCGGCGGCGCGGAAGCGCAGGCGCCAGGCCACGCTGCGCGTCCCCTCCGGCAGCCCCTTCCCCTCGTACAGGTCGAAGGGGGCGAGCCCCTCCAGCAGCGCGGAGGCGGCGTCCACTACGGTGGCGCCCACCTGCTCGGCCGTCACCCCGTGCGGCACCAGCAGCGCCAGGTCGCGCTCCGACGCGGGCTGGGTGGGGAGCGGCACGTAGCGCACGGCGCGCCGGTCCAGGGGCTGGGCCGGCAGGCGCAGCTCCAGCGTCCACACGGGCGAGGCCCACGCGGGCGCGTCCACCCCTTCCGCGCGCCCGCCGCCGCCCAGGCTCCCCTCCCCGCCCGCGACGGTGAAGGCGTGGCCCACCGCCTCGACGCGCGCCTCCGGGTACTCGCGGGCGAGCTCCTCCAGCATCCCCTTGAGGTCCCACACCTCGTAGCTCCCCGCGTCGCCCGTCCAGTGGCGCGGCGCGCGCAGCCCGCTGAACGCCGCCGCCACGCGCCGCTCCTCGTGCGGCACCCCGCCCTCCGGCCCCGCGCGGAAGACGGTGCCCACCTCGAAGAGCCGCACGTCGCGCACGCCGTGGGCGAAGTTGTGCTCCACCCGGCGCAGCAGCCCGGGCGTGAGCGCGCCGCGCAGGAAGCCTTCCTCGGCCGAGAGCGGGTTGAGCACGCGCACCTCGCCCGCGCTCTCCGGCGCGAAGCCGGTGGTGCGCGCCTCCAGGAAGCCCCAGCCCACCAGGCGCTCCGCGAACCGCCGCTCCACCTCCACCTGCGGCGACTCGGGGACGCTGCTCGGGCGGAACGGGGCCAGCTCGTCCGCGAACGAGTCGTAGCCGCGCCGCCGGGCGATCTCCTCGATCAGGTCGATCTCCTCCTCCACGTCGCCTCGGAAGCCGGGGACCACGACCTGGATGGGCGAATCGCCGCTCACCCCGAACCCGATCTCCTCCAGAAGGGTGCGGATCTCGGCCGGGGGCACGCTGGTGCCCAGCACGCGCCGCACCCGCTCCGGCCGCAGCGCGACGGTGCGCCGCTCCCAGGGGCGCGGATTGAGATCCACCGCCTCCGCGGCCTCGCCGCCCGCCACGGCCACGATCAGCTCCGCCACGCGCTGCAGCGCCCGCGGCTGCCCCTCGGGGTCCACGCCGCGCTCGAAGCGGTACGACGCGTCGGTGGAAAGGACGAGGCGGCTGCGCGTGCGCCGCACCGTCTTCGGCTCGAAGAGGGCGCACTCCAGGAAGAGGTCCGTGGTGGAATCATCCACCTCGCTGTTGGCCCCGCCCATCACCCCCGCGATCGCCACCGCTCCCTGCGCGTCGGCGATCACCAGGTCGGTGGCTACGAGGGCGCGCTCGGCGCCGTCCAGCGTCGTAAGGGTCTCGCCGTCGCGGGCGCGGCGGACGCGCACCTCGCCGCCGCGCAGCTTGGCCAGGTCGAAGGCGTGGAGCGGCTGTCCCAGCTCGAAGAGCACGTAGTTGGTGGCGTCGACGATGTTGTTGATGGGGCGCAGCCCCACCGCGCGCAGCCGCGTCGCCAGCCACTCGGGCGACGGTCCCACGCGCACCCCGCGCACGGTCGCGCCCATGTAGCGCGGGCACCCGGCCTCGTCTTCAATGTGCACCGCGACGCCCGCCAGCTCGCCCCGCGAGCCGCCCGCGCGCGTTTCCAGCCGCACGCCGGAGGCGTTGGGGAATGCGGGGAGCTCCACGCCCGCCGCGCCGCCGGGGGCCAGCTCGCGCGCCACGCCCACGTGCGAGAGCAGCTCGCCGCGATTGGGCGTGACGTCGATCAGCATGCGATGGTCGTCCAGCCCCAGGGCGTCCACGAAGCGCGTGCCGGGGGCCCAGTCGCCGTTCAGGGTCATGAGCCCGGCGTGGTCGCGCCCCAGCCCCAGCTCGCGCGCCGAGCAGAGCATCCCCTCGCTCACCTCGCCGCGCAGCTTGGCCCTGCCGATGTGGATGCCGCCGGGGAGCGACGCGCCGACGGGCGCGAAGGGATAAAGCCGCCCCGCCTCCACGTTGGGCGCGCCGCACACCACCTGCACGAACTCGCCGCCGGCGTCGACGCGCGTGACGCGCAGCCGGTCCGCGTTGGGATGCTGCTTGACCTCCTCGACGCGCGCGACCACCACGTCGCCGATCCCCGCGCCGAGGTCCGTGAGCTCGTCCACCGGCGCGCCCAGGAGGGCCAGGCGGTGTGCGATCTCCTGCGCGCTTCCCTGGATGCCGGGTGCGAGGGCCTTGAGCCAGCGGTACGAGACGTTCATGGACGGCGGGGAATGGGGAACGGGGAACGGGGAACGGTGGATGCCGTTCGCTCCGAAGCCCCTATCCGCGTTGTATTACGTGGTCAGGCGAGATCACCCGGGGGTCTCGCCGGAGGTACATTTCGATGAACTCCCGGTACGAACCGGCGAGCGGCAGCAGCTCCGTCCCGCCGAGGCTCACGGCGACGGGGCCGGGATCGCCGGACGACGGGCGAACCACGTACGCCCACGTCCACATCGCGTAATCGCCGATCACGAACCAGCGCTCCGCGTCCGGCGCCGGCACCCACGCGCTCGCCAGCGTGCTCACTTCGCGCAGCGGCCAGAAGCGGATCAGGTCCTGGTCCAGCGCCGCGCTCTCTCCATCCACCGCGATCCCCCCGACGGTGCGGAAGTACGCCCGCAGATCCTCCGGAAGCCGCACGCCGTGCCGCTCCTCGAACGCCCGCAGCTCCTCCTCCCCCGCCCCACCCGCCGGCCGGATCCCCTGCTCCCCCCACCGCTCCACCAGCCGCGCCAGGAGTGCGGTCATGTCGTTCGCGCGCTCCACGGGCGATCCAGGTTTCGGTGAGCCGACCGGTCACCGGCGAGTGAACTCGCGGCAACAACAGCACGAAGTCCGCCTTCGCGGACTGTATCCTCCAGCATCAACCCGGACCCTCCAGTCCGCGCAGGCGGACTTGGTGCCTTGGTTGCCGCGAGTTCACTCGCCCGGCAACCGAGGCTGGCACCGCTACACGAACTGCCCCAGGAAGCGCACATCCCCCTCGTACAGCAGCCGGATGTCCGTAATCCCGTACCGCAGCATCGCGATGCGTCCCGGGCCCATGCCGAAGGCGTAGCCCGTGTAGCGCTCCGGATCGAGGCCCGCGTGCTTGAAGACGTTGGGGTGCACCATCCCGGCGCCGCCGATCTCCATCCACCCCGTGCCCTTGCACGCGCTGCATCCCGAGCCGCCGCAGATCATGCACGACATGTCGATCTCGGCCGAGGGCTCGGTGAACGGGAAGTACGACGGGCGCAGGCGCGTCTTCGCGTCCGGGCCGAAGAAGCGGCGGACGAACTGCGACATCGTGGCCTTGAAGTCCGCGAAGGTGATCCCCTCGTCCACGGCCAGCCCCTCGATCTGCTCGAAGGCGGGGGCGTGGCTGGCGTCGAACGGGTCGCGGCGGTACACGGTGCCCGGGATCACCACGCGGATGGGGGGCGCGTGCGCCTCCATGATGCGCGCCTGCATGGGCGAGGTGTGGGTGCGCAGCAGCGTCCCCTCGCCCAGGTAAAAGGTGTCGTGCATGTCCGCCGCCGGGTGGTCCAGCGGGAAGTTGAGCTTGGTGAAGTTGTACTCCGCCGTCTCCGCCTCCGGCCCGGCCACGCGGCTGAACCCCAGGTCGCGAAAGATCTCGCAGATCTCGTCCACCACCACCCGCACGGGGTGCACCCCGCCGCGCCACGGCGCGCGCCCCGGCAGCGTCAGGTCTTCCCTGGGCCCCGTGTCCGCCGCCGCCGTGTGCGCCGCCGCGCTCTCGTCGAACAGGGCGGCAAGAGCATCGCGCACCCGGTTCGCCTCGGCGCCGACGATGGGGCGCTCCGCGGGAGCCAGCTCGCCCAGCCGCCGCAGCACGCCCGTCAGGCGCCCCTTGCGCCCCAGGAAGTCGATGCGCGCGGCCTCCAGCGCCTCCGCCCCGCCCGCCGAGCGGATCGCCGCTCCCCCCTCGTGCTCCAGCCCGCGCAGCTGCGCGATCAGCTCTTCGGTGATGCTCATGGCTCTCTCTGTGTCTCTGTGCCTCTGTGTGAGACCCAGGTTTTCACAATCTGAACGGCGCCCCCGCGTTTGGCTACCCCGCAAAGCACGAGCGGCGCCGTGGAAACTTCCACGGCGCCGCTGCGCAAAGCCGAAACAGGAGCGAGCTCAGCCCTGGTTCGCCTTGGCGGCGCTGGCGAGCTGCTCAAAGGCCTGCGGCTCGCGGATGGCGAGGTCCGCGAGCACCTTGCGGTCGATCTCGATGCCGGCACGGCGAAGGCCGTTCATGAAGCGCGAGTACGAAAGCTCGTTCTGGCGCGCCGCGGCGTTGATGCGGATGATCCACAGGCGGCGGAACTCGCGCTTGCGGTTCTTGCGGTCCCGGTACGCATAGCGGCGGGCCCGCTCCACGGCTTCCTTCGCCGTCTTGTACAGGTTCTTGCGGCGGCCGAAGTACCCCTTGGCGTCCGCCAGGATCTGCCGCTTCCGCCGGAGGCGGGCGACGTTGTTCTTTACGCGAGGCATGGGTGCAAACCCTCTCTAGTCGGTTGCGGAATCAGGCCAGGAGGAGGCGCTTCACGCGCTTCTCGTCCGGCTTGGCGAGCATGGTGGTGCCGCGCAGGTTCCGCTTCCGCTTCGGCGACTTCTTGGTGAGGATGTGGCTGTGCATGGCGCTGCCACGCTTCACGCGGCCCTTGGCCGTGACCTTGAAGCGCTTCGCCGCACCCCGGTGAGTCTTCATCTTCGGCATCGGATTACTTCCTTTCTTGCGACCCCGCCGCGGGCGGCGCGGGCCGTTCGGGAGCCCGCACCGTTGCCGGGGCGGGCCGTTGAGGCGCACCCGCGGACGCGGGTGCGGGGCGTGCGCCCCCCCCGTCGTTCGTGGGGGCGGGCCGGTCAGAACCGCCACCGGAGGGCGGCGTGGGCATCTTGAGCGGCGCGAGCATCATCACCATGCTGCGCCCTTCCATCATCGGGTGCGACTCTACCTTGCTGATGTCCTGTACGGCCTGCGACACCCGGTCCAGCACCTGCCGGCCGAACTCGGGGTGCGCCATCTGGCGGCCGCGGAACATCATGGTCAGCTTGACCTTGTTCCCCTCTTCGAGGAAGCGGCGGGCGTGGCGCAGCTTGAAGTCATAGTCGTGGTCCTCGATCCCGGGACGCATCTTGACTTCTTTGATCTGTACGTGGTGCTGCTTCTTGCGCGCCTCGCGCTGCTGGCGCTGCTCCTCGTACTTGAACTTGCCGTAGTCCATGATGCGGCAGACCGGCGGCCGGGCCAGCGGTGCGACTTCCACCAGGTCCAGCCCCTGCTCTTCCGCGATCTCCTGCGCCCGTTCGATCGGCAGGATCCCGAGCTGCTCGCCTTCCGGGCTGATCACCCGGACGGGGCTGATACGGATCTGCCGATTCACCCGCACTTTCTCTTGGATGGTGCCGCTCTCCGAATCGGGGAAACAAAAAAGACGGATCTGAAACGCTCAGATCCGTCCACGCGCACACGCACTCCGTGCTCCGGTGGAGGCACGAGTTGGGCGAGGCGCGATGCGCGGACCCGGCAGCATTCGCCCCTGCAAGGGAACGAAGCCGAAAGGTGGAGGGCCTGCCGGCCCCCGCTTGTCCAGCATTGAACGGCAGAATCTATCAGGTGACGACGGACCTGTCAACGGCGGGGCGGCCCTCACCCGGCAGCTTACAGCTGCCACCCTCTCCCACAAACAGCGTGGGAGAGGGGACTACTTCGCGAGCGGTGCCGCGGGGGCCCGCTCGCCGCGCATGGATTGGCAGGGGCGCGATTCGTCGCGCCTGCCCTCTCGGCGTGCTGGGTCGCCGCTCGCCGCGCACGACGTAGTCCCCTCTCCCAGGGCAGTTACTGGGAGAGGGTGGCAGCTGTAAGCTGCCGGGTGAGGGCCGCCCTTACTCGAACCCCACCTGCAGCGTGCGTGTGCGCGCCTGCTCCCGGATGCGGTCCGCAAGCACCCCGCGCTCCACGATCTCCTGCTTGCGCCCGGCCCCGCGCACCCGCACGGCCACCGTGCCCCCCTCCGCCTCGCGCCCGCCGATCACGGCCATGTACGGCACCTTGGCCGTCTCCGCCTCGCGGATGCGGTAGTTGAGCGTCTCGTTGCGGTCGTCCACGTGCACGCGCACGCCCGCGGCCCGCAGCTCGTCGCCGTACTGGCGCGCGGAGGCGGCCTGGTCGTCGGAGATGGGGACGACCACCACCTGCACGGGGGCCAGCCACACGGGGAAGGCGCCCGCGAAGTGCTCGATCAGGATGGCGATGAAGCGCTCGAACGAGCCGCAGATGGCGCGGTGGATCACCACCGGGCGGTGCGCCTGGTTGTCTTCGCCCACGTAGCTCAGATCGAAGCGCTCCGGCGCCGCGTAGTCCAGCTGGATGGTGCCGAGCTGCCAGCTCCGGCCGATGGAGTCGCGCACGTCGAAGTCGATCTTGGGGCCGTAGAAGGCGCCGTCGCCCGGCTTCAGCTCGTACGGGAGCCCCGTGGACTCCAGCGCCACCAGCAGCGCGTTCTCCGCCCGGTCCCACATGGCGTCGTCGCCGATGCGCTGCTCGGGGCGCGTGGCGAACTTGGCCGTGGCCGTGAGCCCGAAGGTGCCGTACACCTCCTGGATCAGCGCCACCAGCCGCTTCACCTCGTCCTCGATCTGCGACTCGGCCAGGTAGATGTGCGAGTCGTCCTGCTGGAACTGCCGCACCCGCGTGAGCCCGCTCAGCGCGCCGGACACCTCGTTGCGGTGGAGCACGTCGAAGGTGCAGTAGCGGATGGGCAGCTCGCGGTACGAGTGCTTCTTGGCCGCGTACAGCAGGTGGTGCGACGGGCAGTTCATGGGCTTCAGCGAGAAGTCGTGCTCGCCCGACTCCGCGTCCAGCACCAGGAACATGTTCTCGCGGTACTTGCCCCAGTGCCCGCTCACCTCCCACAGCGACTTGTTGAAGAGGAGGGGCGTCTTCACCTCGCCGTAGCCGCTGCGGAGCTGCAGCTCGCGCATGTACTCGTTGAGCGTCTGGTAGATGGTGGTGCCGCGCTCCGTCCAGAACGCCGACCCCGGGGCCGCGGGGTGGAACATGAAGAGCTCCAGCTCCTTCCCCAGCCGCCGGTGGTCGCGCCGCTTGGCCTCCTCCAGCTGGTGGAGGTGCTGTGCCAGCTCGTCCTTGCCAAAGAAGGCCGTGCCGTAGATGCGCTGCAGCATCTGCCGCTTCTCGTCGCCGCGCCAGTACGCGCCGGCGATGTTGAGGAGCTTGAAGTGCTTGAGGCGCCCCGTGGTGGGGACGTGCGGGCCGCGGCACAGGTCCAGGAAGGGGCCGTTGCGGTACACGCTGATCGTCTCGTCGTCGCCCAGCTCCTCCAGCCGCTCCAGCTTGAGCGGGTCGTCCGCGAACAGCTCGCGCGCCTCGTCCCGCGTCACCTCGCGGCGCTCGAAGGGGTCGTCGGCGGTGGCGACCTTGGCCATCTCCCCCTCGATGCGCTCCAGCTCCTCGGGGGTGAAGGGGGGGTCGACCTGGAAGTCGTAGTAGAAGCCGTTGTCGATGGCCGGCCCGAAGCCGATGCCGGCGTCGGGCCGCACGCGGCGCACGGCGGTGGCCAGGATGTGGGCGGCCGAATGGCGCAGCACGCCCAGGGCGTCGGCGTCCTTCTCCGTGAGGATCTGGACGGCGGCGTCGGCATCGAGGGGGCGCACCAGGTCCACCACTTCGCCGTCCACCCGGGCGGCGACGGCGGCCTTGGCCAGGCGCGGGCCGATGGCCTCGGCCACGGCGCGCACGGGGGCCCCGCGCGGCACTTCACGCACGGACCCGTCGGGGAGGGAAACCTTGACCGTATCCACGGACTGCTCTGCGATGCTATGGGATGGAGGCCGCCCGGCCGGTGGCCGGGCGGATTTCAGCGGGGAGTGTAGACGAAAAAGAGCCCGATGGCAACGGCAAGCCCCAGCGCGAACAGCGCCCACGCCCACGCGGCCCGCATCACGAGCCCGTCTTCGAGCATGTCGTCGTCCACGCGCCGGTGCACCTCCGGCTCGTCGTATTCGTCCATCGCCTGGATCGGCTGGGCGCGTAGTAGCATGTGCCGCCAACAGGCAACGGCCGTGCCGCCGTACGCTACAGGACAAAATGATCTCACACAGAGACACAGAGACACAGAGACACAGAGACACAGAGACACAGAGACACAAAGAGTCCAGAGCCTGCCGTCTGCGCTTACCCGCACCGCGTGAGGCCGCTGCGCTGCCGGGGCTTGCGGGGCTAAGATATTGTTCTCTAACTTGTTGAATCCCCGCGCGGTCCTGCTCTCGCGGCTTCCGGAAGGCTGCCGCGCAACCAGGAATGGGCCGATGCCGCGCCGCCTCGCCGGCACGGCCCCCGCTGACCGGGAACGGGCGATGGACGCGGACACCTCCACCGGGACGGCCGTAGATTCGCTCTGCCGGGAATACGGATATCCTCCGGAGGTGAGGGCGCTCCTGGACGAGACGGTGCGGATCCTGGCCGCCCTCCGCCCGCACTCGGTGCTGCTGCACGGCAGCGCTTCGCGCGGGGAGCTCACCTGGTGGCGCGACGGAGCGGGGCAGGTGCAGCTCGGCAGCGACATCGAGATGTACGTGGTGGGGGATGCCCCGCCCGGCGGCGCAGGCTGGGCGGGCGCCGCACGGGCCCTGAGGGCGGTGGAGGAGCGTGTGAACCGTGCCGGGCCGCGGCTCTTTCACCTGGACGCCAGCCTCACCACCCTGGAGCGGCTGCGGCGCCACCCGCCCACCTTTCGCTGCTGGGACGTCCGCGCGACCGGCCGCACCCTGCTCGGCGCCGACGTGCGCGGGGAGCTCCCCGCGCTGGACGCCCGCAGCATCGACCTGCGGCAGCTCAACGAGGTGCCCATCCACCGGCTCTGGGAGATGGTCTTCCGCGTCCCGGCCGCCCTGGTACGGGGCGCGGGCACGCCGGAAGACGCGCGGACGGCGCGCTACACCTGGGCGAGGCAGGCGCTGGACCTCACCACCTGGCTGCTGCCCCACGCGGGCGTGATGATCCCCACCTTCCAAAAGCGGGTGCGCGCCTGGCGCGCCGAGGCCGCCCGGCCGCCGCTGGCCCGGTACTTCGCGCCGGGCTCGGCGGAGCTGCTGGAGCGCAGCCTGGAGGGGAAGCTCCGCCTGCGCTTCCAGCAGGAGCCCCCGCAGCTTCACCTGGAGGTGCTGGAGGCGTTCCGCGCCGGGCTGCGCATGCTGCTGTCGCTTTCCGCCGCCGCTTCGGACGTGGAGATCGCCCGCGCGGCCGTGGCCCAGGGGCGGCGGCTGTGGCCGGTTGAGACGCCGCGCAGGCGGGCCTACGAGGCGTACCTGGCGGTGCGCACCGGGGCGGTGGCGCGGCCGCACCGCGCGATCCCGTGGCTGCTCCGGGCCAAGCGCCCGGAGCAGCTGGGCTTCCTGCTGAATCTGAACGCCGCCCTCTCCGCCCTGCTCCACGGCCGCGGCGCGGCGGCGAGCCTGGATCTCGCCGACCGCTCGCTGGCGAGGCTCTGGCCCGGCTTCCGTCCGCGGGGCGGGAGCGACGTGGACCGGTTCCTGGCGGCGCGGCGCGGGTACGTGGACTACCTGGTCGGAAGCAGTCGCTGGTTCGGGCCGCGGCGCGCGTATCTCTACTCGGTTCTGGAGGAGTCGTGCGGCCGAGCCTGATCGTCTTCATCGACTGCCTGCCGTTCTCGTACCTGCCGGAGCGGTTTCTGCCCGAGCTGCCGGGGCGCGCCTCGGTGCGTCCGGGGTTCGGGTACAGCGTGAACCTGGTGGCCGAGCTGTTCGCGGGGATGACCCCCGACGAGCTCGGCTTCCTGAACATCTTCAACTACAATCCGGGAAACTCGTGGCTGCGCGGGTGGGCGCCGGCCCTGCGGCTGCTGTCGCCGCTCCGCCACGCGTATTACCTGGACCGGGCGGCGCACCGCGCGCTTTCGCGGGTGGCGGGGTACACGGGCAACATCCCCTTTTCGTACCTGGGCGCGTTCGAGCCCACGGGGAGCTATCCGTTCGACCCGTCGTTTCCCCACCCCACCCTGCTGAGCTCCCCCGGGTTCCGGGGCACCCTGGTGCTGCACTCGCGGCTGCGGAACGTGCGGCCGCCCGGCCGGGACCGGGTGCTGGTGGAGCGCGCGCTCGCCGCGGTGCGCCCCGGGGAGGGGTTGTTCCTGTCGCTTCCCGACCTCGACTCGCTGGTCCATTCCACCGGAGTGGGGTCGCCCGAGTTCCTGGCGCGGATCGAGGACTACCGCGCGTGGCTGGGCGAGCTGGTCGCGGCGTTCCGCCAGGCCAACCCGGACGGCTACGTGGCGGTGGTCTCGGACCACGGCGCCGCCAACGTGCGGGGCCCCTACGACATGCGGGTGGAGCGGCACTTCGGCCGGCCGCGGCCGGACCGGTACATGTACTTCCTGGACGCGACCCTGGCGCGCTTCTGGGTGCCGGACCCGGGGCTCAGGAGCGAGATGGCGGCGCACCTGGCCGAGGAGCGCCACGGGGCGCTCGTCGCCGAGGAGGAGCGGAGCGAGTACGGCGTGACCTCGCGCGCCTTCGGCGACCTGATCTGGGTGGTGGACGAGGGGCTGGGGATCTCGCCCAGCTTCCTGGGCCGCGGCACGGGGAAGGGGCTGCACGGGTACCATCCGGCGCTTCCCAGCCAGCAGGCGGTGTTCCTCTCCTCGGAGGACCTGCCGCGGCCCAGCTTCCGCACCACCGCCGTGTACGGCGAGCTGCGCCGGGCCATGCGCCAGGCGCAGGTGCTCCGGTGAGCGCGCCGCCGGCGCCGGCCGGCCCCGTCCACTCCGCCAGCGGGCGCGGCGTGACGCTGGTCCTCCCCGGCCCCATCTCGTACGACGGGAGCGCGTACCGTATCTTCAAGCCGTACGGGCAGCTCGCCAGCAGCCTGTGCGGCCACTTCGGCTCGGTGACCGTGTGCGGGCACGTCCTCACCCCCGGGCACCCGGGGTTCAGGACCGACGACCCGCTGCTGGACCCGCGCGTGCGGGTGGAGCCGCTCCCCACCCCGCCCTCCGGCTCGGGGAAGATGCTGCCCTCGCTCTGGCACCACCTCCGCAGCGCCCTGCGCGTGGTGCGCCGGATCCGCCGCTGGGACGTGGTGTACGCGTTCGTTCCCAGCTACCAGGGTGGTGTCGCCTACACGGTGAACCACTTCTTCTTCCGGCGTCCCGCCGCGGTGTACCTGGCCAACGACTGGGAGGAGATCACCCCCTTCACCTTCCGGTGGCGCGGCGTGCGCGGGCTCCTCTTTCGCCCGTACCGCTTCCTCCTCACCCGCTGGGAGGGGTGGATGATGCGCACGACGGCCCTGGGCCTGACCGCCGGCCGCGCGCTGCTGGACAAGTACGGTGGCGAGGGAAGGCCGGTGTACGAGACCGCGCCCATCCTGGAGATGACGCCGTCCCACATGGTTCGCCGCGGCGACACCTGCGCCGCGAGCCCGGTGCGTCTGCTGTACGTGGGCGGCCTCAACCGCCGCAAGGGCGTGCCCGTGCTGCTGGAGGCGCTCCAGGCGCTGCGGGGCGAGGGGCGGGACCTGGTCCTGGACATCGTGGGCGACGGCCCCGAGCGGGCCGCGCTCGCCGCGCAGGCCGCGCGCGCCGGCCTGGCCGGCCAGGTGACGTTCCACGGGTTCGTCGCCTCGGGCGCCGAGCTCTTCGGCTTCTACCGGCGCGCCGACATCTTCGTGCTCCCCACGTACAGCGAGGGCTTTCCGCGGGTGATCTACGAGGCGATGGGGCACAGCCTTCCGGTGGTCGCCAGCGCCGTCAGCGGGATCCCCTTCCTGCTGCGGGACGGCCACCAGGCGCTGCTGGTGCCCCCCGGCGACCCGCGGGCCCTGGCCGGCAGCCTGCGCCGCGTGCTGGACGACGGCGACCTGCGGCGCTCGCTGATCCGCGAGGGTTTCGCGCTCGTCGGGCCGATCATGGCCCGCGACCCGGCGGCACAGTTCGCCGAGCTGTTCCGAGAGCACCTGGCGGGAGCGGGATGACGCACGCGCACGCGGCCCGTCCGCCCCGGGTGGCCGCCGGCCCCGCGGCGCGGGAGCCGGCGCCGGGCGCGCTCCCCGCCTGGCTGGCCGTGCTCTGGGCCGCCGCGCTCGTGGCGACGCTGGCGTTCGCCGCGGTGGGCGGGGTGCACCACGCCGCGGTGGGGGTGGTCACCGGCGCGGCGTTCATGGCCCTCGGCGCGGGGATGGTGGTGCTGCTGGCGCCGAGCGACCGCGTCTTCGTGACGCGGCTGTTCGTGGGGGGCTTCCTCGCGCGGTACGTGGCGGCGCTCTTCATCACGGGGGCCGTGATGATCGCGGGGCTGCCGGGGCTGGAGGGGGGGAAGGACTACCTCCACTGGGAGGCGAGCGGCTGGGCCGTGGCCGAGGCGTGGCGGAGCGGATCGCCCACGGTTCACCTGACCGACAAGGACCCGGGCTACTATTATCTGGTCGGCGCCGTCTTTGCGCTGACGGGGCGCGTGGCCGTGGCGCCCCTGCTCCTCAACGGGCTTTTCGGGGCGGGGGCGGCGGTGGTGGCCTTCTTCCTGGCCCTGCAGGTCTACGACAGGCGGCGCGCGGCCGTCGCCGGGTACCTGGCGGCGTTCCTGCCCACGCTGCTGGTCTGGTCGGGGATGGTGTACAAGGACGTGGTCCTGTCCTTTTTCGTGGTGGCGTGCGCGTCCGCCGCCATTGCCATTTCCCGCCAGGTGTCGGCGCGGTCGGTGTGCGCCCTGGGCGCCTCGCTGGTCCCGCTGTTCATGATCCGGCCGGACACGGGGGTCACCATCGTGGGTTCCGCCGCGCTCCTGGTGGGGCTCACGGGGCGGCGGCGCGGGAGCAAGCTGGCCGCGCTGGCGGTCGCGGGCGGGGTGCTGCTCCTGTTCCTGGCGGTCCTGCAGGGCGCCGGGCTCGGCGGGAAGATGGACCTGCTGGCCCGCTTCCCCAACCCGCTCACCTCCGTGGCGGTGGCGCGCGAAAGCTGGGCGAACGAGGTGGGTGCGGGCAGCTCGGGGCTCACGCGGTACCTGTACGGCAGGAACCTCCTCCTGGCACCGCACCTGCTGCTGGCGGCGATGGTGCTCCCCTTCGTCCTCCCCCTTCCGGGCACGACGGGTGGGATGATGAGCATCGGGACCTTCCTGATGCCCGGGCAGATCCTCTGGCTCCTCCTGCTCCCCGGGCTGCTGGCCGGGATGGCCGGCGCGGTGCGCGAGCGTGCCGCGGCCGGGATCTTTCTCGCCGGCCTGGTGCTGGCCATGGCGCTGGGCGTAGCGCTGGCCGGCTACTTCAGCAATCCGCGATACCTGGTGCAGGGGGTTCCCCTGATGCTCGTGCTGAGCGCGGCCGGCATCGGATACCTGCGCCAACGCCTGCTACTCTACGTTTCCATGCTCCTCTGCTCCGTGGTGGTGTTCTGCCTGTACGCCCTTGCCCGGGGGTCGTGAGTGGGCCGCGTGATCGCGAAGAAGAGGCCCCCGGCCGCCCCTCCGGCGGACCGCCCGCTGCGGATCGGTGTGGACCTGCTGTCGCTGCGCCCCGGCGTGAACGGCGGGGGCGAGACGTATCTGCGCCGACTGGTGGACGGGCTGCGCAAGGTGGACTCGCGCAACGAGTACGTCCTCTACGTGACCCAGCGCAACCGGCACCTGTTCGAGACCACGCTCCCGAACTTCCGCCACGTGGTCTGCCCCATCCCGGCGGGGCTGTTCGAGGTGTACCGGCGCGTGGCGTGGGAGTATTCCGTGCTGCGCTGGCGGGCCCGGCTGGACGGGCTGGACCTCATGCACTTCCCCGGCAACCTGGTGCCGCCGGCGTTTCCGCTCCCCACGGTGCTGACGGTGCACGACTTCTCGTCGCAGTTCTACCGCGAGAGCCTGGACGAGGTGCCCACGGCCTGGACGGCGAGGGTCTTCGAGTCGGAGCGGGTGCCGTCCTGCCACCGCGCGGACTGGCTGATCACGATCTCCGATTTCACCCGCCGCGAGGTCCTGGCCCGCACGCGCGTCGACCCGCAGCGGGTGCGCACGGTGCTGCTCACGCCGCGAGAGTTCGAGATCCCATCGCTGGAGGATGCACGCGAACGGGTGGGCGCGTACGGCATCGCGTCGCCCTTCGTGCTCTCGGTGGCGACGCTCAGCCCGCACAAGAACCTCCGCCGGCTGGTGGAGGCGTTCGCGCTCGTGAGCTCGGGGCCGCTGAGCGGCCGCACCCTGGTGCTGGTTGGCAAGCCGGGGCGTGGAAACGAGCTGGGTGCGCTCCACGACACCATCGCGGCGCTGGGGCTGCAGGGCCGGGTCGTGCTCCCGGGCTACGTCCCGGACCACGACCTCCCCGCGTTCTACCGCGCGGCGGAGCTGTACGTCTTCCCGAGCCTCTACGAAGGCTTCGGGCTCCCCCTGCTGGAGGCGGGGGCATGCGGCACCCCCGTCGCGGCGGCACGCGCGGGGGCGCTCCCCGAGGTGGGCGCCGACGCCGCGGTGTATTTCGACCCCTACGACCCGGCGGACATCGCCCGCGCCATGACGGACATCGTGGCCTCACCCGCGCTCCGCGGCGTGCTGGCGCAGCTCGGGTCGGTGCGCGCCAGTCTCTTCAGCGCCGAACGAACCGCACGCGACACCATCGAGGTGTACCGATCGGCGGCGGGGGCGCTGGCGCGTTGAGTGTCACGCAGAGGCACGGAGAACGAACTGGTCCCTTTCGCGATCACTCCCGAATCCCATGTCCAGCATTGAGTCCGTCCAGCGTGATCCTGACGGCTCGCGTAGAGCCGTTCCGCAGGGGCCGTGGGGTGAGGAGGCGATGGACGTCCACGGCCTGATGTCCATCCTCCGGCGGCACGCCTGGCTCGTGGCGGCGGTGACGGTCCTCGTGTCCGCGCTCACGGCGCACCGGGTGCTCGACCGGGTGCCGGCCTATCGCGCCAGCGGCCTCTTCCGCCTGGCCGACACCCGGTCGTCCCCGGCGAGCCGCCTGGACGAGGAGGTGGCGAAGGCCATCTATGGCACCGGCACCAACCCCCTGCTCTCGCAGCTGGAGGTCTTCAGGGGCCGGCAGGTGCTGGGGGAGGTGGTGGATCGCGAGGGGCTGCGCCTGCAGGCCGCGCCGGGTGGCATCCGGGTGAGCGAGCTGAGCGGTGCCGCCGTCACGCTTGCGCCCGGCGAGTCCCGGATCATCCGGCTGGCCTTCGGGGCGGATGGGGTGAAGGCCACGTCCGGCGATGCCGTGGCACGCGCCAGGTATGGCGAGCCCGTCGATCTGCCGGGGGTCCGCTTCACAGTGCGCTCCCGTCCCGAGGTCCAGGCCGCTCGGCTCGCGATCCGGCCGCGGGACCGGGCGATCGACCACCTGGGCTCCAGTCTCAGCACCCGCCTGCGGGAAAAGACGGACGCGGTGGCGGTGGAGTACACGTCGCCCGACCCGGAGCTCGCGCGGCGGGTGGTGAACGCGGCCATGGTCGTGTTCCAGCGCGTGAACGCCAGGGCCGCGCAGGAGCAGTCGCGCCGCCGCCGCGTGGCCCTGGAAGAGCAGTTGCGGGGGAGCGATTCGGTGCTGGCGGAGATGTTCGGCTCCGGCGGGCTGATGGAGGTGCGGCGCGAGGAGCTGATGGCGGACCGGCAGCAGCTCCGGCACGAGCTGCGGCGGGCCCGCGTCGCGGAGGCGGTGGAAGCGGGGCAGGTGGAGATCGTCCATGCGGCGCCGCTGCCCGGGGCTCCCCTCGACACCCGCATGCCGGTCAAGCTGGCGCTCGGGGTGGTGATGGGGCTGGCGCTCGGCGCGGGCGCGGCGTTCCTGAGGGAGAGCCTCGATACGTCGGTCAGGCGCCGGGACGAGTTGGAGAAGCTGCTCGGCGTTCCGGGCCTCGCGCTGATCCCGCGGATCGCCGGGCCTGGCGGTGGCCGCCTGCGCCGGGCCGCCCTGCCGAGGGGCGGGACGGGCGAGGGCGGCGCGGACACCCTGGTCACCGTCTCCGCCCCCCGCTCTCCCGGCGCGGAGGCGTACCGGAGGCTGCGCACCCAGCTCCTCTTCTCGCCGGCGGCGCGGGCGATGAAGAGCCTGGCCGTCACCAGCGCCTCGCCAGCGGAAGGGACGACGACCACCGCGGCCAACCTGGCCGTGGCGTACGCGCAGCAGGGGCTGCGCATCGCCATCGTAGACTGCAACCTGCGCAAGCCGCGCCTGCACCCGCTGTTCGGCATGCCCCGCGAGCCGGGGCTCACCCAGGTGATCCTCGGGCACGTTCCCCTCGACCAGGCGCTGCGCGAGACGGCCGTCGGCGGGCTGTACCTTCTCCCGGCCGGCGTGCTGCCGCCGAACCCCGCGGAGCTGCTGGGCGGCGGGCAGATGCGGGAAACCCTGGACCTTCTCTCCAGGCAGTTCGACCTGGTGGTCCTGGACACTCCCGCGCTGCTCGCCGCCGCCGACGCGTGCATCCTGGGCACGGCCGCCGACGGGGTTCTCGTGGTGGTGCGCGCGGGCCGCACCGACCGCGGCGCGGCCCAGCGGGCCGTTCAGCAGCTCGCCAGCGTCGGCGCCGACGTCGTGGGCGCGGTGCTCAACGATCCGGACTCCACGGCCGTCGCGCAGGACGTGTACTACCCCTACGGCGACGACCTCGACGGGCCGGACGCGTCGTCCCTGCCCGCCAGGCACGGGGCGCCGGCTCGCGCCGCACGGGTCTCCGCTTGAGCGGGCCGGGCGCAATCGGGGCCATCCAGGAGCTCCAGCGATGAGCGAGTTGCACCACGTGCGCACGGCGGTCGTCGGATGCGGCTACTGGGGCGCCAACCTGCTGCGCAGCTTCGCCGCGCTCTCGGACCTTCGCGTGGCGTGCGACCTGTCCGCCGCGGTGCGCGAGAAGGTGCGCAGGCAGTACGGCGGAGTGCGGATCACCGGCTCGTACCAGTCCGTGCTGGAAGACCCGGAGGTACAGGGGGTGGTGCTCGCGACGCCCGCTCCGCTGCACGCCGGCATGGCGGTGCAGGCGCTGGAGGCGGGGAAGCACGTCTTCGTGGAGAAGCCGCTGGCGCTCTCGGTGGCGGACGCGGAGCGGGTTACGCGCGCCGCCGAAGAAGCGGGGCGCATCCTGATGGTGGGCCACCTGCTGGAGTATCACCCGGCGGTGGAGCACATCAAGAACATGATCGAGCAGGGTGAGCTCGGGCAGGTGTACTACGCGTATTCGCAGCGGCTCAACCTGGGCAAGCTGCGCAGCGACGAAAACGCCCTGTGGAGCCTCGCTCCGCACGACATCTCCATGCTCCTGTACCTGCTGGACGAGGAGCCGGAGGAGGTCAGCGCGAGCGGCCAGGGATTCCTCCAGGCGGACATCGAAGACGTGGTGTTCATCACCCTTCGCTTCCCCTCGGGCCGTGTAGCGCACGTGCACGTGAGCTGGCTGGACCCCCACAAGGAGCGCCGGCTGACCGTGGTGGGTTCCAAGAAGATGGTTGTGTTCAACGACATGGACCCGCGCGAGAAGGTGCGCGTGTTCGACAAGGGGCTGGACCGCCGCGCCTCCGGAGCCGACCCCGCGGCGCCCCCGGAGCCCGTGCTCTTCGCCCCCCGCGACGGCGACATCGTCTCCCCGCGGATCGGCGGGCAGGAGCCGCTCGCCATCGAGTGCACCGAGTTCCTGCGCTCGATCGCGACAGGCAGCCCGCCGCGCAGCGATGCCCGCGACGGCCTCCGCGTGGTGCGGGTACTGGAGCGCGCCCAGGCCGCCCTGGTGGCCGGACGGCTGGCGTACGAGGTCACGCCCGCGTGAGCGAGATGCGGGAGATGCCGGGGGGCTGGTACCGGCACGAGTCCGCCTACGTGGACGAGGGCGCGGTGATCGGCGCGGGCACCCGCGTGTGGCATTTCTGCCACGTGATGGGCGGCGCGGCAATCGGGGAGCGCTGCTCCGTGGGGCAGAACGTGGTGGTGATGCCCGGCACCCGGCTGGGCGACAACGTCAAGGTGCAGAACAACGTGAGCATCTACGAGGGCGTGCACTGCGAGGACGACGTCTTCCTCGGCCCCTCCATGGTGTTCACCAACGTGCTGAACCCGCGCAGCCACGTCTCGCGCAAGCACGAGTACCGCCCCACGCGCGTGGGGCGGGGTGCCTCCATCGGCGCCAACGCCACCATCGTGTGCGGCCACGACCTGGGCCCGTACGCGTTCGTGGCGGCGGGCGCGGTGGTCACCCGCGACGTGCCGGCCTACGGACTGGTCGCGGGCGTGCCGGCGCGGCGGGTGGGGTGGATGTGCCAGTGCGGAGAGCGGCTGGCCGAGCCGGGGGAGCCGGGCGACGGCACCACCTGCGGGAGCTGCGGCGACCGCTACGTACTCGCGGGACCGGACGAGCTGGCTCCCGGGTAGGCTCGGAGCGTTTCTCTCCGTGCCTCCTCGTGAGATCCTTGTCCTTCTTTTCACCGATCGAAGCGATTCTCAATGGATCTGTCCGGCAAGCGTATCCTGGTGGTGGGCGGCGCGGGGTTCATCGGCAGCCACGTGGTGGACGAGCTCCTGAAGACGGACGTGGCGGAGGTGGTGGTCTACGACAACTTCTTCCGCGGCCGGCGCGACAACCTGCGCGAGGCGCTCACGGACCCGCGCGTCTCCATCTCGCCCCACGGGGGCGACATCCTGCACAGCGACATCCTGGCCGCCGCGATGGAGGGGATGCACGGGGTGGTGCACCTGGCGGCGCTCTGGCTGCTGCAGTGCCACGAGTACCCGCGCGCCGCGTTCGACGTCAACGTGCGGGGTACGTACAACGTGATCGAGGCGGCGGTCGCGAAGGGGGTGGAGCGGGTGGTCTTCTCGTCCTCGGCCTCGGTGTACGGCGACGCGGTGCACCTCCCGATGGACGAGGACCACCCGTACAACAACTTCACCTTCTACGGCGCGACCAAGATCTCGGGCGAGCACATGTTCAAGAGTCTGGGCGATCGGTACGGCCTTTCGTGGGCGGGGCTGCGCTACATGAACGTCTACGGCCCGCGGCAGGACTACAAGGGCGCGTACATCGCGGTGATGATGAAGATCCTGGACCGCCTGGACCGGGGCCTTCCCCCCGTCGTGTACGGGGACGGCTCGCAGCAGTACGACTTCGTGCACGTGACGGACGTGGCCCGCGCCAACGTGGCCGCGCTCCGCTCCGGCGCGAGCGGCGAGTGCTACAACGTGGGACGCGGCATCGGCACCTCCATCCGCGAGATCTCCGAGTCGCTCATCCGCCTGTCGGGGAGCGACGCCGGCATCCTGTACGAACCGGCCGGACAGACCTTCGTGACCAACCGCGTCGGCACCACCGAAGCGGCCGAGCGCGACCTGGGCTTCCGCTGGACGATCGGCCTGGACGAGGGGCTGCAGAGCCTGATCGACTGGCGCCGCCGGGACATCGCGGCGGTGGACGCCCGCCGCGCCGACGGATAGGCCGGCGGCGTGCGTCGTCCAGGAGCGGACGATCGGCCTGGACGAGCGGGTGCAGAGCCTGGTCGATTGGCGCCGCCGGGACATCGCGGCGGTGGACGCCCGCCGCGCCGACGGGACATCGCGGCGGTGGACGCCCGCCGCGCCGACGAGACATCGCGGCGGTGGACGCCCGCCGCGCCGACGGGACATCGCGGCGGTGGACGCCCGCCGCGCCGACGGGACATCGCGGCGGTGGACGCCCGCCGCGCCGATGGATAAGTCGGCGGCGTGCGTCGTCCAGGAGCGAATGAATTCGCCGCTGGACCTGCGCGAAGACCGCCTGCGCGGTCTGTGACTTCCACCGGGAGTGGACCGTAGAGTCCCCGTAGGGACTTCGCGTGGTTCCAGCGGCGAATTCATTCGCTCCTGGGGGGCCGAACTCCGGCCCGGCCGGTGTCCGCATGACCCCGCGCCTCGAACGCGCCCTGGTCACCTCGACACAGTGCCCGCAGGGCACTTCGCGTGGTTCCAGCGGCGAATTCATTCGCTCATGGGGCAGCGAACTCCGGCCCGGCCGGTGTTCGCATGACCCCCGCACCTCGACCGCGCCCTGGTCACCTCGACACAGTGCCCGCAGGGCACTTCGCGTGGTTCCAGCGGCGAATTCATTCGCTCCTGGGGCAGCGAACTCCGGCCCGGCCGGTGTCCGCATGACCCCGCGCCTCGACCGCGCCCTGGTCCGACACAGTGCCCCGCAGGGCACTTCGCAGGGTTCCAGCGGCGAATTCATTCGCTCCTGCGAGGGCAAACGGTTCAGCCGGATTTCGCATCAGGTAGGGAAACCGAACGATGACCATGCTCACGAGCACCAGGAAGTACGATCTTCCCATCACCCGCACCGTGTTCGGCCCCGAAGAGGCGGCGGCGATCCAGGAGCCGCTCGCGAGCGGATGGGTCGTGCAGGGGCCCAGGGTGGCGGACTTCGAGCGGAAATTCTCGGCCTACACGGGGGCGGCGCATTCGGTGGCGGCTTCGTCGTGCACCACCGCCCTGCACATGGCCGTGAAGGCGCTGGGCCTCAAACCCGGCGACGAGGTGATCGTCCCCGCGTTCACCTGGGTGTCCACCGCCAACGTGATCGAGTACGAGGGCGCGAAGCCCGTGTTCTGCGACGTGGACCTGGCCACCTTCAACATCGACGCGGAGCAGGCGGCGGCGCTGGTGACCGACCGTACGGTGGGGATCCTGCCCGTCCACCTCTTCGGGCTGTGCGCCGACATGCCCGCGGTGAGCCGCCTGGCGGAGAAGCACGGGCTGTGGGTGGTGGAAGACGCCGCCTGCGCGTTCGGCGGGTGGATCGGCGAGCGGCACGCGGGGACCTTTGGGGATGCGGGGTGCTTCTCCTTCCACCCGCGCAAGTCGATCACCACGGGAGAGGGCGGCATGGTCACGACCGCGGACGACCGGCTCGCGCTTGCCTGCCGCAGCCTGCGCGATCACGGCGCCACCCGCTCCGACCACCAGCGGCACCACGGGGAGGGGGCGTTCCTCCTGGCCGAGTACCACGTCGTGGGATACAACTACCGGATGACCGACATCCAGGGCGCCCTCGGCTCGGCGCAGATGGACCGCGCCGACTGGATCCTGGACCGGCGCCGCGCCATCGCCGCCGCGTACGACGAGCGGCTGGCCGGCCTGGAGTGGCTGGCGCCTCCCGCCGTGCCGACCGGATACACCCACGGGTACCAGAGCTACGTGACGCTCTTCCGCCCCGAAGAGCCCACGCTGCACAACGCGGGGGCGCTGCACGACCGGCGGAACGCGCTGATGATGCGCCTGGAGGAGATGGGGATCTCCACCCGCCAGGGCACCCACGCGCCGGTGCTCCTGGACGTGTACCGCGACCGCTACGGACTGCGGCCGGAACGGTATCCCAACGCGGTGCTGGCCGACCGCCTCTCACTTACCCTTCCCGTCGCCGCGCAGATGACGGCGGACGACGTGGACGCCGTGGTGGAGGAACTGCGCGCCAGCCTCGGCTGAGCGATCTCACACTGAGGCACGGAGAGGAGCTCACCCGATGTGCGGAATCGCCGGTGCCGTACGGCTGGACGGAGGCTCGGTCGACCCCCGCGAGGTGAAGCCGATGGGGGATGCGCTCGCGCACCGCGGGCCGGACGGCGAGGGGCTCCACGTGGACGGGCCGGTGGGGCTGGCGCACCGGCGGCTGGCGATCATCGACCTGTCGGATGCGGGGCGCCAGCCCATGTTCTCGGCGGACGGCCGGGTGGCGCTGGTGTACAACGGGGAGGTGTACAACTTCCGCGAGCTGCGCCAGGAGTACGCGCGGCGCGGATACGCCTTCCGCTCGCGTACCGACACCGAGGTCCTGATCGCCGGATACCTGCTGGACGGCATCGACTTCGTCCGGCGCTGCAACGGGATGTTCGCGTTCGCGCTGTGGGACGCCCGCACCCGGCGGCTCTTCCTGGTCCGCGACCGCTACGGCGTGAAGCCGCTGTACTTCGCGCGGCGCGGCGGCACCCTCCTGTTCGGCTCCGAGGTGCGCGCGCTGCTGGCCCACCCCCAGGGGCGGGCGCGGCTGAACGCCGGGGCGCTCGTGGAGTACTTCACCTTCCAGAACCTCCTGGGCGAGCACACGCTCTTCGAGGGCGTCTCGCTGCTCTCCCCCGGCACCATCGCGTGGGTCGACCCGGACGACGGGGGCGCGCTGCACCGGCGGCGGTACTGGGACTTCGACTTCACCCGTCCGGACGACGCGCTGACGGCGCGCGACGCCGAGGCGCAGACGCTGGCCGCGTTCACCCGCGCCGTCGAGCGCCAGATGGTGAGCGACGTGCCGGTCGGCAGCTACCTCTCCGGGGGGATCGACAGCGGCTCCATCACGGCAGTCGCCTCCCAGGGCGCGGCCCGGCTCTCCACCTTCACCTGCGGGTTCCAGACGGAGGGCGCCGACGCGGCGGAGGCCGGCTACGACGAGCGCGCGGCCGCCGCGGAGCTGGCCGCGCGGTTCGGGACGGAGCACTTCGAGCAGGTGATCGCCCCGGCCGACCTGGCCGCCACCCTGCCCGCGGTGGTGCGGCACCTGGAAGACCTGCGGGTGGGGATGAGCTACCCGAACTACCTCGCGGCGCGGCTCGCCTCGCGCTCCGTCTCCGTCTGCCTTTCGGGCGCGGGTGGCGACGAGCTCTTCGGCGGCTACCCGTGGAGGTACTACAAGGTGTTCCGCGCCCGCGGACGCGAACGCTTCCTCGACGGCTACTACGCGTACTGGCAGCGGCTGGTCAAAGATGGCGACCGCGCCGCCTTCTTCCAGCCCGCCGTGCTCCGCGCCGCAGACCCGGACGCGCCGCGCCACGCGTTCCGCGGCATGTTCCTGGACAACCCGGCGCTCGGGTACGACACGCCGGAGGAGCTGGTGGGAAACGCGCTCTGGTTCGAGTCGAAGACGTTCCTGCACGGGCTGCTCCTCGTGGGCGACCGGCTGGCGATGGCCCACTCGCTGGAGGAGCGGGTACCCTTTCTGGACGACGACCTCGTCGCGCTGGCCCAGAGCATCCCCGCCCGCCTGAAGCTCGGCAACTTCGAGCGCTTCCGCGAGCTGCCCGACAACGAGGCCCGCCGCCTGCTGGGGTACGTGGAGGCGGACGACGGCAAGCAGGTCCTGCGGGACGCGGTGGCTCACCTGGTTCCCCGCGCCACGGCGGAGCGGCGCAAGCAGGGCTTTTCCGCGCCCGAGGCGTCATGGACGCGCGGCCCCAACCGCGCCTTCGTGGAGCGGATGCTGCTCTCCCCCGACACGGTGAGCGCCGAGTGGATCCGCCCGGAGGCGGTCCGTGAAGTGGTGCGCCGGCACATGGACGGGCGGGAGAACCACCGCCTCCTGTTGTGGTCGCTTCTATCGTTCGAGGAGTGGTGCCGCGCGTTTCTGAATGCGTAGTGCCTAGTGCCTGGTGCCTGGTGCCTGGTAACTGCGGTTCAGCGGTCGAATCTGATTGCATTGCCTGCACATGCGGGCTGGGATACATTCCGCCCGGCGCCACCGGGGTGTCCCGCTCCGCTTTTCACGCTCTCCTCCTTGAAAGTCGAAGTCCTCGCGCCGGCGGCCGATGACGCGTACGAGCGCCACCTGGCTCGCCACGAAGGTGCGCTCTTCTACCAGTCCCCGCGGTACCGTGACTTCCTGGGGGCGCTGCTCGGGTGCCGGGCGCACTACCTGGCGGCGGTGAAGGACGGGGAGATCGTTGGGTCGCTCCCGCTCCAGTACCTCGACACGCCGGAGGGACGGGTGTACAACTCGCTCCCCTACTACGGCAGCAATGGCGGCGTGCTCGCCGACGCGCCCGAGGCGAGAGCGGCGCTGGCCGCCGAGTACAACGCCCTGGCACGCGCCCCCGGCACCCTCTCCGCCACGATCGTCGGCAATCCGCTGAGCGCTCCGCACCCGGCGGAGATCGTGCGCGACGTGACCGACTACCGCATCGGGCAGCTCACCGCCCTTCCGATGGGGGCCGAGGATCCGTGGAGCGCGCTGATGGCCGCCGTGGACCCGTCGGCGCGCCGCAACGTGAGGAAGGCAATGGGCGAGGGGATCACGGTGGAAGCCGACCCCAGCCAAACGGACGTGCTGCGGCGGATGCACCACGAGAACATCACCGCCGTAGGCGGGGCGCCCAAGTCCGAGCGGTTCTTCGCCCTGTACCCGCGGCACTTCAGGGCCGGGAGCGATTACGAGCTCTGGGTGGCGCGGAGGGAGGGCGTGGTGGTGGCCGCGCTGCTGGCGTTCTACTGGGGCCGGACGGCCGAGTACTTCACCCCCGCCACCGACGCCGGCCACCGCTCGTCGCAGGCGATGCCGCTGATCGTGATGACCGCGATGGCCGACGCCGCCCGCCGCGGCTGCCGCTGGTGGAACTGGGGCGGCACCTGGCAGTCGCAGGCCGGGGTGCACCGGTTCAAGCGGAAGTGGGCGGCCGTGGACCGCCGCTACGAATACCTCACCGCGCTGAACGACCCCTCGATCCTGGAGCGCGACCCCGCCGCCCTCCTGGCGCTGGCGCCGGGGTTCTTTGTCGTCCCCTTCCACGCCCTGACGGGCGCCGGGCCCGTTCACGCCGGGGAGAGCAGATGAGCAAGGTGGTGGTGTTTGGAACCGGGAGCTTCGCGGAGGTCGTGCAGTTCTACCTGGAGCACGACAGCGAGCACGAGGTGGTCGCGTTCACCGTGCACGGGGCGCACCTGTCCCAGGCCGAGCTGCGCGGACTCCCCGTGGTGCCCTTTGAGCGGCTCCGCGAAACGTACCCGCCCGAGACGCACGAGATGTACGTGGCCGTGGGCTACAAGGGCGTCAACCGGGTGCGCGCCGCGATCTGCGCCGAGGCCCGCGACGCGGGGTACCGCCTCCTCACCTACGTGAGCTCCCGCTGCACGCACTGGGGCGACACGCGCATCGGGGACAACTGCTTCATCTTCGAGAACAACACCCTGCAGCCCTTCGTCACCATCGGGGACAACGTGGTGATGTGGAGCGGCAACCACATCGGGCACCACAGCACGGTCGGCAGCCACTGCTTCATCACCTCGCACGTGGTGATCTCGGGCCACTGCACCATCGGCGACTACTCCTTCCTGGGCGTGAACGCCACCCTGCGCGACGGCATCACCATCGGCCAGGCCAACGTGATCGGCGGCGGGGCCATCATCATGAAGAGCACCCGCGACGGCGAGGTGTACGCGCCGGTGCGGACCGAGGCGGACGCCCGGTCCAGCGACCAGATCCGCATGTGAAGGCGCGCATGGACGAAGTGGACCGGGTGCTGGAGGGGCTGGCGGAGCTGTACACCGGCAACCTGCGGGAGCACGGCCCGGCGTCCAGGAGCGTGGGTTGGAAGGACGAGAGCTCCCAGCGGCTGCGCTTCGACAAGCTGGCGGAGCTGGTGACGGAGGACGCCGCCCGCGCCGGGTTCACGGTGAACGACCTGGGCTGCGGCTACGGCGCGATGTTCCGGTACCTGGACGAGCGGTTCGGAGCCGGGCTCGTCCACTGGCGCGGCTACGACATCAGCGACGAGATGCTGCGCGCCGCCCGCGAGTTCGCCGCCGATCCGCGGGTGGAGCTGGTGAAGAGCCCGCGCCTCCAGCACCGGGCCGACTACTCCTTCGTCTCGGGCACCTTCAACGTGAAGCTGCACGCGGAGGACGACGCCTGGCGGGACCACGTGGGGGGCACGCTTCTGCACCTGCGCGACATGTCGCGGCGGGGGTTCGCCTTCAACCTCCTCAGCACCTACGTGGACTGGCGGGCGGAGAACCTGTTCTACGGGGACCCGCTCTACTTCTTCGACTTCTGCAAGCGCAACATCTCGCGGCGGGTGACGCTGCTGCACGACTACCCGCTCTTCGAGTGGACGCTGCTCGTGCGGACGGAGGGGTAGCGTGCGCTGGCGCAAACAGGGGCGTCTCTACGCGCCCTCCGGCGAGCGGGCCTGGGCCCGTACGCACGCCTCGCTCCCGGTGGCGCTCCCCCTCGGCGGCACGGTGTGCCGGATCTTCTTCGCCGCCCGCGACGAGGGCAACCGCTCCAGCATCGGGTGGGTGGAGGCGGATCTCGACACGGGGACGGTGCTGCGGGAGGCCGCGGCGCCGGTGCTGGAGCCCGGGCCGCTGGGCTTCTTCGACGACCACGGCGTGTACCCCGCCTCGGTGGTGGAGCACGAGGGGGCGCTGTACCTGTACTACGTGGGATGGAACCCCGGGCCCACGCCCCCGCTGTTCTACGCTTCGGTGGGGCTGGCGGTCAGCGACGACGGGGGGCTCAGCTTCCGCAGGGTCTCGCCGGCTCCCATCCTGGCGCGCAGCCCGTACGATCCCTGCCTCGTCACCTCGCCCTTCGTCATGAAAGACGGCGGGCGGTGGCGGATGTGGTACGTGTCCGGGTTCCGCTGGGAGCGCGCCGCCGACGGGCTGCACTCGTTCTACCACGTGAAGTACGCCGAATCGGACGACGGGATCGAGTGGCGCCGCGACGGGCACGTGGCCATCGAGCTCAGGCCGGGAGAGCGCAACGTGGCCCGCCCCTGCGTTCGCCGGGAGGGCGGCGTGTACCGGATGTGGTACTCGTGCGACTCGGGGGAGGGGTACCGGATCGGCTACGCCGAGTCGGCGGACGGCATGGACTGGACCCGGCGCGACGACGAGGCGGGCATCGGCCCCTCCACCGGCGAATGGGACGGCGAGGCGCAGGCCTACCCCTGGGTGGGGGAGGTGGGTGGCGTGCATCGCATGCTCTACAACGGCAACGGGTTCGGGCGCACCGGCTTCGGCCTGGCGCACCTGGAGCCGGACCGGTGACGACGGATCTTATGAGGCGCGCCGATACGGAGAGAACCGCTCCTCCGTGTCTCCGTGCCTCCGTGTGAGCCCTGCTGTCGAGTGCACATGGGATTGGCATGACACCCTTCTGGCCCGCCGCGGCGGCGGTGCTCCTGCTCACCTTCGCCTCGCGCGCCCTCCCCGCCCTGGTGGTGGCCAACCCCGGCGCGCGCGGGTTCGACGCGCTGTTCCACCTTTTCTACATCGACGCCATCCGCGAGCGGGGGAGCGAGGCGTTCCACACCCTGCCCCGCTGCACACCCCACTCGGCCCAGATCGCGTACCCGTGGGGGATGCACTGGCTGCTGGCGCGCCTCCCGCGGCGGGCTCTCCTCGTGGTGGAGCCGCTCTGGGGCGGGATCGTCGACTCCCTGCTGCTCCTGGTGCTGTTCGCCGTGGGCGCCCGGGCGGGGCTCGACGATGCGGCCCTGCTGGTGGCGGGGCTCCTCGCGGCCACCAGTCCGCTCCTCCTCTCCGCGCGCCCGCTGCGGTCCTTTGAGATCACCGCGCGGGGCTTCGGCGAGCTGCTGTTCGCGGCCGGGAGCGGCGCGATGCTCTTCGGGTTCCTGGGGAACCCCCTCTGGTACGGCGCGGCGGTGCTCTGCTTCGCGGCCCTTGCGCTCTCCAGCAAGTTCGCCCTCCAGGCGCTGTTCCTGGTCTGGGTGCCGCTGGGAGCGTGGTTCGGGAGCTGGACCCTGGCCCTCCTCCCCTTCGCGGCGGTGGCGGCGGCGTACGGGCTTTCGGGGGGGCACTATCACCGCGTGCTGGTCTCGCACCTGCGCTACCTGCACTACTATGCCCGCGAGATGCAGTGGCAGCACGGGTCGCTGGCCGGTCCGCTCGCCCGGCTCCGCGGGCTCCGGTCCGCGCTGGGCGATCCCAGGCGGCTCGCCCTCTGGGCATTCGAGGTGTCGTCCGGCCCCGCCGCCACCTTCCTGGTCCAGGCGCCGGCGCTGTGGCTGGTGGTGGCGGCGTGGGCCGTCCACGGCGCTCCGCCCGCGGGCGGCGGAGATCCCGCGGCCGCGCGCTTCCTGGCGCCCTGGGCCATCGCGCCCGTGTTCCTGATGGTCGCGATCAGCCTCCCCGGCCTGCGTTTCCTGGGCGAGGCGCACCGGTACGTGAACTTCGCGGTGCTTCCCTTCTCGCTGCTGGCCGCATCCGCGCTGGCCGACGCGCCCCGCGAGTGGGCCATGGCCGGCCTGGTGACGGTGCTTTCCCTGCACCTGGTCATGGACCTGGCCTACACGGCCGCGTTCGTCCGCACCAAAGCCGGCGCGGGCACGGACCCCCACTGGGCGGAGCTGGTGCGGGCCCTCAACGCCGAGCCGGGCCCGCGCTCGGTGCTCGCCGTGCCCCTGCACCTGGCACGGCGCGTGGCATCCGAGACGCACCACCTCGCGGACGCGGGCCCGGGCCCCACCACCCCCGCGTCCATCGCGGCGGCGCGGCTCCTGTGGGTGGGGCACCACCCCTTTCCGAACCCCGACCTCCAGATGCTCCGCGCGCGGCTGGGGTACGACACGGCGGTGATCGACAAGAGGGCGGTGCGCGGGGGCGCGGGCGGGCGCCGTGCCCCGGAGTACCCGACCGGCGACTTCCGCGCGCTGTATGAGAACGAGCGGTACCTGGTGATCGACCTCTCGGCGAGGGCGGCTGGCGTGGGCACGGGGTGAAGTAGTCCACCAGACGCACCGCTCCACGAGCGGCCCCGAGGCCCGCCTCTACCGCAAGGGGCGCGAGGCTCGGTTGAGCTACCTGATGCACGACCTGATCGGCATGAAGAGCCGGGTGATCCTGCGCCGCCGCGTCAGCCGCGCCCACTCCCGGGCCGAGCGGGAGATCGCACGCCCAGATGCTCGCCGAAGTACTCCAGCAGCGCGAGGCGCTCGCCCTGCCGGCCGCTCTTGCGATCTTGAGCCTGGATGCGGGCAACGGCACAGGCTGCTTCGCCGCCGACGATGGGCGTGCTCCCGCACATGCCCGTGCAGGCGAGCCCGGCGCCCGAGGCGATCGCCACGTGGAAGCGTCCCACCCGCGACCTGGTCCAGTACCACCGCCGCCGCGACAAGGTGCGCATCGCCCAGACAAGGAACCGCGTACCTGATCTGCAGCAGACGCGCGGCTACCGCGGGAGCCGAAGGCTGCGCATCCCGAGCGAGCACGTCTTCGCCGAGGCCAAACGATCCCCGGCATGGACCGGGCGCGCCAGCGTGGGCGAACGAGGGTCCAGCTCCAGGCCAAGCTCGCGGGCTTGTAACAAATCTGAAGCGTCTGCCCGGTTTCCGGGCCGCTGCCGCGGAAAAGGCTGTTCACGCGTCTTCCCGCGGACGTCGGCCCTTCGCTGCCATCGCACCGATCCGCCCACTCTCATCGCGACACCCGCGTAGGTCGATGCGCCGACGGCCTTCTTCAACGGCCTTCTAGAAGCGCGCTCTCACGCAGCACTGGGAAGGGGGGCAGCCGGCTACCGGCTGCCCCCTTCCACACTTCCGACACATGGCTCCGTCGATAGCCACTGGACAGTTCAAGCCGAGCAGGCCCGTCTCTCGGCACGTCCGTGGCACCTCCCTCGTAAGCGCGGGAACTTGCGCCGCTTGTCCCCGAGCCACCCCTCCAGGCGTGCCTTGATACGCCGCGGGTCATCGAGGAAAACGCGCATAACTACCTGGGCTCATCGCGCCCGTGCCTTCAGCCGCCTCCACTTGCCCGTGCCTTGGCGGTCTGGGAGATCCGTGCGCCTCGCCCGTGACGGAGGAGCGGACAGCGCGGGCGCGATGAATCGCGCCCCTACATTGCCCTTTGTCACGCGGAGGAAGCACCTCTCAAGGTCGCACCAGAGCGTCCGCGATGAAACGCGCCCCCGTAAGGTCCGTCGAAGCACCTCTCCAGGTCCGCACGATCAACATATTTGACGACATTGACACGCTGGCACCCGCGCTGTAGATTCGTGGAGCGTCAATGAAAAAGGCCAGCAAAGGCCCCGCCCGGCACAGCGCCCGGGCAGGGCCTTTTTTTTGGCTGCACGGAGAGGCAGCCCGGTGCCCGAATGGGCTAAACTACCGAACCGCCGGAGAGAGCATGTCGATCCCTTCCCCTGAATCGCGGACCGCCAGTCCGCCGGAGGTGGCACAATGAGCGTGCAGATGAACGTCTATGGCGTCCAGGACGGCTCGACCGGGACCCTGGTCCTTACCGTCCACCCGGCGAACGAAGTGGCTTCCGTGTCGTTCTACGTCACGGATGCATCCGGAGTCCGCTCGGGGCCGCTGCCGCATACCCGGATCCCGAGCACCGGCGTCTTCGAAAAGGACATCCTGCTCGGAGACACCGAGGTGCTGGTCAAGGTGGAGGTCACCCCCACGACCGGCGGGGTCCTGAAGCCGGGCGGGCACAGCTTCGGCCGGGGCATCGGCGAGATGTCGCGGCTCCGCGTGGCCGGCCCTCTCCAGGGCGACGGCTACGTGTACGCCGGGTGGGGCACGCCGGGGTACGCGCTGCGCCTGGGCGAAACCTTCGGCACGGCGGGGATCTCGACGGCCGCCGCGGAGATGAGGCCCTGTCCCTGAACACGTCCACCGGGCAGATCCGCAGCGACCTGGGCCGCAGCGGCGATGCCCTCTTCGCGCTCACCGACCGCACCAAGTCGCTGTGGATGGGAACCGGCGACACCTTCGAGACCGGCCCCCGGGTGGGCTTCTACGGCGACCGCAACAGCTTCCGCCCGGGGCCGGTCTGGTTCACCATCGGGGGAGACGCCAACCCCGCCGAACCCGGGGTGAACGTGGAGCGCCGCACCTCCACCGGGTACACCAACAGCATCGCCACGCTGTGCGACAGGGACGGCAACGGCCGCTGGAACGGCAGCCTCACCGCGACGTCGTTCATCCAGACCTCCAGCCGCGAGGCCAAGGAGGAGATCGCGCCCTTCCGCGACGACGCGCTGGGGCTGATCGGAGGGATGAACGTGATGAGCTTCACCTACCGTGCGGACGAGGCCAGGCGCCGCCGCGTGGGGATCGTGGCGGAGGACACGGACCCGCTCTTCAGCGGCGCGGAGCAGAAGCACTTCGACCTGGCGAACACGCTGGGGTGCTCGTGCGCGCGGTGCAGCAGATCGGCGACCGGCTGGAGCGGCTGGAGAAGGCCTGAACGGGCCCGCGGTAGCCGCGGGGGATTCCCGCGCGCGAATCAACTCACACGGGGAGAACAAGATCATGCAGATCGCACAGCACACCTGCGAAGTGGTGGAGCTGCGCCGCACCTCCGCCGGAACCGTCCAGATCGGCATCCGCCCGCTGCAGGGCGGCGACCCGAGCGTACCGCAGCCCACGCCCGGCTTCCAGCACTACCTGGAGGTGGATGAGGCCGCCGCCCCGGCGCTCGGCGCGCGGATCCAGGTGACCTACACCGGGATTACGGCGGCCTGAAGCTGCGGCTCGTGGGGTAGGGCTGCGGGGGTCACACAGAGGCACAGAGGCGTACGAGGCTGCGGAGTCTCGGGGCAGGAGAAAACTAGACAACGGCCGGTAGAGGCCCCCGCTCGGCGATGCGCCGGGTCTGGGGGCCTCTTCGCGTCCATCCACCTGGAGATCACATGACGAACACCTTTCGCTGGTTCCTGTCAGCGGGGAGCGTGCTCCTCTCCGGCGCGTCCATCTACGCGCTGCCGCCGGGAGCGGCGCCGCCGCAGGTGAGCGTGCACGACGTGAACGCGGGCGCCGTGGTGGAGCGCGGCCTGTGCCTCACCGTCGCCCTGGGCGCCGGCGCGGCCTCGGAGTGCGGCGACCTGCGCCTGGCACACGCGCTCCCCACCGTGCGCACCCTGAACCAGGCCCGCACGCCCGTCCTGATC
>CADCTW010000229.1 GCA_902805735.1 uncultured Gemmatimonadota bacterium | reverse complement strand
AGCCGGCCGCCCAGCCGCAGGCCGCGGCCCCGCAGCCCCAGCCGCAGGCCGCCGCGCCGGCCGCTCCGAAGCCCACGGCGGATGGGCAGGACGTGCCGGTGTCGCAGATGCGCAAGGCCATCGCCAAGCGCCTCTCCATGTCCAGCGGCCCCGTGCCCCACTTCTACCTCACCGTGGAGGTGGACATGGGCGAGGCGATGAAGATGCGGGCGCGCATCAACGAACGTTTCGCCGGCGAGGGCGTCAAGGTGTCGCCCAACGACCTGGTGATCCGCGCGGTGGCGGGCGCGCTGCGCAGGCACCCGTGGGTCAACGCCTCCTGGTCCGGCGACACCATCCGCCTGTACGACCGCGTCAACATCGGCGTGGCGGTGGCGGTGGAGGAGGGGCTCATCACCCCCGTGATCTTTGACGCGGACCGCAAGGGCGTGTCGGAGATCAGCAGGGAGGTGAAGGAGCTGGCGGGGCGCGCGCGGGAGAAGAAGCTGAAGCCGGAGGAGTACACCGGCTCCACCTTCTCCATCTCCAACCTGGGGATGTTCGGGATCGAGGAGTTCACGGCGGTCCTCAACCCCCCCGAGGCGGCCATCCTGGCCATCGGCGCCTCGGTGGACAAGGTGGTGGCGGTGGACGGCGAGATGCAGATCCGCCCGCGGATGCGCGTCACCCTCACCTGCGACCACCGTGTGATCGACGGGGCCACGGGGGCGGAGTTCCTGCGCACCTTCAAGAGCTACCTCGAAGACCCGATGCTCATGATCGCGTAAACCGGGGGCTCACACAGAGACACAGAGGCACAGAGAAGAAGTCATCTCTGTGCCTCTGTGTCTCTGTGTGATACAACTCTTTTCTTTCGATGGGCGAACGCTAGATTGCCGTTGCTGTCCCGCCCGAACCTCCATCCGTCCACACATGCTCCGACTCTCCTTCCTGGCCGCCGCGGGGATCGCGCTCGCGCTGCCGCTGCACGCGCAGACGCCCCTCCGCGCCGGGCAGACCGTGCGCGGCGAGCTCACCGCCTCCGACCCCAAGGCCGACGACGGCTCGCACTACGACGTGTACACGTACCGCGGCCGCGGCGGGGAGAGCGTCACCTTCACCCTGCGCTCCAGCGGCTTCGACTCGTACCTGGCGTTCGGGCGCATGGCCGGCGGCGAGTTCACGGCGCAGACGGAGGACGACGACAGCGGCGGCGGCACCGACGCGCGGCTGACGGTCACGCTTCGGGCAGACGGCGAGTACGTGGTGCGCGCCACCTCCATGAGCGGGGGTGAGACGGGCGCCTACACCCTGACCGCCGAGGCCGGCGCGGCCCGGCCTCGCACCCCCGCCACCCCGGCCGCCGCCCCCGCCGGCACCCTCCGCATGGGGCAGACGGTGAGCGGCGCCCTCTCCGCCACCGATCCCAGGCTGCCGGACGACAACACGCACTTCGACCTGTGGCGCTTCACCGGGCGCGCGGGGCAGCGCGTGGAAGTGGTGATGAAGTCCGCCGCGTTCGACTCGTACATGGCGGTGGGGCGGATGAAGGGGGGCGAGCTGGAGGTGCTCGGCTCCGACGACGACGGCGCGGGCGGCAACGATGCCCGCGTCCGCGTGACCCTCCCCGCCGACGGCGAGTACCTGGTGCGCGCCAACTCGCTCACCGAGGGCGAGACGGGGGCGTACACCCTCACCCTGGGCATGGCCCCGGCGCTCCCGCCCGCTCCGCGCCCCACCGCCATCCGCGCCGGGCAGACGGTGAGCGGCCGCCTCGCGCAGGGTGACGCGCTGGCGGGCGACGAGTCTTATTACGACGCCTGGGTGTACGAGGGCCGCGCCGGCGAGCGGCTGCGCATCACCCTGCGCTCCACCGACTTCGACGCCTTCCTGAGCGTCGGGCAGGGGCTGGGCGAGAGCTTCGACGACCTGCAGACCGACGACGACGGCGCAGGCGGCACCGACGCGCAGGTGGAGATCACCCTTCCCCGCGCCGGCACGTACGTGATCCGCGCCAACACCCTCGCGGCCGACGAGACCGGGGCGTACACCCTCACCGTGACGCGGCTGTAGCCGCCCGCCCATCCACCTCCCAGAACCCGAAGGGACGATGAACGCAATGCGAAGAGGCGCCGCGGCGGCGCTCCTGATGGCCGGCGCCGCGGTCCCGGCCCTGGGCCAGGCCGCCATCCCGGCCATCCGGGTGGGGCAGACGGTCAACGGCACCCTGGCCGAGAGCGATCCCACGCCCAAGGAGCGGGGGCGCTTCAAGGCGTACCGCTTCGAGGCGGCGGCGGGGCGCCCGTACCTGATCACCCTGCGCTCCGGCGACTTCGACGCCTACCTGCGGGTGGCGCGCAACATGGGCGGCATCACCGACGTCCTCAAGGAAGACGACGACCACGGCGGCAACACGGACGCGCGCATCCGCTTCCAGGCCACCGAGGCCGGCACCTACCTGATCGTGGCCCAGTCGCTGGACGCGGAGGGGAAGGGCGCCTTCACCCTGCAGCTCGCCGACGCGCCGGCCCCCGCCAACACGGACCCGCGGGCCATCCAGCTCAACCAGCCGGTACAGGGCACCCTCGCCGAAACGGACGCGGTGGAGGACGACGAGACGTACTACGACAGCTACACCATCCAGGGCCGCGCCGGGCAGCGGCTGCAGGTGGAGATGGCGTCGGACTCGTTCGACACCTACCTGAACTTCGGGCGGATGGAGAACGGCCAGTTCGTCTCCAAGTCCACCGACGACGACGGCGCGGGCGAGGGCACCAACTCGCGGATGCGCGTGACGCTGGAGGAGGACGGCGCCTACGTGATCCGCGCCAACTCGGTGAGCGCCGCCACGGGCCCCTACACGCTGCGGGTGACGGAGCGCGCGGCCGTCCGCCCCGTCACCCCGCAGGCGCTGCGCGCGGGCGCCGACGTGCAGGGCACCCTCGCCGACGGCGACGGCGAGACCGAAGACGGCGCTCTCTACGACTACTGGAGCTACCGGGGCGCCGCGGGCGAGGCGCTCACCATCACCCTCACCTCCAGCGAGTTCGACACGATGCTGGCGGTGGGGCGGATGGAGAACGGCCGCTTCCAGGAGATCTCCAACAACGACGACGGCCCGGACGGCACCAACTCGCGCCTGGAGGTCACCCTCCCCTCGGCGGGCGAGTACATCATCCGCGCCAGCGCCCTGGCCGGCGGCGGCACGGGTCCCTACACGGTGCGCCTGGAGTCCGCCAACAGATAGGCTCACACAGAGACACAGAGGCACAGAGAAAAGCATCTTTTCTCTGTGCCTCTGTGTCTCTGTGTCTCTGTGTGAGACTTCAGTTGTCCCCGGTGACGCTCTCCTGCAGGCTGATCGTCCAGATCCAGTTGCGCTTGGACTTGGATACGGGGATCAGCGTTTCCGGGCCGTCGCCCACCTGCACGCGCACCATCCGGAAGTAGACCGGGACTGTGAGCACGTAGTGCGCGCGGGAGTTGGGGCGGTTCCGCACCCGCACGCCACCCTCGATGGGGACGATGGTCTCCGTGCGGTGCCCCGACGTGACCTGGGCCGTGGCCTCGCGCACCTCGCGCAGCCACAGCGTGGCCGACCCACCCCGCTGCAGCGTCTCGAAGCGGATGATCACCTCCGGACCATTGGGGGTGAACTCCACCGGCGCGGTGGCCCCGGGGGGGAGCGCGGTGTTGCGCTGCACACTGACGCGCTGCTGCGGCGTGGCGGGCGAGCCGTGCGCGTGCACGCTCTCCTCGCGGCGCGGCGCTGCGGCCGCCGGCGCGGCCGGGGGCGGCTCCTCCGGCGCGCCGTCCAGCGCGCCGATGATCCCGGCGAAGAAGGGGCCCGGGTTGTCGCCCGCCACGGCCTCCACGCGGTCGGACACCCAGGCGCGCCCCGTCTGTGTGCTCAGGGTGGCCAGCAGCGCCAGCGTGGCCACGACGGCGGCGCGCAGCACCATCCCCCCGTTCAGCGGGCCGGTGGCGGAGCGGCGCACGCGGGTGCGGTCCATCGCGGCCAGCGCCAGGGCGCGCTTGCCGGGGTCGGGAAGCTGCACCGGCAGCTCGCCGATGGCCGCCCGCACGGAGTCGGAGCGCCGCTGCAGCTCGGCGAGCCGGGTGGAGCAGGCGGTGCACTGGCCCAGGTGGAGCCGCGCGCGCCGCAGCGCCTCGCGATCGAGCTGGCGGTCCAGGTATCGAAGCAGGTCCGTTTCCCCCAGGTGGGTACGCGGACCGATCTTGAAGGTCATCGAAGGCTCTCGGTTGAGGGAGAGAGCTCCGCGGAAAGTTTCTTGAGCGCACGGGCCAGCATGGTTCCCACCGACCCGGTGGTGGTACCCACCGCGTCGGCGATCTCGTGGTGCGCGAACCCTTCCTCGCGCATCAGCAGCACGGTGCGCTCTTTCCACGAAAGTCGGTCCAGCGCCGCCCGCACCAGGCGGCGGCGCTCATCGCTCTCGGTGGCCGCGTCCGGGGCCGGCCCCATGTCGCCCACGGGCGCCCTCTCGGGCGACGCGCGCAGCAGCGTGAGCCAGCGCGCCCGGGCGCGGGCCGTGTCGCGGACCACGTTGGTGGCTACCGCGTACAGCCATGCCCGCACGTGGCGGTCCTGCGGCGGCCGTTCCACCAGGCGTACGAACGCTTCCTGCGCCGCGTCCGCCGCCATGTCCGGGTCCCCCGTGAGGCGGACCAGGTAGCGGTACAGGCCGTCGTAGTGCTCCAGGAAGAGCTTCGTGGGATTCAACGGCTCTTCCTCGTCATACATCGGAGGCAAGGTGTCCCGGTGGAGCCGCGGGCTCTCGATTTCGGGGTGGAACGCGCCGCGCGGACGGATTCTGACCGCTGGCGTACGTGCGGGGGGAGAACGGAAGGTAATTGCGCGGGGCGGGGGCGCGGAAGTGCGTGCGTGCCGAGAGGCCCTCACCCCCCCGACCCCCGCTCTCCCGATAACGGGAGAGGGGGGCGCACTCCAGCCATCCAGCCGCACCCGGGCGTTGCGGGGGCCGCGGGTTGGCAGGGGCGGCTTCGTCGGGCCCGCGCGTGGAAATCGCCCCCTCTCCCGTTATCGGGAGAGGGGGACGGGGGGTGAGGGCCCTGCGAGCGCGCACGCACCCCCGCGGTTACATCCCTCACCCACTCCTGTCGCCGCGCCGGAGGTCGTTCACCAGGCGGTGGCTTCGCCGGGTCGTTTCCGGCTCGCGGTACCTGGGGGACACGGAGAGGACGATGCGGACGGCGGTCTCCAGGTCCATGCGGTGGCCGGGGGACACGTACACCGGCTTCACCCCGTCGCGCGTGCGCACGGCCATCCCCACCGTCTCGTCCTGGTGGACGAGGGGGGCGGTGGAGCCGCGCGCATGGCCCAGCTTGTCGTGGGTGCCCACCAGGATGGACTTGGCGCACCCGATGGTGGGCACGTCCCACAGAACCCCGCCGTGGCAGGCGATGCCGAAGCGGCGCGGGTGCGCGTATCCCTGCCCGTCGAAGATCACCACCTCCGGCTTCGCCCGCAGCCGCCGCCAGGCCCCGTCCAGCGCAGGCAGCTCGCGGAACGACAGGTAGCCCGGCACGTACGGCATCTTCAGCTCCGCGATGGAGGTCGCCTCGTCCACCGTCTCCATCGTCCCCGCATCCAGCACCACCAGCCCCGCGTACCCGCGCGTGGCGAAGCGCTCCACCGACACGTCCGCGCCGGCCACCGTGCGCGGCCGGAAGTCCGCGGGCGCCTGCAGCACCAGCCGCTCGCGCAGGGCGAGCTGAACCTCGCGCGCCTGCGCCACCCGGAGGTCCCAGCCGTGGGCGAGCGGGTCGGTCATACGGTTGCCTGGCAGGACGTTGGCCTCACACGGAGACACAGAGGCACAGAGAATACGGAATCTCTGTGCCTCTGTGTCTCTGTGCGACCGCCGGTCTCTACGAGCAGCGGGCTCTCTGCCAGCTGCCTGCGCGAAGCAATGGAAGCTTCACCTGCAGGTGCTCCATGCCCGCGACGTCGGTTTGGAGCCTGAGCACCACACCGTTGCCGACAAGGGCACGGCGCAACGCTTCCAGGGCCGCCGCGTCCGGGACCGGGATCGGATCGGTGCGTACATCTCCGCCGGCAATGGGGAGATCGGACAGTGTGGCCTCCCCGGGTCCCACGAGCTGGGCACGCAGTACGTGGCCTCTGAGTGGAGCCGGCGATCCGTTCCCCAGGTCCCGGACGATCGGGAGAATACGAGGCTCTGCGCCGCCGCGCGTCTCCACGAGGCGAAACTCCGCCCAGCCGATGCTCACGCCCCGGGCGTCCTGGATCTCCGAGCGCACCACCGTCTCGCGAAACTCCGGGCCGCAGCCCTCACCGAGAGGGTTCCCCGAGCAGGCGGCACACAGCAGGAGCAAGGCAAGCAAGGCGCTCCGCAAAGCGAATCTCGTCATCAGCATGTAGACTCGGTGGTGGCACATGTACAAACATAGGGATACGGCTGGACAGGATCCCCAAAACTAAGAGGCGCGGGCATAGGCGATCAGGAAGACGACGTACGCCGCGGCTCCGCTCGCCACCGCCCCCCGCAGCACACCGACCGCGGTGCGCTTGAGCCGCCGGCTCCTCACTTCCTCAGCGTACGACATCCGGTACGCGGCGGCGTAGACAGGGCTGGCACCGGCGAGCGACGCTTCCTGCTCGGGCGGCAGCTTCACGCGGCTGAACCGCGCGGAAGCAAGGATCGCCAGTGGCGGGCCGAGTGCCACGGTGGTGACGGCGGCCGGGCTGCGCGTCGAGATCCCCACCGCGGGAGCGGCGGGCACCGCGAGCACCCCGGCCCAGGTCCCCCGTTTTATCCAGGCAGACTCGATCCGGGTCTGCGCCGCCCGAGCCCTGCCGTCGCTCCGCCCCCGCTCGGCCGCCGCGTCCAGGGTGTCCACCCCCGGAGTGGTGTCGGCGGCCAGGAGAGGGCCGCGATCACCGCGAACGGGTTCCTGCGCGCCCGCACGCGTGTCCAGCGCGGCGCCCAGGAGCATCACAACCGCTGCGATGGGGAATACGCGCATGCCAGCACCTGGTAGCCGGACGTCGTGGAGACTCGGCGTCGTGGCCGTTCGCCCTCCGCCCCCGCGAGTATCTGGCGGATTGGAGTCAGGGGATTTACATAGTAGGACCCCATTGCTGCATCGTTACAACCCACCGCCCCAGGCATCTCATGGAGCGCACCCGCTTCGTGGACCACCGCGGCACCCGCATCCTCCTGCTGGACTACTCCGGCGCGCGCGACCCGGAGGAGGCGATCCGGGCCATCGAGCACTCCAAGCGCATCGTGGCACAGCATCCGCCCAAGTCGCTGCTGGTGCTGACCAGCGTGCGCGACGCGCGCTACAACGCGGCCGTGCTGCAGGCGCTCAAGGAGCTGGCCAAGCACGACGAGCCCTACGTGAAGGCGAGCGCCATCGTGGGGATGTCCGGCCTCCACCGCATCGCCTACCAGGCGGTGCTCATGTTCAGCCGGCGCAACATCAAGGCGTTCGAGGACGACGTGGAGGCGATGGACTGGCTGGTGTCGCAGGCCTGAACTGATCGCTCACACAGAGACACAGAGGCACAGAGATCGGTTCATCGCTGTGCCTCCCGTGCCTCCGCGAGCGTCGCGTGGACGGCGGCGATCCACTCGCCGGGGAAATGGGCGGGGTCCAGCGCCCAGGCGGTGAGGGCGGGGACGGCCTGCTCGATCCCCGCCAGCTCGTCGGCGACGGCGGAGACCAGGATGCCGCCCATGCCGCGGTGCTGGCGGGCCAGGGCGGGGCCGACCCGCGCGTCGAAGGCGGCGGCGAGCTGCTGGAAGCGCGCCGGGGGGAAGCGCGTCTCGCGCATCTCCCGCAGCGCCGCGGCGCCCGCCAGCAGGATGCCGTAGCGGCCGGGCGACTCGGGGATGGCGCGCGCCAGCTCCTCGTGCAGCATCTCCAGGTGCACCTCCAGCATCCACTGCGGCATCCCGCGCGACGACAGGACCACCCCCAGCCACTTCACCTGCTCCACCGCGGTGGAGGTGGGGAGGTCGCACAGGGTGGCGAGCCAGCCGCTGTCGCTGAGCGCGAACCGCCGCCCGCGCACGCCGTAGCGGCGCGCGTAATAGGGGAAGTGCGCCCAGGTGCGCTGCGCCGCGCGGCGCGCCGCCGCCAGCTCGCGCGGGTCGCTGGTGACCACGTGGTTCCCCGCTTCGGGGTTCAGCGCCGTGGCTTCGTCGTACCGGGCCAGGGGTGCTCTCATCGCTCGCTCCAGGGGTGCGTCGTCCGCTCAACGATGGACCGCCGCGCGGCGCCGCGCAACCGCTTCACCCGAACAGGCGCTGCCACAGGTCCGGCACCAGCGCCACCACGGCGAAGTGGAAGAAGCGCCCCACCGCGCACGCCACCACGAAGAAGGCGAAGTTCATCCGCACCGCGCCCGCGGCCAGCGTCATCACGTACAATGGGGGGAAGCCCACCAGGGAGCTGCAGAAGAAGACCAGCTTCCCCCACAGCGGCCGGGCCTCCAGGCGCGCCGTGGCGGCCTCCAGCCCGCGCTGCACGCGGCCGGCGGGAAGCTTCAGCACGCCGCGCCCCACGAAGTACATGGCGATCTTCCCCACCGTCTGCCCGGCGGTGGCCGCGATCACCAGCGGCATCACGAAGGCGCGGGGCGAGAGCGCGACGGCCGAGAGCAGGTAGATCTCGATGTTGACAAAGGGCACCAGTGAGCCCAGGACACTCACCGCGAAGGTGGTGAGCCACACGACGAGGAGCGTCATCGCGGCGGAAGCGCTGGGATCAACGGGTCTCTACGAGAAGGGGATACGGATTCAGGTCCCGCCCCCGCCACCAGCGGTTCGGGTCGGACACGGTATAGACGGCGAAGTGGAGGTGCGGGTTTCCCGGCGGCGCGTTGCCCGTGCGCCCCACGTGCGCGATCACGTCGCCGGCGCGCACCAGGTCGCCCTCCTTGAGCCCCGCCCGGTAGCGCTGCAGGTGCGCGTAGTAGTACACCGTGCGCCCGTCCGCGTCGCGGTGGTACAGCGACACGCCTCCCAGCTTGCTGGAGGCGAGCTTCACGATCACCCCCGCGGACGCCGCCAGCACCGGCGTGCCCTCGGGCGCCGGGATGTCCACGCCCTTGTGGCTCCTCCCGCCGGACCGCCCCGCGCCGTAGCTGTCGGCCAGCTCGGCCGCGCGCACGCCCGCCACGGGGATCACCAGCCGCGCCTCCGGCCGCGGCGGGTCCGGCAGGGCGATGCGCACCTGCAGCGTCCGGCCGGAGGCGGCCAGGTAGACGGCGAGGCCCAGCAGGAGGGCGCCCTCCCCCAGCGCGACGGCGATCGTGGCGGTCCGCAGGGAGATGCGCACGGAGGTCAGCGGGGGAGCGGTGGAAGCTGCGCCGCCGGGTTGTAGTGGCGGAACACCTCGCGTCCGATGCGCGCGATCAGGAGGTTGGCCGGGTTGTCGGGGAGGTACGATCTGTCCTGGTTCTCGCGCGTCATCACGCACACCGCCACGGGAGCCTCGGCGCCGTACAGGATGCCGCAGTCGTTGCGGGCCTGGTCCACGTCGCCTGACTTGTGGGCGGCGTCCAGGCTCTCGGGAAGCCAGCGCTGCAGCTTGCCGGGGTCCTGGTTGGCGCGCAGCATCCGCAGCGCCAGCGAGTCCATGGCCGGCGACACCGCCCGCCCCTGGTGCAGCAGGGTGAAGAGGCGCACCGTCTCGTCGGGCGTGGTGACGCCCAGCCCGTACTTCACCGAGCTGTCCATGGCCACGGAGGTGGCGCGCAGGAAGGTCTTGGAGTGGATCTTGGTGCGGGGGAGCCCCAGCGCCTCCATCTTGCTCCACACGGTGCGGACGTTCAGCCGGTCCAGGAGCAGGTTGGTGGCCGTGTTGTCCGAAACGGTGATCATCAGCCACGCTGCGTCCTCCACCGTCAGGTCCAGGCCGGACGCCATGTGCTTGAGCACCCCCGAGCCGCCCACCCGGTCGCGCGCGATCATCCCGATGCGCTCGTCCAGGCGGATCGACCCGTTCCACACCTCCTCCAGCAGCGCCACCAGCACCGCCACCTTGATCAGCGATGCCGACGGGTAGGGCTCCGCGCCGCGGATGGAGAGCGTCTCGCCCGTGCGCAGGTTGGCGACGCTGACGCCCGCCACACCCGCGTAGCCGCTCATCGCCCGCTCCAGCGCGCGGCGCAGGCCGGCGGTGTCCGCCGCGGCGGCCGCGGATGGGGCGGCGCGGCTCGCGGG